>CAYNGH010000004.1:0-59948 GCA_964396845.1 uncultured bacterium | reverse complement strand
GAGTGCGCTATTCAGCATCCCCTGTCCAACAGGCTCCTCCAGGTTGCCCGGGAAGCCATTACCAAGCTCCAGTGGGAAGTTTACAACCCCAGCACCGGCCAGGGTTTCCTGCGCTATCTGGTGACCAGGGTCAGCTCGGCCAGGGATGAAATCCTCCTGGTGGTTGTTTCCACCACCGACAAGATTCCATCCATGTCGAAGTTTGTAAACATCATGACTCAGAAGATGCCCAGCCTGAGAGGCATACTGGTAAATGTCAACGACAAGATGACCAATGTTATCATGGGCACCTACAACCGCCTTGTCTATGGAGAAGATCACCTGGTGGAGGAGATTGATGAAGTCAAATATCATATCTCTCCCCAGTCTTTTTTCCAGGTGAATCCTGCCCAGACGGGAACCCTGTTCAAGGTGCTGGAGGAGTATCTTGACCCCGATGAAGGGGATGTTGTGTTGGATGCCTACTGTGGCGTGGGGGCTATCAGCCTGTGGCTTGCCAGAAAGGTTTGCACTGTAATTGGCATTGAGGAAGTGACCCAGGCCCGGAAGGATGCCATGGCTTCTGCCTCTATGAACAACATCGGCAATCTGGAATTTCATGTGGGACAGGTGGAGAAGATTCTGCCGGAGATATACCACAAGGGAATCAGAACCGACAAGATGGTGCTGGATCCTCCCCGGCGGGGGTGTGAGGAGGCTGTGCTGGATCTTATTGCAAAGATGCGGGTTTTGAGGCTTGCATATGTTTCCTGCAATCCTGCCACCTTTGCCCGGGACCTGGCTCTTCTCCGAGGAAAGGGCTACAGCATCGAAGGAATTAGCCTGGTGGACATGTTCCCCCAGACATATCATATGGAATGCGTTGCTCAGCTGTCGTATCAGCCCACCACCTTCATACGTCGGGTAACCATGGAAACCCCCGGTGACCGGGAAACCATCAGCATGCCGGCTCTTATGCCCGTCCGGGAAACTGAACCCGGCAGGGTGGAGCCTCCCCGGCGGGGGCCTTCATATCACAAGGCTTCCCCTGAAGAACAGGCCCACAAGATGCCTCCCCGGAAGGAAGATGAGTCGGACAAACCTCTCAAGAGAAAATATTTTGGATCCAAGGTTATCACCAGGGAAGGCAGGAAAAAAGCAAAGGACGGCCAGGCCCCTGACACTGCAAGCCTTACCCCAAAGGCGGGTTTTGAACCTCGGGTTTCTGACAATGCCTCACTGGAATCTCTGGACAGGATCCGTCGAGAAAAGCTGATTAAAAAAGCTGAGGAATCCGGGGATATGAAGATCCTGGATACTATCAACCAGAAGAGAAAACGTCTTCGCAAGGCTCCGGAAACTGGTGATTTGAGCAGGGAGATTCCCGGCAGTATCAAATTTCGAAAAGCCCCAGACACTGGTGATTTGGGTCTGGAAACCCCCGGGGAACCGGATCTGATGAAGGCTCCAGATACAGGATCCCTGTCGCCGGGGGGGAAGACTCCAGAGAAGAAACTCCACAAGGCGCCTGACACCGGGGACCTGGAAGAGGCAGAAAAGAAAAAGGCCGGCAAGTCTGCCCCTGACACCGGCGAGCTGGAGGACCTGGAACCCCGGAAGAAACCGATAACTGAAGAGGTACTGCCGGAAAAACCCTCCGAGGCGTCCTCCGGTGATGATGTGCCTGATTCCGGGGAGAAATCTCCAGAACCCCCGACAAAGAAAAAATCTAAACGGAGCCGTAAACGGAAGGAAAAGAAGAAGAAACGAAAGAAGCGGTCCTGACCGGGATCGCCCTCTAAATCGGTTTAATTTTGATTATGTGGGGAATCCAGGTTGCAAGACCCGGTTCCCCTTCTTGATAAAATTACTGGATGTGAATGTTTATGCCTTTACTTTTAAGTGATACTACAGAGTCAATCCGGGAGAAGGCCCGGCAGATTTGCATGAGGATGGGCCATTTTTACCTGGGCTGTGAACATATTTTTCTGGCAGTTCTGGAATCGGAAGACTGGCTTTCGTCCTTTCTGGAGGAGTCCGGAGCGGATCCCGATGAGGTGGCTACAAATATTTCCAATATATGCGGCCCCCCCGACGAAAAACCCATGTGGGAAGGGATCATCGAAACTCCCCGGCTCAAGAAAATATTCAAGAAATATGCAGGCCCGGAAGCTGAAGATATGAAGGCCCTGCGGATTGAACCTCATCATGTTATTGCGGCCCTGTGCCGGGAGGGCAGGTCCATACCCATAAGAGTTCTGGAGGGGCTGGAAGTTGATATTCATGAACTTCAGGAACATGCAAAAAACCTTTTGGCCTCCGGTTCCCAAGGTGGCAATGGAATCCCTCCCGGGATCTTCCCCCCCGCGGGCACTCCCCAGAGCCGTTTTATGGCCGAGGGAGGAGGAAAGGGACAGATTCCGCCCCAAAGACAGCCGGGAGTGTTTTCTCCGCCTCCTGCAGCCATGGCAGGCCAGATTCCTGCTCAGGGCAAAAGTTCCCCTCCCCCATGGGCCGGGGGAAAACCGGAAAAAGAAAAGAAAAAGAGAGTCAAAACCCCGACCCTGGACAAGATGGGCCGGGATCTGGTTAAAATGGCCCAGGAAGGGGGTTTTGATCCTATCGTCGGGCGCAAGGATGAGATTCGCCGGGTCATTCAGACCTTGACAAAAAAGATGAAAAATAATCCCATCATCATCGGCGAGGCGGGAGTTGGCAAGACTGCGGTGGTATATGGCCTGGCCCAGCGGATTGCCGAAGGCAGAGTCCCAAGGATTATCAAAGATAAAACCATCATAGAGTTGGGAATGGCTTCCCTGGTTGCCGGAGCCAAGCACCGGGGCGAGTTTGAGGAACGGATGGAAAAACTGGTGCAGGAACTCAAGGGAAACCGGGACATCATTCTGTTTATCGATGAGATTCATACCATGATGGGTGCGGGGGATTCCCGGGGTGCCTTGAATGCTGCGAATATCCTGAAACCGCACCTTGCCCGCAATGAAATCACCATCATCGGGGCAACAACCATCGAGGAATACAGGACTCATCTTGAGAAGGATCCAGCCCTGGAACGCCGTTTTCAGCCGGTGATGGTGGAAGAACCCACCGAGGAAGATACCATCACCATCCTTGAGGGCCTCAAAGATCGTTATGAAAAACATCATGGAGTGGTGATAACCCCCAGAGCCATTCAGACCGCGGTGAGGATGTCGGTGCGCTACATTCCGGATCGGAACCTTCCCGATAAGGCTATTGATCTAATCGATGAGGCCGCGGCCAAGTGTCAGATGGTGTTCACTTCCGCATCCTGCTCCCAGGAGTTGAACCAGTGTCCCACTCAGGTTACCGAGGATAACATTGCCGAGGTTATCTCCCTGTGGACGGGGATACCCGCATCGGCCCTGACTCAGGAAGAATCTCAAAGGCTCATGCATATCGAAGAACATCTCCGGGAAAGAGTCATCGGCCAGGATCATGTTATCGAAGTGGCAGCCCAGACCATCAGGATGGCCCGGATGGGACTGACATCTCCCGGCAGGCCCTCGGGGGTATTCCTGTTTCTGGGGCCTACCGGAGTGGGGAAGACAGAACTGGCCAAGTCCCTGGCGGAGTTTCTCTTTGGCAGTGAGCGGGATCTTATCCGCCTGGATATGTCCGAGTATATGGAAAAGCACTCAGTATCCAAGCTCATAGGAGCGCCTCCGGGGTATATCGGATCCGACGAGGAAGGCCAGCTGACAGGGAAGGTTCGCTCAAGGCCTTATTCGGTGGTTCTTCTTGACGAGGTGGAAAAGGCCCATGCCGAGGTGTTTGACTTGTTCCTGCAGGTCTTTGACGACGGCCGTCTGACTGACTCCAAGGGACGTACCGTCAATTTCACCAACACCATCATCATCCTAACCTCCAACATCGGCATGTCCGCCTTTACTCAAGGGGGAGCTAAACAGATTATCGATACCAGGGACCCGAAAGTTCGTGATGAAATCATGCGGGAACTCCGGGGACATTTCCGTCCAGAGTTCCTCAACCGCATCGACGAGATTATCATCTTCAATTCCCTGGGCCGGGAAGCCCTGTCCAATATTGTCAACATAAACCTCAAGAACCTGGCGGATCAACTCTTCAAACAGAAAGAGATCCAGCTTCATATCGATGAAACCTTAATTAATTACCTGCTCCACAAGGGATACGATCCCGCCTACGGGGCAAGACCCATGAAGCGGGCTATCGCCAACTATCTTTCCAAACCTCTGGCGGAAGCCATGCTGGCGGCGGGAGTTCAGAACGGAAACAGTATTTATGTTTGGTATGACCGGCGGGAACTGGTTTTTGAAGAAAAAGACCGGGGAGAGATATTCCGCCGGGAAATCCCCCCGGTGGAAGGGAGTCTGCCCCCCGAAGAATATGCGGAACCCTTTGGGAAAATTCCCCGGAAAACCGATGCCCCGGGAGAAATAAAGTCCGACGGATTCGATATTCTTCCCATCAACAAAGAGAGCCGGGTCGCCCCGGAAGTTCCCTGGAGAAAGAAGGATGACCGACAAATCCCCGAAGACCCCGAAGATTTCGCCGATACCCTGGGCAGAAAACCTTCTCCCTTTGATGGTGGCAACACTGCGGGGAAATCCTCCCCGGAAGATGATCCTGTCCCTAAGGGGTTGTTCCGTCCCAGGATCCGGGAAGGCAGAGAGGACCCCGGGAAGACCCGGGATGACAGCAGTCCCCCAGATCCCCGGGATATTGCCGACACTCCCTTCCATCAGCGCCGGCCAATTCTCCGGCACCGCAACGGGGATATGGGGATGATGGGGATTGCTCCCCTGAAAGGGCCGAAGGGACTGCCGGGGAAAGGCCCCGGGGATCTGGACTCTGATGATTTTGATGAAACCAGACCGGGAGGTGGCAACCGGTGAGAATAACCCTTGAACTTATGAGCGGAGCCCAGGACGGGGAAGTGATGAAAATCAGCAGAACTTCCACCATCGGCAGGGAAAAGAGCAACGAAATCCCCCTGCAGTATGATCGTTACATATCCCGGCGACATGCCCGGATTATCGTCAACGATCCTTTGGTTTACCTGGAGGATCTGAGCAGTACCAACGGCACATACTACGACGGCGAAAGGTTGACAGGCCGGGTTCAGTTGGAAAACGGTGAACACTGCCGTATCGGAAGAACCTGGATGCAGATCAACTGGTGAAGGTTTCACAGGAAAGGGGAAGCTGATGTCCAGGGAAAAGACCCGTTATGTCTGTTCTGAATGCGGTGCGGTGTATCATCGAACCATGGGACGCTGTGTCCATTGCCAGCAGTGGGGGACCATTGCCCCGGAAGTGGAACAGCCCCTGCACCGGGGTTCATCCCTTATGGTTGCCGGGGGAAAACTCACTCCCCTGCCGGAAATCACCTTCAACCATGAAGAACGGCTCACAACTGGAATCAGTGAGTTTGATCGGGTCACCGGGGGCGGACTTGTGCCGGGATCCCTGGTGCTCATCGGAGGAAGCCCCGGCATAGGCAAGTCAACCCTTCTTTTGTCGGTGGCGGATAATATTGCCCGAACAAGAGAAGGCAAGGTCATATACGTCACCGGCGAGGAATCTCTGGAACAGATCAAGATGCGGGCCGGCCGGATGGAGATTAACTCTGAAAACCTTTACATCCTGCCGGAGATTGATCTGAAGAATATTCTGGCTCAGATAGAAGAGCAGGATTCATCCCTGGTGATCATCGATTCCATCCAGACTATGATGGATCGGGACATGGAATCATATCCCGGCAGTGTTGCCCAGGTGAGGGGATGCACGGGACTGCTTCAGCGATACTGCAAGACCAGAGGAGTACCTGTGATTGTAGTGGGACACATCACCCGGTCAGGGACCATCGCAGGGCCAATGGTGCTGGAACACATGGTGGATGCGGTTCTTTATTTCGAAGGGGAACGGGTTCGGGATTTTCGAATTCTTCGGGCCTTGAAGAACCGATTCGGCTCCACCCGGGAGATGGGGGTATTCTCCATGGAAGCCAAAGGGCTTGTTGCCATCGACAACCCGTCGGAGTTTTTTCTTTCTCAGCATATATCAGATGTCCCCGGCTCAGTGGTGGTTCCGGTTCAGGAAGGCTCCCGGATGCTTCTGATTGAAATCCAGGCCCTGGTGACCCAGTCGGGCTTCGGAAACCCTGCCCGCCGGGCGGAAGGTCTTTCGGCAAACCGACTGGCCCTGATGCTGGCGGTGATGGAAAAGCGGGCCCGGATGCTCCTGGGTGGCTCCGATGTCTTCATCAATGCGGTGGGAGGGGTTGTGGTGGATGAACCTGCCGGAGATTTAGGAGTTGTTCTGGCGGTGGCATCCAGTTTGCGGGATCGGCCTTTGCCTCATGGATGCGCTGTTATGGGGGAAGTGGGCCTGGGGGGCGAAGTGCGGGGTATTTCCCGGGCCCCGGAAAGAATCGCAGAATCCGCCCGGATGGGTTTTGACAAGATTATTCTGCCAAAAACCAACATAACCCGCCAGACAGAAGCCGAGGGAATCGCCCTCATCGGGGTTGACACCATCGGAGATGCTCTGGAACAGATATGATTTTGGGCAGAATATTACTTTTGTTTACATGTTATCAATGATTTTTAAATTCCTCTTAACAAAGTTAACATTTCGATAGAGTATAATTAACTTAACAAATGGGAGATAACTCCCGGAATAAGAGGAGAAGATAAAATGAACACATTAAACAGAAACAATATGATAAATACCCCCGATGTAAGCAATCACCGGGTGATGGGAACCGAATGGCGCTTTTCTGGAACGGTTAAGAAAGCCCCCAAAGACTGCAGTGAATGCAAGACCCTGGGAAAAATAAATAATGTCACAAAACAGCAAAGAGAAATCGCCGACAGCTATATCAGCCAGGATAATGGCCCCAATGATCTGGACCCCCGAAAGGGCTATGTGGAGATGGAAAAGGAAGTTAAAATCAGACCCCACGACGATCCCAAAACTGGTCAGGTTGGCAGGGAATTAATCGCCAGTGGCGGTAAGGAATGGGTCAGAGTTGTCTATAACGCCAAGACTGGTGTTCCCGAAGCCTTGAACCGCAGGATTAATCTCACCAACCATGCTTTAGTTTCTAACAAGATCAGTTATTCCGGCGGATCCAGCGATGTGTATTTCACTAAAAAGGGAAACATTCACTCTATGAAGGAAGAAAGAGGCCACAGCTCCAAGGAACTTTGGGGCTTCAACAAAGAAAAAATCGAAATAAGCACAAACTCTGACGGATCCCGGTCTTACAGGGAGTCCAACAGTCAGGTAAGGATTCCATTCCCCTATTCCACATAATCTACAAGAAGAATCAGAAATTTTTCCCAAGGAAGGCAGTATGATCAATATCAAAGATCAGTATGTCCGGTAAGAAAAGAATAAAAATCCTGACAGTAAGTTTTCAAAGAGTTCTGGCAGGATTTTTGCTTTCGGTTCAAGTTGTTTGTGAAATCAGCTGGTTAACAGGGGGAGGTTCATTTTGTTTTTTTATCGAAGAATATTATACCGGAACTTTAGAATGATGAAGTCATCTGTTGTGCTGATTTGTCCTGGCCAGGCTTTCATTGATAAATCATTTAACAGCAGGTATAAGGAAAGCCCTGAATTTTTTGTGAGGGAGAAGTGAATGAAAAGTCAGGAGAAACGATTATATATATTCATACTGTTAATCATGGCCGGTGTGACTGTTGCAGCCTTCATAAATCAGGGCTTTGAGCCGACGATGAGAAATCTGATGGTTATTCAGAAGCATCCCGGAAGGCTCATCAATGACTTTACCCAGGTGGGCGGAGTCGGGGCTGCCCTGTTAAATGCAGTGCTCATATCCCTGATAGCTCTCCTGATTATTTACCTGAACAAGGTCACCCTGTCAGGGCCCACATTGGCGGCGATTTTTACCATATTCGGCTTCGGACTTTTCGGCAAGACTCCCATCAACATCCTGCCCATTTTCCTCGGGGTTTATATCTCGGCTAAAATCGTCGGCAAAAGCTATCAGGAATACCTGCTGATTGCCCTTTTTGGAACAGCCCTGGGGCCTCTGGTTACATTCATGATATTCGAGTTCGGTTTTGTGGGCATTCCCGGCTTGATTCTGGGGATTATCTCCGGGGTGATTGCAGGGATTCTTCTGCCTCCTCTGGCCCGATCAATGCTTCATATGCACCAGGGGTATAATCTCTACAACATCGGCCTGACATGCGGTTTTCTGGGGCTTTTCGCCGCGGGGGTGGTGGAGGCCACTGGCCGGAAACTGGTCATCGAAGTCATCTGGAATAAAACCCCATCCACATTAATGATCCTGCTGGTTCCCGTCATATCTGTAATGTTTGTTATCGCCGGCCTGATGGAAAGAAAACAAAAGGTTTTTACGGATTTTTTATTGATTCAAAGAAAAAGCGGAAGACTGCCCTCGGATTTTATCGACATGGTGACTCTGGGAGGATCCCTTCTGAATATCGGCCTCCTGGGTATCGGAAGCTGGCTTTATGTGCTGGCGGTGGGGGGCGACTTTAACGGCCCGGTGCTGGGAGGAATCTTCACCATCATGGGGTTCGGAGCCTTCGGAAAACACCTGAAGAACAGCTGGCCGGTAATGCTGGGAGTGTTGCTGGGATGCTTTATTTTTGGCATGAATCCGGCAGATCCCGGCCCTATCCTGGCGGCGCTTTTTGTCACAACCCTGGCACCCCTGGCAGGGCAGTTCGGCCCGATAATCGGCATCATCGGCGGTGTCACTCATCTGCTGATGGTGATGAGATCAGCAGCTTGGCACGGAGGCTTTGATCTTTACAACAACGGCTTTGCAGGCGGTCTGACAGCTACACTGATGGTGGCGGTCATTGAATGGTACAAATCCATAAAAGAAGAAGGTCTGGAATAACGACTGATTAACAGATTAATTTATACAGGTGAATAATATGAGAAGAAGAGAATTTTTACTTAACCTTATAACCGAGATGTCCAGTTTTATCCTGGAGGGAAAGCCTTCCCGGATGAACATTTCCCTATATCAGGAGCTTGACGGGATACATTTTGTCATCACTGACAATGTCACCAGAACCGATGCGGAAATCGAAAAGATTTTCAACACTCTCAATGCTGCAAGACGACCCGAGCTTGCAGGGTATTACGGCTCCATGATTGGTCATGATCTCCTGGGAAAATCCCGGCTGGATCTTCTGGGCTGGCAGATAAAGCACGGAGAGGTTGACAGGCATGGCGACGGTATAAAAATTGAAATATGTGTGGGCAACGAAAGATTCGAAGGGAAGCCTAATTCAAAGACTTCCCCAGACGGCAAGCAATAACAGGAACCTTTGGGCGACTGCAGGTCCGGGCTGATTCCGGCGCGCCATAATGGTGTGATTTGTATTTCCCTCTGAAACAGGGGAAGAATTGATCCTGCTTATGAAGGGGTTGTTGACAAAAGAGATAATTTATCCCTGCATAAAACTGCACTGCAATTGATAATAAAGTGAGGGCTTGATGAAAGAAAAGTTCGATGATAACACGATTTGCTTAAAACCCATCGGAATTGTCCATACTCCCTTCAAAGAACAGAAAGGAACTCCCATCCAGCCCGCGGCATCGATTCATGCCGGCGATAAAGATAAACTGGGAGTGGTGGAGGTGTTTCCCCGTTATGTTGAAGGACTCAGGGACCTTGAGGGTTTTGAGAGGATTATATTAATATACCGGTTTCATAAAACCTGCCGGGAGGAATTGACAGTCCAGCCATATCTTGACACAGGCACTCCCCATGGAGTTTTTGCCACAAGAGCACCATGCCGGCCCAATCGAATCGGAATATCCTGTGTAAGACTTGTGGGAATCGAAGACAATCGCATAACAATCGGGGATGTGGATATTCTTGACGGGGCTCCTCTTCTTGATATCAAGCCTTACGTGCCCCAGTTTGACTGCTTTTCCGGCGTCAGGTCCGGATGGGTTGGTGAAAAATCCGTGTCGGGCAGAATCGCCGACGAACGTTTTTTGTAAACTGATTTGGTGTCCGAAAAACAAATCAGCCGGCAACCGGCTGAAGATGGCTTGAGTTGGGTTATTTCTTTTTACCCTTGATTTCCTTCCGCTTTAAAATTTTGTTCAGCTCCACCTGTTTCTTGGCAGAGGTAAGCTCAAACACCTGGTCATCGGTCTTGAGTTTTTTCCCCTTGCCCCGGGGTATCTTTTCATCGATGTCCACCAGGTTATCCTTTTCCCTGGTGGCAAAGAAAACCCCCAGGAGTGTGATGACAACAAAGATTACAACCAGCAACAGAGGATTCAACCTTATCCCCTCCCTTGTTTGTTTTTGCCGGCATCAATGGCCGGGATCATTTCATATGGAATAATTCAATTTATTTTCCCTGGTTCCTTTTGCAGAATCCGTATCAGATTCCCAGCCTGCTCTTCATCCGGGTTTTTTCGATGGATCGGGAATATGCCAGCTGGGGAGTTATAGTCCCCTCCTGAACCAGTTTTATAAGGGCCTCGTCCATGGATATCATTCCCTCATCTCTGCCCATCTGGATGAAGGAGCCTATCTGGTTGGTCTTGCCTTCCCGGATCAGGTTGGCCAGGCCCATGTTGCAGATGAGGACCTCCACCGCAGCGCAACGGCCCTGACCGTCAGCGGTCTTGAGGAGCTGTTGGGCCACAATGCCCCTCAGGGACTGGGAAAGCTGATATCTGACCTGTTCCTGCTGTTTTGAGGGGAACACGTCGATAATTCGGTCGATGGTCTTGGCGGCGGAGTTGGTGTGAAGGGTGCCGAAAACCAGAACTCCCATTTCCGCGGCGGTAATGGCCAGGGATATGGTTTCCAGATCCCGCATTTCTCCCACCAGAATTATATCGGGGTCTTCCCGCAGGGCCGCCTTCAGGGCTTCGGCAAAACTGCGGGTATGATGTCCCACCTGCCGGTGATCGATGAGGCAGTTTACCGACTGGTGAGTAAACTCTATCGGGTCTTCGATGGTTATGATGTGTCCCTTGCGGTTGTGGTTGATATAGTTAATCATCGCCGCCAGAGTGGTGGATTTCCCCGATCCGGTGGGGCCTGTCACGATGATGATCCCCCGGTTGGTTTTAGAGAGTTGCTGGAGAATCGGCGGCAGGCTCAGCTCTTCGATGGTGGGGATTCGGGAAGGGATTACCCGGAACACCGCCCCCATGCCATGATGCTGACGGAGAAGGTTCACCCGGAACCGGGCCAGGCCTTCAATCTCGTGGGCAAAGTCCAAATTCCCCACCTTGCGGAAAATTTTTTTCCCCCGGTCATCTAACAGAGGCATTATAAGGGCTTCCATGTTTTCACCAGTCAGAGGCTCCACATTGGAATAACATATATCCCCCTTGATGCGGAATACCGGCGGTGCTCCCGATTCCAGGTGCAGGTCTGAACCTTTCAGCTCCACCAGACGAATCAGGAGATCATCCAGGTTGAACTGCTCGAGGTTCAGCTCAATGGTGATGGGATTATAAACAGTTTCTCCGGGAATCTCCACATCCAGATCCAGGGGAGGTGGATCTGCCTTGATCCCCTGGCCTATGGAGCGATCGATGATTTCTTCCACCGGGGCCGATGGCGCCGGGGAAGGGACATCCCGGGACTGGCGGAAATTCTTGAACCTGCTGAATATTTCCATCTTACAATCTCCCCGACCGGGCAAGGTTTTCCTGCATGGTCTTTGCGTCAACGGCCCTTTCAATGGCATCATCTGCACTGATAAGCCCCTGTTTTACAAGGTTCATCAGGGAGTCGTCCATGATGAACATCCCTTTGGCTTTGCCCATCTGCATTGCACTCCCCAGCTGGTATATCTTGTTGTCCCGGATCATGTTGGCAATGGATGGGCTTGAATGGAGCACTTCAAAGGCTACAGCCCTGCCCCGGCCGTCGATGCGGGGAATCAACTGCTGAGAGATAATTCCCCGGAGGGATTCGGAGAACATGGTGCGGATCTGGGACTGCTGTTCCTGGGGAAAGGCATCGATGATCCGGTTCACTGTCTGGATGGCACCGTTGGTATGCAGGGTGGCAAAGACCAGATGTCCTGTTTCCGCGGCGGTGATGGCCATGGATATGGTTTCCAGATCCCTCATCTCTCCCACCATTATGACATCAGGATCCTCCCGCAGGGAAGCCTTCAGGGCTGTAGCGAAGCGATCCACATCCCGGCGCACCTGCCGTTGAATCACCAGGGATTTTTTATTCTTATGCACATATTCGATGGGTTCCTCCACGGTGATGATGTGCATCGGCTTTTTTTCGTTGATAACATTTATAAGGGCTGCCAGGGTTGCAGTCTTGCCGCATCCCGATGGCCCCGTTACCAGGACCATCCCCTGATGGTGGGCAGTGAGCTTCTCCAAGCTCTCGGGAAGACCCAGGTCCCCGAAGGTGGGGATTTTCCGGGGAATCCCTCGAAGGACGATATTAATGCCGTTTTTCTGGAAAAAAATATTTGTGCGGAAACGGTTCATGGGAGCATCGGGATCATCGGTCTGATAGACAAAATCCACATTGGCTTCTTCGAAAAGAATCTCCTGATCTTCCTGAGAACTCATCTCCAGGGCCATCCGACGGACTTCTTCCGGGTTCATTTCCGGGTATTGGGTCTTCTGAAGCTGGCCGAATATCCGAATCATGGGACAATACCCCGAAGGTATGTGAAGATCTGACCCGCCGAGGCGGATCATCTCCCGTATGTATTGATCAATTCCACGTTCCATAAGGCTGTCAACATCCTGTCCCGGTATTATCCATGATTCAATTTTCCGGGGATATTCCCTTCTCAAGGGGCTTTTCGGAGAATAACTTCAGGGTAATTATACCCCTGGGCGGTACTGAAAATTCTGCCGGAAGAAGATTGATCTCAGAACTGCCTTCGCCGGCCATGTCCCCGATGTTCCAGTGGCTGAGGGGACAGTGAGGCTCCGGTTCGATGATGCCCTTGACTGCTTCGTCGGTGGGATTGTAGAATCGCATGACCACAGAGCCATCTCTCCGGGGTATGATTCCGCTGACCACCAGGGATGAGGGAGAAAGATTTAATCCGCCAGGCACAGGGCCAGGTTCCATGCCTGGAGGCAGGACTGCTCCTGACATAGGCCCTTGACACTGCTGGAACAATTCCAACACCCGGGGCAGTTCCCGATGACTTCCCGTGGGGGCCAGGTAATATTTGAACAGCATCTCTTCCTGGCACTGGGCGCCTTCAGTCTGCAGAGTCGGGGCCACTGCAACCCGCCGGGTTACAAGACCCCGCCGGCAGAGCCATCCCACGGATCGAAACAAGGTGGTCCTCAGGATACATCCCGGCGAGGTTCTTTCCACGGCATATTCCCGCAGGCTGTGGGATATAATCGCCATTCCCCGGCTGTCATTACCCACAAGCAAAAGCCCCTCAAAGGGATCCCTGTCCCGGGGCGATTCTATCCAGCCGTCCCCTGATGGAGTGTCCAGCTCCCGGTTTACCAGATCAAAGGGCTGGCCTGCCAGGATACGGCTGACGGCGAGATTCAGAGGGAAACTGATGCCCAGCCGGTGATCCCGGGACTGGTTCTTCAAGGACAAGATACATTCTACCAGGGGAATTCCCTGGTAAAGGCTTACCAGAAGAGTCGCCGGGCTGTCGACAAAACGTCGATCCCTTCCCTTTCCCCCGGCATCAAGTCCCCTGGGGAGGGAGAGATTTCCCGACAGGCGCAGGGTCTGGCGGACACTTCCTGTTTCCACCAGCTCCATTACCGGGTCCCTCAAAATATTGGTCAGAGTCATATCGCCGGGGACCGGAGAGAAATTGTATGAATCTCCCGCATCAGCCTCGTCGATAAATCGATTGAGTCCTTCAAAGGAAAACCCCTCTTCCAGATCCTTGACAAAGAAAGTCCCCCCGGGTTCAAATCCCACCTGAAGGAATTCGTTGGAAATCACCGGGGAAAGCTCACATGTGACATCGGGGGTTGGATCCGAGGTCACTCTGTAAGTTCTGCAACCCAGGCCGGGAACATTAGATGCAGTTATGAGGATTGTCCTGTCCTCATGAGAACCGCCTCTTTTGCCGGGGACATGCTGACAGGGCACAGGGTTGCCCCGGTCATCGGTCACTTTCAGTCTGGCTCCGGCATCACCGGGGAAGGCTCCCCGCAACAGCACCGGGCCGGTCCTTTTCCGGGGCAGAGGATTTATCACAACCGCCGACACAGCTTCCGGGGTTTCAGACCTTTTGCCCTGATTTTGGATGAAACTTACGGTGTTTTTCCATTCCTCGTCCATAAGCTGGCGGATCTTCTCCAGCCGGAGGGAAGCCTCCCGGAATACCGCATCGATTACTGTTCCTCCCAGGGTATTGTGATGGTGGTTTTCCAGGAGAAGCTCCCAGCACCGATCAAGAAGGGCATCGGGCACTGGTCTTCCCCACATGGACAAAACAGCCCCGATGGGTTCCGTCTGGTGTATCAGTCGGTTCTGAACATGACTGAGATTCAGCTTAAAATCCATCCGGGCGGTATTTCGTCCCGGCAGAACAGGATATTCCCTGGCACCGGCAATTTCACCCTTCAGATGAGGAAGCTGATTCCTGTCAATCTCTTTCATTATGGTTTCATAATAGTCCCGGTAACTGCCCACCTTCACCCGGCGGTATTCTCCCGATTTCTCCAGAACTTCTGTCAGGTTCAAAAGGAAATACTGAGGCGGGAGATGATCCCCGCCATTGTTTAAAAGAAGCCATGAACTGATGGTGTCGTTCTCCAACGCCATGGTTTCCCGCTGGATTCTCTTCTGGGCCTCTTCAAGGTTTTCCGGCAGAAATCCGCCGTTGTTATAGGCTTTTTGAAGATAAGTCGCCACCACCTTTGTGCCGTCGGCTCCCTCCAGCAGATATTCCGAGGAGAGGGCTTCATTGCCGATACCCCGGATAAAAACCAGATGTTCCATACCGAAGCCTTTCATTATCTGGGGTATCTGGGAAATAAGTCCCCCAGACTCAGGGACATAAAGAACCGGCTGAGGCTCTCCCCACAGGGAGGCATACCGCCGGCCCCAAAGGAGATTCCGAATCAGGGCTTCCCCCCCTGAAAGGAAAAGATCCGGGTTTACAAACCACGGCCCTGTCTGGATTCGGCCTTCCCGGGCATACCTGCCGAAAGATTCTCTATGGAAAGGGCGAACCCGGAGATAATCCCTGGCAAGTATGGACTGTCCGTCCAGCATGAAACAAGGGAACCTTCCGCCGGACTCAAAATGATCCAGAAGGCCGTCCTGCATCTCCACCAGATGGACATTAAAAACCTCCAGAGGGTTGTACCATTCCCTGTCCCAGTGGGTATGAGGGACAATGAAAAGACTGCGGGTTTTGGCCATGGAAACCTCCTACTTGTAACAGGGACGAAGAACGGGATCTTTGAATATTTCCAATTCCGGGGCAAACCTGCCATCCTGGATGATGGGAAACTCCCCGACTGATACCGTGGGGTTCTGGATTACATAGTCATCATGATTTTCTGCAGAATTGCGCCCGCCGAAGTGGCTGTTGTTTCCGATGGCAAGGTGGATAGTGCCGATAACCTTCTCATCGGTGGCCAGGTGACCTATGACCTTCTTGATGAAAGGGTTCAAACCGATGCCGAATTCGGCAATAATCCGGCCCGGCAAGGTGAGATTTTCATAATAATCCCGGAAATGTTTTTCCCCCTCCCGGGCAGAAAACTCCACAACCTTCCCCCGGTCAAACTTCAGGGCAAGATCCCGAACCTGACGGCCGGAAATCCATACATCATCAAAAACTGCCGTGCCGGAAGCTGAATCTTCCAGAGGAGCCAGAAACACTTCCCCTGCAGGCAGATTTATCAGGGGATCACCCACCAGATAAGATTCATCGGTGGTCTTGCCGGTATCCTGAAGAAGGCATCTCCCCTGGTATGACAATGTTATGTCAGTTCCCTTGGGAGATGTTATGCGGAGGGTGCTGTTATTCTCAAAGGGTTTTTCAATCTGCTTGCATACACCGTAAAGATAGTCGGGATCAACCTCGATGCCCCCCCAGACCATCTCGAAGAATTCATCAAAATCGATTTTCAGGGTCTTTGCCTGCTGGGGAGTGGGGTATTCCACCAGCACCTGTTTCAACTGCATCTCCTCAAAAACCTTATATTCCTCCTCGCAGGATCGACGCACCATATTGAGCCGTTCCATGGGGACATCCCTCATGAAGGTGGGGTCTTCCTCGGGGTTGATCCATACCAGGCCGTCCACCATTCTTTTCATCCGGGCAATGGATCGGCGGGGCCTCTGAAGATACTCGGGATCAGCTTTGAGATAAACCTCCCGGCTTACATGAGGTGAAGATACCTCGATGATGGGATAGCCTCCCTGCAGGGCGACTTCTGTGGCCACATCCTCGGCAAAGGGAATGTTGTGCTTGCCGCAGACTATCCATATCAGTTCACGGTTGCGCACCATCAGGCTTTCCCTGGTAATGCGACGGGCAATTTGCGAAAGGTTGAAACGTTTACTGCTCACTTGAACACCATCTTTCCCGGAGGGGGTCTGGATTCTCCCCCGGCGGATATTATCTCATTAAAAACTTCTTATTACCTGCCATCTTTCCTTCATTGCCAATAAACATTATGTCCTGACAGCCGGCATATTGATGAAACAAGGCTTCCCGAAGTTGCCGGAACACCGGTAAAGCCCGGAATCTCCCTGTGGGCAGGCGGATTCCAGATGATCCGCAATGTCACTGGTATTCAAAAATTTCCACATGATTCCCGGTTCCCGGCAACTCCTCGATGGTATAGAACTCCCCCCTGTATGGATAAAACTTTTTGATCTGGTTTCTGAAGGGCATATTCTCCCTGAGGGGCTCTCCCGGCAGGCACAGTCGAATGGCAAGGATGGAACGATACAGGGGCAGGGATCTCAAAGAGTGAATTCTTTGAATATTGCCGTCCCTTATGTGCAAAATGGTGTTGTTGCTTCCTGCGGCGAATACTCCGTCATCATTGCCGGTCAGGGATTCCCATTGATGCTTGTCGGGGGTGTCCGGGGATATTATGCGGATCTTGCCCTTTTTCAGGTGAAGAATATCACTGCTGTCGCCGGAAAAGTAAATATCATCGGGAGAACCTCCCCAGATGGATTCAATCTCAAAGCCAACTCCAGAATAGATCCTTTTTAATGTGCCGTTGGAAAGCTCCAGGATAAGCCCCTTTGTGCCGGCGAAATACACCGGGCTTCTCTGATCCTGAAAGCCGAATATGCAGAGTATTTCTTCTTTATGAGGGCTGGGGATTTTATTCCATCTCCCCTGGTGATAATGATAAATTATGCCTTCGCTTCCTGCCACGTAAAAACTTTCACTGCCGGTGCCCCATATGGCGTTGAAGTTTGCTCTGGCTTCCGGCCCCATCGGTATCCAACGGCCCTCTTTATGACAGGATACTTCCCCATGGCTTCCCACTGCGATAAGCTCATGATTGGAAAAAGCGATTATTTTATTGAAACTGGGTTTTCCCCGGCAAAATTCCATCCATCGATTCTGTTCATATGTAAAAATTCCATTGTCTTCGAAAAGGGCATGGAGGACTCCCGATGGTGAGATCCATGTGCTTTTTGTTTCACAGGGGGTTTCCTGATGATATCCCTCAAGCCTGTCACTGTCAACCACAGCAAAGAACCCGTCTTCTCCGAATATATAAAGCCGGCGGTATTTATCCGCCAGGATGCTGGTGAGCTGGCTGTATTGTGGCTCTTCCGGTGCGGGCCAGTAGGAATAATCAGCACTGTTGAGGCTGAGGCCGTTCACATAGAAGATGTCATTCTTATAAAGCCCCATCTCGTTGGAAATATTCCTCGGGATTTGGCCCTTTTCATCAAGAAGCCGGAAGAAGATGTCCACTGTCCCGAAGTTGTGCCGATTCTCAATGGTTTTGATATATGGCTGGGTGTAGTATATCACCGTCAGATGATTGCTGTCCCTGGAGTGACTTTCTATCTTATCCACCAAATAGTTCAGGTCTTCCAATTGTGAAGATGACAGAACTGTGGGGATTTTTCCGGAAAAGGTAGCTGCATTTATTGCTTTGTATGTCTGTCGGATCAGTGGGGCTATTCTGCTGTTCCTCGGCATGGCCCAGCCCAGCAGGGATACAAGAACCTGAATCATCAGCAGTGCAAAGGTTGCATATCTTACAGCCCTGTTCTTCAAATCCCATATCCAGAAAGTCATCAGGGGAGCATAAAAGACAATCATGGGGATGAGGTATCTTGCATCCCTGGAGGGGTAAAAAATAAACATCAACAATGGAAACAGGCTCCCGGCGATAAAGAGGGTTCTCTCTCTGCTCTTGTTCTGAGTGCAAATGTATATGATCAACCCTGCCACCAGGAAAATCAGCCAGTTATTCTGCAGGAATCTATTGAAAAACACCCAGGCGTAGTATATCCCGTCGATTTCACGCCGGGCTCCGAAGAGGGCCATATGGGAATGATGATAATATAAATCCCAGAACTTAAGATAATAAAAATGCCCGCATAAAAGAACAAACAATGATGCCCCGGTGAAAAAATCCCGGAATTGCTCATGGATTCTTTTGTCAAGACGAATAAAAAGCAGGAAAACTGCCGGCAGAAATATCCCTGTGAAATATTCAAAAAAACCATATCCCAGTTGCCCTGTTGAAAAGGCATGATACCTGCCTGCAAGGGGGATGATCAGAGATATTCCAAGAAAAACCCCCATGACAGCAAACTGTTTTTTCAAAGCCTTATTCTTTTGGGACAGCATAATCCAAAGGGATATGATAAAAAGCCCCATCACATAAAACCATGCGGTCCATTTTACCAGAGAGCTGAAAGCCATGACCGCAAAGAATGAAATGGTATATTTGCGGTTAGTGAAATTTTTAGATTTGATAAGGAGATAACATCCCAGAGCCACCAGGGAAGCTAACTGAACATCTAACTGGTATTCCCGGACATTATCCTGGACGATTGGAATGGATACCGCCACTGTGGCTGAAAGAAGCCCCGTGTTTTTGTCCCACAGCTCCCGGCCCACCAGATAGACCGATATTATGAGCAGAACCATAAAGAGGGAATTGGCCATAACCCCGGTTGTGAGGCTCTGGCCGAATATCAGCATCATCAGACCGTTTAGCTGGTAAATCAATGTCGGATAAAGATCGTAGATTTTTTCGCTGGGCAGGAGAAATTCCCCAAAATTGAAAGCTCTGGCAGAATTCAGGTGTTTCAGGGTATTTGTGTAATGAACATAGCCGTCACCAAACCAGAAACCGAAAGTATGAGTGTTGTTGAGGCTCATCCAGAAGACATGGGTCAGTATGGCCACAACCGACAGCAGAATCAGAACTGACCGATGAAAATATTTTGACGATATATTTGTGAAGGTTTTTTGGAGGGACTGAAGTTTCATGGAGCCTCACAAGATTCCCGGGTTTGACCTTAACTGGTATGGCCGGGGAAAGCCGGGAAACTACAATGCCACCGGAGGTTTTTGCCGGTATTTTCTGGGATGATGTTTCGGTCAGTTGCTGGTGGATTCCTTTCTTGTCTTCGATTATTTAAAAGGCCCTGATATTATGATGTTCATCTTGTCGGGGTGGAGATATTTCCTGGCAGTGGCCAGTATCTCTTCGCCGGTTATTTCCTTCAGGATCTTGTGGTAATTGGACAGGTAATCCTTGCCCAGGCGGTAATACTCGATGGTCAGGAGCATCTGGGCCACGTTCCGGTTGGTGGACAGGTGGACCGGAAGCCTTGCTGTCAGGGAGAAACGGGCATCCCGCAGTTCGTTGGGGCTGGGGGGTTTTTTGAGCATGTAATCCAGCTGGCTCATGACACCGCTGATGGCCTGATCCACCTTGTGCCGGTCAACTGTCAACATCACCGCCCATGGCCCATGACCGATGGAAGTGTCCAGACGGCTGTGAGCCTTGTAGGCCAGACCCCGATCCCGGATGCTGTGGCCGAGGCGGGTTATCAGAGAGCCTCCGCCAAAGATGTAATTCATCAGGGTAAACCGGTAGTAATCGGGATGATTCCTGGGAATGCCCAGATGACCCATCACAATTTCAACCCGGGGAGTATCCATCATGGTGTTGATCTGCCGGGTGGTGCTGGGGGGAAGTTTCGCCGCGGGCAGGACAACCTGGGGCTGATCCCCGTCAGCTTCCCAGCTGGAAAAGGCCTTCTCAAACAGCTCAATCACCCGGCTGGCTTCTACATTGCCGGAGATGGCGATGATGGTGGAATCAGGCCGGAAGTGACGGCGGTGAAAATCCCGGATATTATCGATGGTTATGGCATCAATGGTTCGCGGGGTTCCCCATCGAAAATGATGAAAGGGATGGCCCTGGGGAAATACCGATGAGAAGAAATCCCTGGTGGATATTATATCGGGCCTGCGACTGATGGACTGCAGGTTGGATTTCATCACTCCCCTGAGGCGATTCAGCTCTTCCGGGGTGAAGTCGGGCTTCAAGAGAACCTGAGCCATCAGGGGGACTGCCTGATCCAGGTATTCCGACAGGGTCCACAGATCAAACTCGCAGTTCTGCAGGGTGGATGTGAATTTTAATTCAACGCCCATATCATCCAACTGATGGGACAAGTCGCCGGTTCCTCTCTGCAGGAGATATGCGGTCATCTTGGACAGGCCCGCCAGGTCTTCCGGCTCATACATCCCGCCTGCCTTCACATAACCTTTTATGGCCACCGACGGGTTCACAGGGTTTTCGTGGATCAACAGCACAAGACCGTTGGGGAGAACATGCCTCTGGAATTCCAGATTGAAGGGCTTCGGCTCGGGAATGGGGGGGGAATACTGCCGGCCCTGGGCCTGAGGCTTTGGCTGGGCCTGGGGCTTTGGCTGGGCCTGGGGTTTCTGTTGAGGAGGCTGTGGGTCGTCCTTTTTCAGAAAATATCTCCCTCCGCTGGCCACCTGCAGGATCTCCCCCACGGTACCGCCGATGGCGGAAATATCCGGAGCTGGAATATAAGCTGTCCCGTCACCGGGGATGCAATCCCATCCGGTATCTCCTCCGGCTGGATCCTCCAGGGGGGGATCATCGTAATCATCAGGGGCAGAAAGGGTGGTCCGGGGGATTATTATGCCCTGAGTGCGGTTTTTGGGGAGAAAATATCTATTGGCAACCCGGATCACATCTCCTGATGTCACCCGTTCAATGTTGCCGGGATAATCCAGCAGGTATTGATAGGAGTGAATCCCCTCATACCAGGCAAGGTACTGGGCCTGAAAGGTGATGCTGTCCTTGGCCTTGATGAAGTCGGCCTTCAGACGGTTCTTGGCCCGCTGAAGCTCCATGGCATCCACGGTTTCTGTCCGCAGGCGGTGAATCTCGTCATTGACTATCCTGCCTACTTCCTCGTGAGAGGTGTTGCGTCCCAGACGAAAGCGCATATGATAAAGTCCGGGATCCACATTGGTATCAAGCCAGGCTTCCGCAGTGGATGTGTGGCCGGGCTGGATCAGCGCCTTTTTCAGCCGGGATGTGCGCCCCCCCACCAGGAGGGCATCAATGACTGCCATAGCGTAAAGATCGTTGTTGCTGATGGCGGGAGAGTGATATGCCACCTGGTAATAAGGGGTCCCGCCCATTCCATCGATGGTCAGGAATTTCCCGGCTATGGATTCCGGTTCTGTCACATCCATGGAATCAAGGGTTGTGCCGGGGTTTTCCATTCCGTCAAAAAACTTGCCGATGAGGGTTCGGGCATGGCTTGCTTCAAAATTGCCCGCCACTGAAAGAATGGCGTTGGAGGGACGATAATAGTTGTTGTAATACCAGCGTACCTGGGCAGTGTTGAGGTTTTCGATGTCCTTTTCATATCCCTGAACCGGCCACATGTAGGGATGATGCACAAAAGACGCCGCCCGCACTTGTTTCCAAAGCCGGTATGAGGGACGGTTACGATATGCTGACGCCTCGGAGAGGGCCACCTTTTTTTCCACGTCAAGGCTGGCGTCATCCACCACGCCGTTTTTCATGCGGTCTGCTTCGATATGAAGCGCTAAATCCAGATACTCGGGAGCCAGGGTCTGGTAAAAACCCGTCACATCACTGGATGTGAAGGAATTAAAATCCGCCCCGACACGGTTTAATACCGCAGCCATATGACCCTTGGGGTATTGCTTTGTTTTCTTGTGGAGGATATGCTCCAGGATGTAGCTGATGCCGGTGATTCCTGGTTTTTCATAACGGGAGCCTACTTTGTAGAGCATCACCACCGATACCACCGGTGATTCAGGTATCGGCTGGAGGATAACAGTAAGGCCGTTTTTCAGCTTGTAGCGGGTTATGGGATACTCTTTTGCCCCGGCCATGTCCATGGTGAGAATTATTGCCAATACTGCAAAGAGAAGAAGGCTGAATAATTTTCTAAATATTCTGCTGTTCATGGGTGTTTCAACTCCCCGGAAAAATTTCCCATCGCCGATATTCACCGGCGGGGCTTCTTGTGATGACGCATCCAGCGCCACAGCTTGATAAGATGCTGAAGGTAATTAATTATTGCACGGTTTCCCAGCTTGCTCTGGCCGGCTTCCCTGTCCCGGAAGGTTATGGGAAACTCCCGGTAATGCCGGTAATTACCCTTGACGAAAACTTCCAGCACTATCTTCCATCCCACGGGATCCAGGTGTACTCCTTCGATTACATCCCGGCGGAAAAGACAGAACCCCGATGTGGCATCCCTGAGGCTTGATACCGGCATGGCCAGGGATATGGCAGAACGGGATATAAACTGCCGGATCCAGGGCCAGCCGGGAGTTTCTCCCCCAGGGACATAACGGCTCCCAACGGCCAGCTGGATTTCGTCCTTTTCAATGGCCTGGATCATGCCGGGCAATGCCCTTTCATCATGGCTTCCGTCGGCGTCCATAACCCCCAGGATCCTTCCCCCGGCAACTTCCCAGCCCTCGATTACCGCCGAGGACAGGCCCCGTCTTCCCACCCGGCGGATTACCTGCAGGGGATAGCTCTCCTCTATGGACTGGCAGAATTCCCAGGTCCTGTCGGGAGAATCATCATCCACCACGATAATTTCACCGGAAATGCCGTTGTTCTTCAAGGTGTTTGATATTTTTTCAATAGTGACCTCTATGCCTTCCCTCTCGTTATAGGTGGGAATCACCACCGAGAGGGTCAGCTGGCCGGGGTTGGATTTGTTCAATGGAACCTCTGACAGGGGGAAGGATTTTAGCCCCTCAAAGGGTGATAACCTTCAGGGCAGTCATGAGAGATTCTACAATCTCATCCATACTGGCCACGAACCCCACGTTGATGTTATCAATAATGCCGTATTCCTCCGCAGAGGATACGCATACCATAATCTTTGAACCCTGCTCTTCGAGAACTGTCAGCCTGCCGATGGTGTCGTTTCTTCCGCTGGCCATGCGAACAGCGCCGTTTAAAAGGATAATGGCCCTGGGCTTGTGACTGCCGTTAACCACCGACTGCAGAAGATGAAGCATCAGTTTTTTGCCCAACAGTTCATTGCCGACGCCGATGGCATCGGAGGTAAACACCAGCACAAGGTTTTTTACCTGGGACGGCCCAACCATGGACCTGGGGGCCACCTCTTCCATGGTGGAATAATCTCCCCGGATCATCCGCAGGTAATAATTGAGATCCTGCTCTTGAAAAGTTGGCGGTAAACGGGATTCTACCATATCAAGACCTTTCTCTCATAGATGATCTGTCCGCCAGGCGGGATAAAACCTCCCGGACTGCAGTTTCGGCGTCTTTGCATTGTATTATGGGAACCGGCTCTCCCCGGCCCTGCTGGAGTTTCCACGAAGCCACCCCGGCCACCGGCTTGCCCAGTTTCAGGGCAAAGGCTATTTCCGAGAGAGTGCCGTAACTGCCACCTACTGCCACCAGGGCATCGCTGGTCCTGGCAACAATACTGTTGCGGGCTTCCCCCAGTCCCGTGACGATGGCGTAATCCACATAAGGGTTGGCAGAATCCCTCCGGCCTGTGGGAAGGACCCCGATGGTGACGCCCCCTTCTTCTTTTGCGCCCCGACAGGCTTCTTCCATCACACCCCCAAGACCGCCACAAATCAACACCCCGCCGGACCTGGCCACAAGACGGCCCACTTCCCGGGCCACCTGGACATCATCTCCCCGGGCATCTCCTGCACCTATAACACCAATATAAAACATGCCATTATTCATTCAACGAATTTCCAGGGTATCCTTTTGAAGAAACCATGCATGGGGTTGTATCCGGTTTCTGGGTTTCCATGCCGGGGTTTTTGATCAGTCTTCCCAGGGCAAAGGGCTTGCTTTCGGGAGCCTTTTGAAGACGCTCCCGGCACAGCCGGGCCATGTCGGTTATTTTGTCGCCGCCGGGAAGTGAAACAGGAGGATTGATGGGTTCTTTGTTCTGCACCAGAATAAACCGACGATCCCCGCCGTCGGCAAGGTTGGCCTGCCATACTGCCTGGCCCGTGGTGCCGGTGCCTGCGAAAAAATCCAGGAATATTCCCCCGGAACTCCCCCGGCTTATGGTGTTAACAAGATAACGGATCAGGGACAGGGGTTTGGGATAAAAAAACACCGGCTCCGCGCCCCCTAAGATTTCCCGGAATTCCTGCCAGGCATCTTCATTGGTGCCGATACCGGCATTGTGATCCAGCAATGTGGGAGGGGATTTTTTCTTCTTGTGCTGGTCGTGGCGGAACACGCTGGGGCCCATCTTTTCTGAACGGATGGAAACCCTGGTGCCAAGGAGAATCTCCCGGTCCAGCTTTTTTTGAGTCCACACAGTGCGGGCCTTGATGGAAAAACTGTTGCGGATGCGTCCTTCTTTTATGTGTATGTCGCCAAGAAGCTCCACCCCGGTGCCGCCGTTACCGTATGTGCCCCGGGGATAGAAACTCCCCGGGAGAGTTGTTTCCACCACACCGGCACCAAAAGTGAGGACATGCTCCCGGTTCACCCTCTTGATCAGGGGTTGCCATTTATGAGAATAGGCATCCTCGCCGTAAAGATCCAGTTTCTTTATATCCCTGCCGTAAACCAGGACATACTCGGTCATTCCCCGCAAGGCCCGGGAAAGGTGGCTTCCCTTCTTTTTTTTGACCCAGGTTATAATCCCGGCGCGGTTTTCTTCGCCGAATATTTCATCGGCAATCAGTATCAAACCGGGAAGCTCCCGATCATCAATGCTGATATACATGACCCCACCCGGCGACAGGAGCCTCCGGGCCAGCACCAGTAGTGGGAACATCATAGACAGCCAGGCGCCATGACGAAGGGCACCTGGATGAACCTGAGAATTTGCCCGCCGGCAGGTGGAAAAATTGTCCCGGTATGCCATGTTCTTTCCCGTGTTGTATGGAGGATCTATATAGATGAAATCCACCTGTCCCGGCATGATCCCGGCCAGAATCCGCAGGGCCTCCAGGTTGTCCCCTTCAATGAGCAGATCCCCCGGAGATGCGGGGTTCAGGATGCTTCCGTCAGGCCCTGTCAGGAGGAATTCCGGAGGTTTTTCTGCCGGCCCCCCGGCAGATCCCCGCCCAGGCCAGAAGAGGCCGTAGCCGGCCCTATGTTCTTCTTCATTATTCACCAAATTAATCTTCTCCGAGGATCCCCCGGCACTCCTCCCGATGATGGAGGATAATCCCCCGGAAAAACGAAAGAAAAACTCAAGAATATCGATGAAATAATTATTGGGGGGTGACAATCATGGGGATATTCGATTTTCTGCTTGGCGGTGAGAAGAAAAAAGTCCAGAAATATATCGAGAAGAAAGATGTGCGAAAGCTGGCCCAATATCTGAAGGGAGAAGATGAATCCCTGAAAAAGACCGCCCTGGATGCCCTTGTGAGCCTGGCCAAATCAGAAACCCTGCCTCCTGAGGATCAAGAGGGAGTGCTGGAACTGCTGGACCCGGTGATGGCCCTTTCCCAGCAGATTGCCGTTGACAAACTGGATGACGCCTATGAGATCCGAAAGATTGCAGTGAACGATTATTTCAACAAGGGAAACTTCAAGGCAGCCCTTTACGCCCTGAAACGGGCACTGGACATTAAACCCGGCGATATATCTCTTATGAACAACCTCGCCGCGGTTTATTCCCGGATGGAAGACTTCGAAAAAGCCCGTGAAGTGTGGGAGGAGATCCTCCAGAAAAAAACCGGTGAACCAACGGCAGTTGAAAACTATTCTACAGCCTTGTGGATCCGGGCCAGGAAATTCTTTGAGGAAGACAAAGAATCTCTTCAGGGAGAAGAACACCTGTTGCGGATTCTTGAGTTAAACCCTGCCCATATCAACAGCCTCAGCTCCCTGGCGGATATTTACATGAAACGACGGGAATATGACAAAGCCATCGAGCATTATCGGGAATGCCTGAATAATTCTCACTTTCCCTCGGGAAACATCAGCGCCAACGAATACCGGGGCAGGGTCAACCGCAACCTTGGCGACTGCTATGCCTCCCTGGCGCAAAAGGAAGATGCTGTGGCATATTACCGGCAGGCCCTGCGGGTGTATAAATGGGACGAAACTGACGAAACAGTGATAAAAGAAACCATGGAACGGCTGGAATCGGGAGCACCTCCCCCGGAGCCACGGGTAGAAGCCCCGGCTCAGCAGGAATCCCCGGGATAGTCAACCTTTGCCAGGTATAATCCATATCCCGGCACATTCACAGCCCCGGTGGCATATCGGTGATCTCCTGTAAGCATCTTGTCAATGTGGTCCGGTTCGATGGCTTTTTTCCCTGTCAGCACCAGGTTTCCCACCATCAGGCGAACCTGGCTGTGGAGGAATGAAGGGCCATAAAAATAAAACAGGATCATCCCCGGGCGATCAATTCCCATGGGCAGGGGAAAGGGCAGGGAACAAGATAAGGACAGCTGATCCCCGGTTATAATCTCCCCGTGGGACAAACTCCGCACCCGGTTTTCAATCTCTCCGATTCCTTTGGCAAACAAGGTGAAGTCATGGGTTCCCACCAGCCGGGATATACCATCCCGCATCAGGGCAACATCCAAATGAACCGAATGATGCCAGGCCCGCCGATGAAGAAGCGCTCTGGGGCCGGGAGAGTTATCCAGCAGATACAGGTAATGGCGTCCCACCGCGTCAAACCGGGCATGAAAATCCCCCGGCACCGGCGACAGGCTGGACACGGAAACTTCCCCCTTCAGCAGACCGTTGATTGCCCGGGTCAGTTTTTCTGCATCCATGGGCCCGGGAGCATCAAAATGTATCACCTGTCCTGTGGCGTGAACCCCCGAGTCGGTTCTGCCAGCGCCACAGACCTTTATATGGCAGGCAAATATTTTTGAGAGTACTTCTTCAAGGCGCCCTTGAACCGTGATAATCCCCGGGGTCTTCTGGATCTGAAACCCGGAAAAACAGGTGCCGTCATATTCGATTACTGCCTTATATCTTTCCATAAACATCCAGCCATACAGCTCCGGCAAGAATTGTCCCGGTGACAATAACCGCGGTCAAATCTCCCCAGCCTATGGAAAGCTGACGAAGCCGGGTCCTGTTTTCTCCGCCCCGGTAGCATCGGGATTCCATCGCAGCGGCCAGATCTTCTGCATGTTTGAAGGCATGAACAAAAAGAGGGATCAGTATGGGCAGAAGGCTCCGGGCTTTGTCGATGATATTTCCCCTGCCGAATCTGGCTCCCCGGGATTTCTGCGCTCGGAAAATCTTGTCGGTTTCGTCAATGAGCACTGGAATAAACCGCAGGGCGATGGTCATCATCATGGCCATCTCGTGGGCAGGGATCCCCACAGCCTTGAAAGGGCCCAGAAGGTTCTCCAGGGCATCGGTCAGCTGAATCGGCGATGTGGTAAGGGTCAGAAGGCTGGTGGAAAACACTAACAGGATCAGCCGGACTGCCATCATCAGGCCTGTGTCCAGTCCTTCCCGGGTTATACTGATGGTGAAATCGCCAAACAGGCGGAAATGATATTCCCAAATAACAGTACCCTGGGAAAAGAACAGGTTGAACACCAGGGTGATGAGAACCAGAATGATGATGGGACGAAGACCCCGCAGGACATAAGCCATGGGAAGCCTTGACATTGCGGTTACGATGAAAAGAAGGGCGGTAATGAAAGCAAAGCTCAGCCAGGAATGAACAAGAAACAGCTCCACCATCATAATGAATACCAGGGCAATCTTTACCCGGGGATCCAGCCGGTGTACCGGTGATTCTCCCGGGACGTACTGGCCGATGGTTATGTCTTTTAACAGGTTCAAAGGCTTCCTCCTGCCGGGGCCGCCGGATTTATCCCCTGATTCAACAGATGCCATTGAAAACCTGCTCCCGGCATTAATCCCCCGGCAGGGAATGCCCCTCCAAGAACGAAGAATGATCTGCCTGCCCGCAGGATTGTCACTGTTGATTCCTGCGGGGGACAAATTATTATCAGCGGGCGAAGGCCCGGGGAGGCCTCATGAACAATCTGCCGGAACTGTTTCGAATCAAGATGGTGGAGCCTATCCGGCTCATCCACAGAAACGAAAGGGAAAAAGTACTCCAGGATGCAGGATACAACCTGTTCGGGGTTGATGCCGACAACATATTCATCGATCTTCTCACCGACAGCGGGACCTCTGCCATGAGTGATCGGCAGTGGGCAGCATTGATGATGGGGGACGAGTCCTATGCAGGTTGTAGAAATTATCGGAATCTGGAACGAGCCATCCGGGATCTGATGGGGTTTCCATATTATGTGCCCACTCACCAGGGACGGGCTGCGGAAAATCTGTTGTTTTTTGTGAAGCTGAAGCCTGGGGATTATGTTCCCAACAACACCCACTTTGACACCACCAGGGCTAATGTGGAGGTGAACAAAGCCCACGCAGTGGATCTGATGATAGACGAAGCCCACACGGTTAAAAGCAACCATCCCTTCAAGGGGAATATGGACATCGAAAAACTGGCGAATTTTATTACTTCTACCGGGGCTGATAAGATCCCGGTGGGGATGATAACCATCACCAATAACAGCGTCGGGGGACAGCCGGTGTCCATGGACAATATCCGTCGCACCGCCCAGGTTTACAAGGATCACAAGATTCCATTCTATATAGATGCCTGCCGTTATGCCGAGAACAGCTATTTCATCCAGCAGAGGGAAGAAGGCTACGCCAACCGATCCATCCGGGAGATTGCCCGGGAGATTTTCTCTTATGCCGACGGCGCCACCATGAGCGCAAAGAAAGATGCCCTGGTGAATATCGGCGGATTTCTGGCCAGCCGGGACGAAGAATTCATGCGACTGGTTCATCAGAAGATGGTGGTCATCGAAGGGTTCCCCACATACGGGGGCCTTTCGGGCCGGGACATGGAAGCTATGGTGGTGGGGCTTTACGAAGGACAGGATCAGGATTATCTGCGCTACCGGGTTGAACATACCGCTTATCTTGCCCGGAAGCTGAAGGAAGCTGGAGTGCCGGTGGTGGAGCCTGTGGGAGGCCACGCGGTGTATGTGGATGCTGCAGGTTTTCTTTCTCATATTCCCCGGCATCTTTTCCCGGGACAAGCCCTTGTGGTGGAGCTTTACCGCCAGGGAGGCATCCGGGCAGTGGAAGTGGGAAGCGTAATGTTCATGCACAGGGATTCCCAGGGAGAGATTGTCTATCCCCAGCTGGATCTGGTACGACTGGCCATTCCCCGGCGGGTTTATACCCGGGGCCATCTCGAATACGTGGCCCGGGTCTTTTCAGAAATCCGGGAAAACCGGGAGTCCATAACAGGGGTGGAATTCACATACGAACCCCCGGTGCTGAAGCATTTCACTGCCCGGTTCAGACAGGTCCCCCTGATGGCGACATCATCGAAAACTGAACAGAAGGTAAATATATGAGTGAGAAAACTGCAGAATCTCTCAACGGCAAAGATATTTCCCCCCAGCGGTTCCGCCGGGATGTGTCAGAACTGCTCAGTCTGGCCATGTCCCAGTTTGAAAAGCCCCAATACGCTGACAAATTAAGCAGAGCCAGGGATCTGTTCTTTATGATCAGGCCGGGGCAGAAGCTGAATATTGATGCAGTCAAACCTATTGATCACTATAATTTTATGCTCTGGTTCCTTTGTGATTACCAGGGGTCGGGGCAGGAGAAGTCTTTTCTGCTGGAGTTCCTTGATGAGGAAACAGGCCGGAGCCTCCAGGAATGGGAACAGGATATTCTCAAGAAGGTGGCTCAATCTCATCTGAGTCTTTATGACCTTGTGGATATTGACCCCGGCGACGGCACTTTGATTTTGCGGGATCTCTTCACTATGGAGGGGGTTCGGCTTCAGGATCCGAGAATATCTGCTCTGGGGGATGGCCTGTATTTTTTTGGCCTGCGTGTTGTGGAATATGAGAAGAAAGTTCATTCCGCCGGCGACATATATGTTTATCCCTATGATATGAAAGAACAGTTCCTGATGATCCTTCAGCAGAAACTGGTGGAACCGGGAGCCATAGTCCCACCAACCCTTGAAGAAATTCTCACCAGGAAGGGCTATGTTTTTAATCATATTCAAATGGTAGTGCGAAACACCGATGACTTCATCACCGATGACGGGTCAGGCCCGGATTTCGACGGGGAAACTCCTGTAGAACCCGAAGAGAGCATCCAGGAAAAAGAAAAAGACAGGGTGAGCCGGAGCATTGCTCATTTTATGCTGGAGGATTATGACGGAGCCAGAAAGGCGCTGGAATCCCACAAGTCGTTGAAGTTTGACCGGGAAGGTCCCGACGGGGTTTGTTTTTTATGGCACCGCCAGAAGTCAGATAAGGAATTGGGCACTGTTACACTGGGAAAGCGAAAAATTACTTTTTCAACCCTGGGGCTGGATAACCTGGAATCAGGGAAGAGTGAGCTGGGGAAGGCTTTGAAACCCTTTGCCCGGCATATGTATGATGAACTGGAAAAACGACGGCTAAAAAGCTGAAATATTAGTTTCTGGAGGAAAGTGAATGAAAAGATATATCACCCTAACGGTTATTCTCGCCTTGTTTGTTGCCGGCGGGATTGCCCTGACCGGATGCGGGGATCGGGGAGCATCCCGGGACTATTATCCCCTTGGAGTGGGGAGTTACTGGGAATATAATGTGTTGACATATATGCCCGAGGGGATGACCAAGATGGGAAAGGAAGTCATCAAGGTAGTTGGCAAGGAGAGGGTGGATACCCTGGAATGCTATGTGGTGGATCGTTTCAGCATCGAGGGAAAGGTTCCCTCCATTGCCCAGTATCGGGAGTTTCTGGCCAAGACAGATGAGGGGATCTTCTGCACCAAGCGGGCTTTTCCCCTGTATTTCCGGATTCGTCGGCTGTTTCCGTCACTCCAGGTGGACATCCGCCATACCGATAACGAAATGCGCTTCAAGAACCGTCCCCAGGAAGGGGACAGCTGGAAATGGGAAGGGGTAATGAACCTGAATCTTTCCCAGAACGAGGAAGAAGTGGATCCCCAGAATCCCCATCCCCCTGAAGTGATACAGGTGAAGGGATCCCTTGAATATAAATATCTGGGCAGGGAAAGAATCCACGTGATGAACCGGGATCATGACTGCATCAAGATTTCTCTCTTTGGCAAATCCGACGGGGGACAGGAGATTGAAAGCATCATCTGGTATGCTCCCGGTATCGGCAGGGTTCGGGAAGAACAAAAATTCTACCAGGGAAGCGATGTCATTTTAAACCTGTTTGAAATCAGCAGTTACAATATCGTCAACCGGGAGTCCTTCAGGGAGAATTAGGGGGTAGAATGGCGGAAACCTTTCATATCATTACTTTGGGTTGTCCAAAAAACACAGTGGATTCAGGCAACATGACGGCCCTGCTGGAACAGGCGGGGTTCCGCCGGGAAGATGACCCGGAATCCGCCGGGGTGTTGATTGTAAACACCTGCTGTTTCATCGGCCCAGCCCGGGAGGAATCCATCGACACCATTCTGGAGGCAGCCCGGATAAAGGACGAAAGCGGTGGCTCACTGATTGTGACGGGGTGCATGGCCCAGCATTACAAGGATCAACTGGCGGATGAATTACCCTAGGTGGATGCCTGGATGGGCATCTCGGATCTGTCCCGGATACCCGAAGTGGCAAAATCAGCCCTGTCGGGGAAAACCTGCCGTCTTTACCGGGATCCCCCTCCCGACAGTTTTGCAGACCTGCCCATGGCTTCCCCGGATCCACCCCACCGGGCATATATGAAGATTGCCGATGGATGCTCTCACCGTTGCAGTTTCTGCATCATACCGAAAATTCGGGGCAGATACCGTTCAGTCCCCATGGAAACAGCAGTGGATCAGGCCCGCCATCTTTCCGCCATGGGGGTGGGGGAGCTGACCCTGGTGGCTCAGGATACCACTCTTTATGGTATGGACCTTTACGGCAGACCCCGGCTGGCGGAGCTTCTTCAAAGGCTTTCGTCGGTGGAGGGAATCCGCTGGATACGGCTTATGTATGCCTACCCCACATCCCTGTCAGTGGATGTTTTGAAAACCATGGCAACCCATAAAAACATCTGCCCTTATGTGGACATTCCCCTTCAGCATTCCCATGGGGAAGTCCTCAGGAAAATGGGCCGGCCTCATGGGACAGATCCCAGGGCTGTGATAGAAAAAATTCGAACTTATCTTCCCGGGGCTGTTATCCGCACTGCCTTTATTGTGGGGCATCCCGGTGAAACCGGAAAACGTTTTGAACACCTGATGGATTTTGTCCGGGAGAGCCGTTTTTATCACTGCGGGGTGTTTCCATATTCTCCCGAGGAGGGAACCCCGTCAGCCCGGTTCAGGACAAGACCCTCGGGAGCAGAAGCCCGGCGGAGAGCCGATGCTCTTATGGAGGTTCAGCAGGAGATATCCCTTCAGCTTCGAGGTGAGCTGGTGGGAACCACCATCAGCGCGGTTTGCGAGGAGATCCTGGATGAAGAAACCCGGGCCGGGGAAGTGATGCTGGATATGAACACCGGTGAAATATCCGGTTTGACGAACCTTCCGCCAGGGACCATAGCTATTGGAAGAACAATAAACGATGCGCCGGAGGTTGACGGACTCCTGTTCATAAAGGGGCCTCCCCCGGGGCCGGGGAGTTTTTTTCAGTGCCGGGTTACCGGTTGCACCCCTTATGACACCATCGGTGAGGTAACAGATGTTCAAACCCCCTGAAAAGGTAATTTCCTTTGGAGGCTACAAGGCCCGCAAGACCTTTGACAGGGCTTTTTCCAGGGGGCTTTCCCACCGGGACAACGGCAGGATTGAGCTGGCCATATCTGAATGGGAAAAAGCAGCCCGGGCAGATCAGGACAATGGTGAAGTCCGGCTTGAAATCGGCATGGCCCTCACTGAACTGGGGCAGTACGAACAGGCCCTGGAATATTTCCAGCAGGCTTCATCCCTGGAGCCTGAAGCCGTGGAACCTCTTTTTTTTATGGGTCTTGTCCATTCTGGAAACCTGGACTATTCAGAAGCAGTGAGGGTCTGGGAAAAGGCCTTGACTCTGGATCCAATAAACTGCGATGTGGCATTATCTCTGGGAGATCTCTACCGGGAAATGGGAGAATATCAGCAGGCGATCCGAACAGTATCCCCCCTGATGGATCGTGAGCCTGACAATGTGGAAGCCCTGAACCTGTGGGCAAGGATATGCCTGGATCAGAACCAGGGACAGACTGCCATCCAATGGCTTCAATGCGCCCTGCGGGTTGATCCTTCCAGCTATCGCACTTACCTGAACCTGGGACTGGTTTATCTTGTCACTGACTGGCTTGATTGCGCCATTCTTCAATTTCGCAAGGCGGCGGATCTCTGCCCTGACAGCTCAGAAGTGCTGTTTTATCTGGGATATGCCCTTGCCATCCGGGGGGACCTGACCACCGCGGTTGGTGTGCTTCAAAGAACTGTGGAGAGCCGTGAGGATTTTCCCGAGGCCTGGATTCTGATGGGAACTGTCCTGGTGGAGTTAGGACAGCTGGAACGGGGAGAACAAATCCTGAGCCGAGCCCTGAAAGAGGACCCTGGAAGCGGTGACTGTGCCGGCACTCTCGGGGTTATCCACATGATGAGAGGCGATACGGATCGGGCCATTGAAAAGTTCAACCTTGCCCTTGAGCTGGGAGTATCCACTCCGGCAATGATGAGAATAAGGCTGGGGGAAGCCCACCTGATGGCGGGCAGGATCCCCGATGCTGTTTCTCATCTTCACCAGGCGGTGGAGGAAGATCCCTCATCCTTTGAAGGGAACCTCCTTCTGGGGGACTGTTACAAGATGTTAGGGGATGTGGACGGTGCGGTGAGCTGGTGGCGCAAGGCATTGAACCTGAAAGATCACAGCGAGGAAATCCGAAATCGACTGATTTTTTCTGGCGACTCCCATCAACAGCAGGATATTTAGGGGATTCGGGAAAGTTTCAATTATAAATAAAATGGGATTGTTGTTGTTCCCTGGAGAAACAGATGGGACAAAACTTCCCCTGCTTGCTTCTTCTTATTGCTTATTGCAAAATCCAAAAAGGAGGCACAGAAGATGCTCACTGCAGCAAGGAAAGACCAGACAGATGCCTGGGAGATGGCTGTATCCCAGGTGGAAAAGACAGCAAGACTCATCAACATGGACCCGAATATTGTTGAGGTCCTGAAACACTGCAAAAGGGAATTGACTGTCAATTTCCCTGTGAGAATGGATGATGGATCCACAAAGGTATTTACCGGATACCGGATCCAACACAACGACGTGAGAGGCCCCTGCAAAGGTGGCATCCGCTACAGTCCCGGGGTTTATCTGGGAGAGGTAAAGGCTCTTGCCATGTGGATGACATGGAAGACTGCCACTGTGGGAATCCCTTATGGGGGAGCCAAGGGAGGAATCATATGCAACCCAAAGGAGATGTCCCAGGGTGAACTGGAACGGATGACCCGACGTTTTGCCTCGGAGATTGGAATAATCATCGGCCCGGAGAAGGATATACCAGCCCCCGATGTCTATACCAACCCACAGACCATGGCCTGGATAATGGACACCATCAGCATGAACAAAGGGTATTCAGTGCCTGGAGTCGTCACCGGCAAACCCCTGGAGATAGGCGGATCCGAAGGCAGAAACAATGCCACAGCTCAGGGATGTGTTTATGTCATCGAAGAGGCGGCAAAAAAAATCGGCATGGATCTTTCCAAGGCCACGGTAGCAGTTCAGGGCTTCGGCAATGCGGGAAGTATCGCCGCAAGACTGATGCACGAACTGGGGGCCAAGGTCGTTGCCATATCCGACTCCCGGGGAGGCATATTCAATCCCGATGGAATGGATCCCGGCCCGGTGCTGGATTTCAAGGCAAAAACCGGCACAGTGTCAGGGTATCCCGGAGCGAAAGCAATTAACAACGAGGATATCCTGGAAGTCCAGTGCGATGTGTTGATCCCCGCAGCCCTGGAAGGGGTCATCACCTCAAGGAACGCTGGCAACATCAAGGCCAGGATAGTTGCCGAGGCTGCCAACGGCCCCACCACTCCCGAGGCTGACGACATTCTTCACAAGAAGGGAATCATTGTCCTGCCGGATATTCTGGCCAATGCCGGTGGGGTTACTGTGTCTTATTTTGAATGGGTTCAGGACCTGATGGCCCTTTTCTGGGAGCATGACGAGGTGAACCAGCGACTCAAGAAAATTATGGTCAGGGCCTTTAACAATGTCTGGAATATTCGGGATCAATACAAGTGTGATCCCAGGACCGCAGCATATATTCTGGCCATGAACCGGGTGGCGGATGCCTTGAAGATCCGGGGTATTTTCCCTTAATCAAATTAGAAAAACAGTCGAATCAAAAAGGAAGCCCAAGGCTTCCTTTTTTTATGCTTTTATGTTTTATGGTGTCAGGTGTTTCTGTCCGGTTCAGTGAGCCACAATGCTTGGGCGAACCAGTCGCTTGATGTCAACTTCCTCGTTGGAATATGAGTTGACCAGCTCCTCCAGGGATGTTACGCCTTCTGCCAGTTTTTCCGCTGCGTTATACCAGTATGTACGCAGGCCCTCCTGTATCGCCTGGGTGCGCAGGTCGTTGCCGGTACTCTCCCGGTTGATCAGCTGGCGCATCCGGGGGCCGACAAAGAGCATCTCCGCCAGGGACAGTCGGCCTCCATAGCCGGTGCCCCGGCAATAGTCGCATCCCACCGGTTCATATACCTTCACCATGCCGTTGGCATCAGGTTGCAGATATGGCCCCATGTTGCCAGCTTCGGCGATGGGGACCATCCGGGAAATTTTGCAGATATTACACAGACGGCGCACCAGGCGCTGAGATATGACCACCCTTAGAACCTCCCGGACATAGTAAGGCTCAATCCCCATATCCATAAGACGGAAGATGGATTCGATGGTTCCGTTGGTGTGCATGGTGGTCAGGATCAGGTGGCCGGTCATGGATGCCTGCACTGCAATACGGGCTGTTTCATCATCTCGAATCTCACCGATGAGGATGACATCAGGGTCGTGCCTCAGAACTGACCGCAGAGTTCTGGCAAAGGTCATCCCCCGCTCGATGTGGATGGGGATCTGGTTGACAATATCCATCTTGTATTCAACGGGATCTTCGATGGTGATAATCTTGCGGGTCAGGTCGTTGATCTCATTGATGCAGGCATAGAGAGTGGTGGTTTTTCCGCTTCCGGTGGGGCCTGCCACAATGATCATGCCGTTGGCCATCTGGAGGGATTCCTTGAGCTTCAAGAGATCGTGAGGGTTAAAATTCAGCTGATTGATGCGCATGCCTGCCTTGCCCTGGTCCAGGATACGGATAACTGCATTTTCTCCCTGGGTTGTTGGCACCGTGGCAAGACGGAAATCGATGCGCCGATCTTTGTAGTAGGCCATGAACTGGCCGTCCTGAGGAATCATGGAGGCTGCCAGATCCAAGTCTGACATGACTTTCAGACGGGAAATCAGTCCGCTTTTGATCTTGTTGTTCAACCGTTGAATCTCATGGAGAACCCCGTCCACCCGGTAACGAACCCGCAGGAAGTCTTCCTCGCTCTCGATATGAATATCCGATGCGTTGTTCTTGATGGCGGAGATGAGAATCAGGTCCACCTGTTTGATGGCGGGAACCTGCTGGGCGGCGTTTTCTGCGGATACCACTTCGTTGAGGTCATGGTCAACCTTGGAGTATTTGATTTCATCGCCTTCGGATGCGGTGGCCAGTTTCTTTTTCTTTTTCTTTCGGGGATAAAAATGATCCGTGGCCCGGACAATGTCAATTTCACTGGCCAGCACCGGTTCGATGGAACGCTTGGTGATGAACTTCAGACGGTCGATTACAAACAGGTCCAGGGGATCCGCCATGGCAACGGTAAGAGTGGAACCTTCGATCATGACGGGGAGAACCCGGTATTTCCGCATCACATCTTCGCTGACCAGTTTGATCAGATCCCGGACAATCAGGTTGGGATCTATGTCGGCCACATAAGGGATGTGGGTTTTTTCGCTCAAAAACTCAAGGAATTCTTCCTTGGTCATGTTGATAAAACCCAGACGGTTGAGGATAACCTCGATGGGTTCCTCGGTTTCCTTCTGAACCTCCCGTGCCCGTTGCATTTGTTCTCTGGAGAGTAGGCCGTTTTTTATGATTATTTTGTCAATGCTTTCCATGACGCCTCCTTGGATGTCCCCACGTACAAGAGTCATTGCCGGGTCATGATCAATTACAAAAAATGCCGGAACCGGCTGGACCCCGGTTCTTGGGAATTCTGTGAATACTGCCTTCTGTCCTTCTGTCCTCACAAAAAAATCATGTAATGTTGCCAATTCCCCGGCATGGAAACTGGAAGGGATTCCCGGAAAATGATTTAATTATCAGCTATGAAGAAAAATGTGGCCAGAAACGGTTTCTCTCTGCTGGAAGTCATGGTTGCCATGGCCATTGCAGTGCTGATGCTCACGGCCCTTATTACCCTGGAGATGAAATCCACCGCCCTGGCGGCGAGGTCTTCGGTGGGTCTGGACACACTGCCCATAGCCATTGAGAGGATTGAAGAACTGGCGGAAATTGATTTTACAGGTGAATCAACAGTGCCCCATGGGGAATACCTTGTTGTCACCAGCACCAGTGATGCCGGCGGAGGACTGCCGGCAACCCGGATCCAGGTGGAGGTAAAGTATAATGAACAGACCTATTCAGAGCTGTCATTATATAAGTTCAGGTTCTAAGTCCCGCAGGGCATTTACCCTTGTGGAAGTCATCGTTGTGGTGGCCCTAGTGGCAGTGCTGATGCTTATGATTGGCTCCGCCCTGCTTTTTTCCACCAGGGGAACTGCCAGAACCCATGCCCGGGTCTTGAAAAAACAGGAAATCATGAGGCAGTTCCATACAATGCGACGCCAGATCATCAACCTGTATGAAGCCGGGGAAGGCGCTACAGTGCTGGGCATCAAGGGAACAACACCCCGGGAGGACGAGATATATTTTATCACTTCCTCCATGAGCCGTCACCAGGGAGTGGGAGAAGTGGCATATCGCATAAAGCGGGATGAACAGGGAAGGCCACGCTTGGAGTACTCGGAGTTTCCATATGCCCGCCAGTCGGTACGCCGGTTCGCCGCGGTAAATCCCCTGGATGAATGGTATCCTGCTGCCAGTATCATCCATGGCCTGGAGGTGGAATACCAGTCCACCAACCAGTGGAGGGATCAGTGGGATCAGGATGAACTTCCCGACAAGATAAAAATCACCCTCTGGTATGTTGATGATGACCTTGATGAAACCACGGATACTGTTGAAGGATTGCGACCATATACCTTTATTGTAGTGCCGGGCATCAAGTCCATATTCTGATGGTTCCCTTTCAGGGATTTTGGAGAAACCTTTTGTCTGACGCTTCATACATTATGCTTTCAAGGATAACCGATGGCCAGAAAAAAAGAAAAAATCGAAAGCCGGGAAAAGACCGAGTCCAAATCTGTAAAACCCTCATACCTCGCCTTTCATGACCGTTTTGACAGGACAGACCTTCTGATTCTGCTGATTATATTCGCAATATCCCTTTTTCTTCGCACTTATGCTCTCTCCCAGCCGGAGCGGATCTTTTTTGACGAAACCCACTATATCCCCGCAGCCAGAACCTTTCTATCTCTGGAACGGCTGGATCCCAACGACATCCATCCTCCCCTGGCCAAGCAGATAATTGCCATATTCCTCAAGGTTTTCGGTGACTGGGCTGTGGGCTGGCGGGCTGGGTCGGTGTTCTTCGGGATGATCATGATAGTCACGACATATCTGTTGGCTCTGTCGATTTTTAAAAACCGCTTTGCCCCGGCGGTGGCCTCGGGAATGCTGGGGGCGGAGTTTCTGCATATCACCCAGAGCCGTATCGCCACCCTGGATATTTATATTGCCGGGTTCATCCTGCTGGGTTATTATTTCACATGGCTTTATATCGACAGCAAGCCCACCATAGGCCTGGGCAAAGATGCCCGCCGGCCCTACACACCGGTTTTCTGGGCAGCCTTCTTTTTTGCCCTGGCCACAGGTGTCAAGCTGTCTGGTCTGGGGGGTGCCGTCGGAGCCTTTTTGTTTATCGGCCTCGCCCTTTGGAAGGAGAAAAAACGTCTGCCGTTAAAAGAGATGGCTTTTATTGCGGTTATCTTTGCAACGGTGATCCCCTTTGTATTTTTTATGATTCACCTGCCACAGATTGCCAAGGGTATGGAAATGTCCTCACAAAGGTTGCTTTACCGCAAGACCTTTAAATTTCATTATACCGACAAGTTCACCCATCCGTATCTTTCCCAGATGTGGCAGTGGCCCACGGTTCACCGGCCCATATGGTATCTGTGGGAGGAAAACAAACAGACTGGCACCATCAACGGGATTGTCGCCATGGGGAATCTTCTTTTCTGGTGGAGCTTTATCCCGGTCCTGCTGGATATGATATATCGGGCTTTCAAAACAAAAGAAAACAAGCTGTTGTTCATCCTGTGCGGATATCTGCCCCTGTATCTCTTCTGGCTGTCTTCTCTTTCAAACTACGGCGGTCAATGGCATCTCAAGGGAGGTTTCTTTTACTATATGCTCCCTTGTGTTCCCTTCATGGCCCTGGCCCTTACCGATACCCTGTGCGACATACAGGATACAAAAATCGGCAGGGTTTCCACATGGATCTTCCTGGCGGGGCTGTTGGTTTTTCTGGCGGCATTCTATCCGATTCTTGCCGGCACTCCCATCCAGCGTCCTCATTTCAACCGTATTATGAAACTGAACATTTTCAAGACCTGGCTTTAATGACAGAGAACAGGAGAAGATATGGACTGTGATTATTCCTTTAAAATGAAAGACTGCCTCCTGGGGACTCAGATGCTCTTTGTGGCCTTTGGCGCTCTGGTGCTGGTGCCTCTCCTCACGGGACTGGATCCCAATGTAGCTCTTCTCACCTCGGGGGTCGGGACATTGATTTTTCAGGGGATAACCAGGGGGAAGGTTCCCATATACCTGGCCTCGTCCTTTGCCTTTATCTCCCCGATAATATACGGAGTTCAGACCTGGGGAATCCCGGCAACCCTCTCGGGCCTCGCAGTATCGGGAGTATTGTATATGGTCTTTTCCCTGATCATCAGGCTCAAGGGGAGCGACAGTCTATTGAAATACCTCCCTGCAGTTGTCACCGGCCCGGTAATCATGGTCATCGGTCTTTCTCTGGCTCCTGTGGCGGTTCATATGGCCCTCGGCAGGACCGGCGACGGTGCGACGGTGCTCTTTGACGAAAAACATGCCCTGATTGTTGCCCTGATTTCCCTTTTTGTCACTGCAACAGTCAGCATCTCCGGGAAGGGGCTGTTGCGGTGCATCCCCATTCTGATGGGCATATTGGCGGGTTACGGGACATCTCTTTTCCTGGGAATGGTGGATTTTTTACCGATGGCCCAGGCTTCATGGCTGTGTATTCCGAAATTTGTTCTGCCTCAATGGAGCTGGCCTGCGGTGCTGTTCATCCTGCCTGTTGCCATCGCTCCCGCTATAGAACACGTGGGGGACATAATCGCCATCGGTTCCATAACCGGCAAGAATTATCTCGAAGACCCCGGAATTCATCGGACAATGCTGGGGGACGGCGTGGCAACAACCGTCGCTTCAATGCTGGGGGGGCCTCCCAATACCACATATTCAGAAGTTTCCGGGGCGGTAGCCCTGATTAAAGCCTTCAATCCTGCAATCATGACCTGGGCTGCCATATCCGCCATACTCCTCAGTTTTATCGGAAAACTTGGAGCACTCCTTCGAACCATCCCATCCCCAGTTATGGGGGGGATCATGATTTTGCTCTTTGGAGCCATTGCAGTTGTGGGAATGAAAAACCTCATCCAGTCAAATACCGATGTAACAAAACCGAGAAACCTAATAATCATAGCCATCATCATGATATTCGGCATCGGGGGGATGAGCCTTTCTATTGATAATTTTTCCATCAGAGGCATCGGCCTTGCGGGTATTGTAGGGGTTTTATTAAACCTTCTTCTGCCGGATCCCGACAAGGACGGGGATTTGGCAGAAGATTCCCCCCAAAGGGAGGATTAGTTTTTTTTCCGGAAGGAGTTTGTTAAAATTGGAACAATCAGTACATGAGTTTTCAAACCCCGCAGGACAGGTTTCAGCCCTGTTCAGAACCCCGGGGTTTTATTATTAAATCAAGGAGGTTGGTTTCATGGATTATCGTTTAGCTGACTGGATGAGCCGTCTGGGTACCGAAGGTGCATTTGTGGTGCTGGCCAGGGCCAAGGAACTGGAAGCCCAGGGAAAGGAGATTATTCATCTCCAGATTGGTGAGCCTGACTTTGACACCCCTAAAAACATCGTTGAAAAGGCCAAGTGGGCCCTGGACAACGGTTATCACCACTACACCCCATCTCAGGGGACTATGGAGCTACGCCAGACCGTTGCCGACTACATGAAAGATACCCGCAAACCCGCCACCTGGGACCCGTCGGAAATTATGATCGCTCCCGGGGGCAAGCCGGTCATCGTATCGGCCATCATGGCATGCCTGAATCCCGGCGATGAAGTGCTTCTGCCCAACCCCACATATCCTGCCTACAACTCCTTTATCAACTTCATCGGCGCAAAACCTGTGTATGTGCCTGTCAAAGAGGAAAAAGGCTTCCGCTTCGACGTGGAAGACCTCAAATCCAGGGTTACCAGCAAGTCCCGGATGATTTTCCTCAACTCACCCTCCAACCCCACCGGGGGATTCCTGACCATGGAAGACTACGAGGAGATAGCCCATGTGGTCAAAAAACACAACCTCATAGTATTCTCCGATGAAATCTACTCCCGGATGATTTATGACGGCGAACATGCCTCCATCACTCAGATTCCCGGAATGAAGGATCACACGATAATCCTCGACGGCTTCTCCAAAACCTATGCCATGACCGGATGGCGCCTGGGATATGGAGTCGGCCCCAAACCCATCATTGATGCCATGACCAAGATAATGCTCAATACAGTTTCCTGCGTCAATACCGCAACCCAGGTTGCCGGCATCGAAGCTCTCACCGGCCCCCAGGACGAAGTGGACAAAATGGTGGAACAATTCAGAATCCGCCGGGACATCTTTACCGAAGGACTCAACAAACTCCCGGGATTTAAATGCGCCAAACCCAAAGGCGCCTTCTACCTGTTCCCCAACATCAAGGAAACAGGAATGAAAAGCCGGGACCTGATGGAACACATCCTCACCGATGCGGGAGTGGCCTGCCTGCCCGGTACCGACTTCGGCTCCGAGGGGGAAGGATACCTGCGATTCTCATATGCCAATTCCGTGGAAAATATCAAAAAAGCCCTCAGCAAAATAGAGGCATCCCTAAAGAGGCTTCCCATCAAAGCCTAAAACTGCCAACATGACATAATCTATAAACACAACGGGGGGGGCAAACTCCCCCGTTTTTTATTCAGGGAACCCTTTGTTTGGCTTATTCAGGGGAACCCTTTTCACCCGATTTAAAACCAGGGAATATGAGTCGGGACCCCTTTTTGGAAAAGGGGGAAAAATGAGTCGGGATTGTCATGATCGGTGGGCCAAAATCCCCCGGGCCGTGGGTTATGTATCGGTAGGACATAGCTCTCTGGCCGTTGGTTATGATTCGGTGGGCGTTTTCATATTCTTTATTATATTTTACTCCGTCAGAATGGCGAAGCCCTCATGAAGTTCTTTGGAGGAGGTTTGGAGGAATCCTTTCTTTCAAGAAAGGTTCCTCCAAGGAACCCCCAAAAAACCTCAATTTCAAATGGAGCAAGAAAGGTTCTCCAATAGAGGTAAAAGAGTACATCTGCGGTTCTTTCATCCAAGAGGATTCATCCAGAAGTGCAAGAACTAATCCCGTTCCGGGTTCTTCTCCGGGCAGACACACAGCAAGCAGATGGGACAACGATTCATGATAAATACCGCAGAAGGGTATCCTCCTCTCAAGGATGAGAAAGCTCCATTGGACACTTCGAAGCTGACCACAAAGGATATGGTTGTCATTACAAGGCGGTTTCTTGCATACATGAAGCCTTATCTGGGGTCTTTTGTGTCGGGGTGCATTTGTGCCTTGCTTTATGGGGCAGCGGCGGGAGCTCAGCCTTATTTTATCAAGATACTCATGGATGATGTCTTGAGGAATCAGGACAATGAAAGGCTCAGATGGCTTCTGGGGGCGATTTTTCTGTCTGCGGTCTTAAAAGGAATATTTATGTATGCCCAGGGTTATCTGCTGTCTTTTGCAGGGCAGAGTGCGGTGCGCCGTCTGCGGGATGATGTTTACAGCCATCTCCAGTCGTTGAGCATTTCCTTTTTTGAACGTTGGCAGGCGGGTCAGATAATGTATCGGGTCATCACCGACATCAATTTAATGACCGATACCTTCACCAACAGCATTATGGTTCTCATCTCTGATGTAATGGTCTTCTTTTTTGCGGTGGGTATGATGATTTATCTGGACTGGCGGTTGACACTGCTGGCCTTTGTTGCAAGCCCTGCCATCGGTTTTGTCATGAGCAAATTCGGGGGGCTGATCCAGAAGCAGGTTTCAAAAATGCAGAACCGCATATCAGATCTCAACTCCATAATGCAGGAGAACATCAACGGCATCAAAGTCATCAAAGCTTTCTGTGCCGAGGATCACGAGCGCAGACGTTTTGCCGACATAAACCATCAGGCCTTTACCGCAGTGATGAAATCCATCCAGTTCAGGCTGACCCAGACTCCCCTGGTGGATATATTCGGGACCGTCGGGATGCTGGTTCTCATCGGCTTCGGGTCATATCTTGTCACCATGGGAGCCTTCACCATCGGAGATCTGCTGGCTTTCGTGGCATACATGCTTATCGCCACAAGCCCCGTGAACCGGTTCTCCGGAATATATGCAGACATCCGCAAGGGGATGGTAAGCGCTGCCAGGGTTTATGAGCTGATGGACTTTGACAGGGAAGAGCCTGATGATCCCGGCTCAAAGGAGCTGGAACAGGTCAGGGGCAAGGTGGAGTTTGATAATGTCCGGTTTGAATACAAATCCGGCGAACCGGTTATCCAGGGAGTCACTTTCACCGCCAGTCCCGGCGAGATGATTGCAGTGGTGGGGCCAAACGGCGCGGGAAAGACCACCCTGCTGAACCTTCTGCCCAGATTCTATCCCATCAGCGGAGGAAAAATCCTGATTGATAATGAGGACATAAATAAAATCCGCATCGATTCCCTGCGAAAACATATCGGTCTGGTCCTGCAGGAAACCATCCTCTTTTCTGGCACAATCCGGGAAAACATCGCCTATGCCTGTCCTGACACTCCCCAGGAAAAAATCGAAGAAGCTGCCCGCATCGCCAACGCCCATAATTTCATAACATCCCTGCCCAGAGGATACGATACAGCAGTGGGAGAAGGGGGAGTGGGCCTGTCGGGAGGACAGCGCCAGAGGATTTCCATCGCCCGGACAATACTGCGACAACCGGAGATACTAATCCTGGACGAGGCCACCTCATCCCTGGATCAGGAATCCGAAGCCCAGCTCCAGGAAGCCCTGGAACGGCTGATGAAAGACAGGACCACCTTTGTCATCGCACATCGCCTCTCCACCATCAACCGGGCAGACCGGATCCTTGTGCTGGAAAACGGAACCGTTGCGGAAACCGGCACCCATGATGAACTGATGGCCAGAAACGGCCTTTACCGCAGACTGTATGAAGCCCAGGCAACCCTGGAGGAAGAAGGGGGAACCGTCACCAGCACCGCTGAAAAAGTAAATGAGTGATGATGCCCCAGGAAAACCCTCCATAAACCAGGCGAAAAGGGTTCCCCCGAATAACAAAAACCCATATTCCCTGGTTTTAAACCGGGTGAAAAGGCTTCCCCCGAAAGCAACTAAAACAGAGGTTCCCCCGAATAAACTAAATCAAAGGGTTCCTCCAAAAGTAAATAAACAGGCATCTTTTGGATTAAAAAGTGTAATTATTGATGTTACACTTTTGCGGTCACTTTTTGGGGATTCTTCAGGGATGTTGATTCGCCGGGTTTCAGGATTATAACTTTGGTGTTGCCTGATTCCTCCACTTTTTTCTTGAACACTTCAGGGTCTGCTTCGATGGGAGGGAATGTATTGTAGTGCATGGGGATGACATTGGAGCATTGGAGCATACTGACTGCTTCCACCGCTTCGGGAATGTCCATGGTGAAGGTTCCTCCGATGGGGAGCATTGCGGTGTCCACTTTGTGAAGACGGGCAATCAGGGCCATGTCGCCGAATATTCCCGTGTCCCCGGCATGATAGAAATGATGGCCGTAGTAGTTGATCACGAATCCCACGGGGTTCCCCGTATAGACACCGTCATGGGTTGATGAGGAATGGAATGCGGGGACCAGCTTAACCCAGCCGAATTCAAAGGGAATCCTGCCTCCCATATGGGCGTGGATGACATTTTCTGCTCCCTTAGACTGGCAATAGTTCATCAGCTCGAAAACCCCCAGCATTTTTGCCCCGGAGGCTTTGGCGATGGTTATGGCATCCCCCACATGATCCCCATGGCCGTGGGTTAGAAGAATATGGGTGGGCATCATTTCCGAGGCCTTCCCCCCAGCCATGGGGTTGTCGCTCAGGAAGGGATCTATCAGGATTCTTTCAGTTTTGTCCTCCCCATAAATTTCAAAACATGAATGTCCCAGAAATTTTGCTTTAATCATTGGACATCTCTCCTTTGTATGATACTTTTATCAGGGCAAAGTCCCCCTGATATTATTCTTCTTTCCCGGGGATCAGTTTCCTTCCCGGGCCGGGGGAGGAGCATAAGCCCCGGCGTTTAAGATATTGCCTTGTCCAATCGTATTTTTCAAGGCGGTCAGAAAATGTCAGAAGAAGCAAAAATCCCAGAGGTAAAAACCGATAAACCCGGCCCAATGGTGGAGCTGAAACACAGGCCCCGCCGGTGGAATGGTCTGTGGACCGCAATCATGATTATCACTCTATTGGCAGGATCCCTGGCGATTTATATGCTTTCTCCCGGCCATCGGGATCGGCAGATCCTGAAAAATACCGTAATTGAATATCGCCAACCCCGACAGGGCTATACCGCCACATACCGGATTGAATCTCTCCATGGACAGGTACTGGCAACTTTGACTATGGATGACCTGGGGACGGATAAAAAGATCACCTCAGGTTCAATGGCCCCAGAAGCCTTTGTTTCCCTGTTCAGCCTGCTGGAGGATATGGGCGGCACTGAAACATCCGGGGATTTTTTGACCATTATTCAGGGCAAAAAGCGACGTCAGGTGTTTCTGGGAGAAAAACAGAAAATTACCGTGGATGTCCGCATGAGGATTCTGGAAGAAGAGGTTCTAAACCGGGTGGTCAATAACGGCGCCCCTGGAGCTGAGATTCTTGCGGAGATGGTGGATTCATCGAAAAATATCGGCATCACCCGGGAGATGGAGTCGGTTTTCTTCAATACCACCGATGGTCAGCTGAATATACTGAGGATGGGATCCCGAAGCCGGTTTCCCCTGGGCAATATAAACTTTGTTGAGAGCAACTTCGAAGGCCTGGGACTGGTGGTGGAGGATCAGGGGAATCTTTATTTCTGGGAAAGAAAAAATCTTCAGAATCGGATGTTTCCCCTGGCAGAGCCTTGGGTTGATCCCGGCCCCCGCCGGCGGGTGATTGTCCGGGGGGATTCGGTCTATTTCATGGCCCCCGAAGGAAAGGGCGATTATTCCGTCAATCGTTACGATTATGTTAACCGGGAAATTCATCCGGTTGTGGGTTCAACCCCGGGATATATCATTGATGTGACCGATGACGATGAGTATATCCTTATCGGAGAGCATCAGGAATACCGCATTGCTTCAATATTTTACTCTCATTCAGGTCACCAGATGGGGACAAAGTTCCCTTTTATGCCGGATCCTCCCTGGAGGGCCTTCGGGTTTCACCAGGATTCTCTTCGGGTTCTGGCCCACAATGAAGGGTTTCTGAATCTGTTTTATCTGGACGGCAATGATGGAATGAAGCTGATTCGCATTGCACAGAACCTGCCCGGTGTGATCCCGGAAGCTGTCAGCCCCGATGGCAGAAGGCTTCTTTTTTCATCCAGGGGCATATATTTTATCTATGAATTTGAAACTGAAGAAATCAGGCCACTTTCCCGAAAGCCCCTGAAGATGATTAATCCCCGTTTCTGCTATGACGGGAGTTCGATAATATTTACCAGGTTTGACGGCCTTTACCGGTTCAGCATTGACCAGCATGAAGAGCACTGACAAGTCAGCAGTAAAATAACAGGGGGCACTAATGGATAAAGAAGCTCTGTCAACAGAAGAAGTGACAGCTTCCAGGGAAGTAATCAGCAGTATGACCCAGAGCCTCAAGGGGATCATCAAGGGAAAGGATCGGGTCATCGGGGATCTTATAACGGCAATGCTGGCCGGAGTGAATGTCCTTCTGGAGGATGTTCCCGGCACCGGCAAGACCACCCTGGCCAAGGGGCTTGCCCGGTCAATATCAGGCAGATTCAAGAGGATTCAGTTTACCCCGGATCTGCTCCCCTCGGATGTGCTGGGTTCATCCATATACAATCCCCGGGAAGGGACCTTCAGCTTCCGGGAAGGGCCGGTATTCACCAATATTCTGCTTTCTGACGAAATCAACCGGGCTTCACCCCGCACCCAGTCGAGCCTCCTGGAAGCCATGAGCGAAAGACAGGTGACCATCGAAGGAACTCGTTATCCTCTCCCGGATTTTTTCATGGTTATAGCTACCCAGAACCCGGTGGAATTCCACGGCACTTATCCCCTGCCTGAAGCTCAGCTGGATCGGTTCGGAGTTACCCTGACCATCGGTTATCCCGACATGGATTGCGAGGTGGAGGTTTTTGATTCTCAACGGGAGCATCATCCCATTGAAGATGCCGTGCCGGTGGTTGATATTGCCGGGGTTCTGAAACTTCAGAAGGCTGTCCGGCAGGTGAAGGTTTCCCGACAGGTGGCCTATTATATCGCCGCCATGGGAAAATTCAGCCGGGAGGATACCCGCCTGCGTCTTGGCATCAGCACCCGGGGAACTCTGATGCTTTACCGGATGGCCCAGGCTCATGCTTTTTCACAGGGACGGGATTATGCCGAACCTGACGATGTGAAGGCCATGGCGGTCAAGACCCTGGCCCATCGGATTGTTCTGGACACCAAGTTTAAATATTCCGGTGTGACCAAATCCCAGGTGATTGAAGAGATTCTGGAAAAAACTCCTGTCCCCATATAAGGGGGAGATTAATGAAACCGCCAAGTAAAAAATATTCCTCCAGGGTGATGGAGTTTTTTCGTTATATTCTGCGACACCGGCTGACCCTGGCGGGAAGACATCTGGCAAGCCTGATGGTCATCCTGATGTTTGTGTCGGGCTTTGTTTTTTACTCCACTTTTCTCATATACTCCCTGGTCATATTTCTTTTTTTGATTTTTATCCTCAATCCCATCCTCAACTACCTTATCAACCCCCGATTAAAAGCAGTGATTGACACCCCCATCAGGGGATCCGCAGGATCCGAAGCCCGGCAGACTGTGACCGTCATAAATCCGTCCTCCCGGACTGCTCACATGATAACTGTCCGGGAGGATCGGCCCCCCGATGGAATTGTGCTGTCGGAACCTTTTGGGTTGCTGATTCCCCGGCTTCTCGGAGGCGAACAGGTGAAGGTCCCCCTGGGGCTGGAGTTTGTGCGACGGGGAAGCTACACCTTGACGGGTGTGGGGATTGATTCCCCCTTTCCCCTGGGGATAACCCGGACCGGCCCTGTGATAAAAAAAGAAAGACATCTGCTGATTCATCCCCGGTTTGAGCCTCTCCATTCCCTGAATATTCCTGCAGGACGCAAGCTTCAGCCGGGAGGCATCGCCCTGGCCTCGGAGGTGGGGGAATCCACGGAGTTTCGAAGCACCAGGGAGTTTCGCACCGGGGACGATCCCCGTTATATCCACTGGCCTTCCTGGGCCCGCCTCAACAAACCGGTGGTCAAGGAATTCCACGAGGAATATTACGTACGCATCGCTCTGTTTCTGGACAGTTTTGTTCCTGGCAATGCCCCGGAAGAATCCGCCGAAGCCTTCGAGGCCCTCCTGTCCCTGGGGGCATCCATATCTGATTACCTTCAGCGGCAGGAATATATCATCGACATCATCGCTGCAGGCCCTGAGATTTATTACCTTCAGGCGGGGCGAAGCCTTGCCTGTCTTGATCAGATCCTTGACATCCTGGCCTGTATTGAACCCTGCCGGGAAAAACCCTACCGTCGCCTTGAGCCTCATCTTGTTGATGAACTGCATAAGATTTCCACTGTAATCATGCTTTTGCTGGAAGTGGATGACCAGCGGATTGACTTTCTGATGAAACTCCATGACCTGGGAGTTGACATGAAAGTCTTCGTTGTCAATCCTGACCCCTCGGGGGTGGATTTATCGGGACTGGGGCCACTGTCAGGAAGTCTGCAGATTCTTACTCCCGGCCAGGTGCAGAAGGGAGCCGGTGCTCTTTGAAAACTAAACTTAAAACACTCAAATCCGCCGGCAGGAATGAACTTCTCAAGTATCCCAGTTTCACTCCATGGGGTACCTGGCTTATGGCTCTGGTCTGTATTATCTTTGCTTATAATGTGAATATCTACTGGGTGGGGGGAATCTTTGCCCTGGGGATTCTTCTGTCCCTCTTTGTGGGGAAGCGATTTGTCATGGGATCATGGGGCCAGGTTCTTCTGGTGGCGGGAATTCTTTTGATGTTTATTGCTCTGGGACAATGGGGAGGACTATCACCTCAGCTCTCAGTGGCTGTGGGCCTCAACCGTTTCACTTTCTACCTGGGGGTTGCAGCCATGTCGGTGATTCTTGTTAAGTGTTACAAGATGAAATACCGGCGGGAGCTTTACTCGGCATATCTCATAAGCCTGGGGCTTTATCTGGTGGGGGGGCTGTATTCTCCGTGGAAGTGGGATTTTGTCAACATTTCATTTTTCTTTCTTTTTGCGGTGTGCTCCATGGTTTATTTTCTGGATCTTTTCATCATCACCCAGGATATAGCCCAAGGGGTGAAGCCTCCCCGGCTGGGGCAGACTTGGATCCTGTATCTGATAATCCCCTTGGTGGCCATCCTCTGCATTTTCATCACCGTCAGCCTCAAAAAAGTAGAAAGCAATATGCTGGAACTGCTTTTAACCCGGTTTCAGCCAGCTACTTTTTATTCTTTTACCGCCAGGGCAGACCTGGGACGTATGGAAAACATGCTGGTTTCCCGGCGGGTAACCATGAAAATTACTACTCCCCGGCCCATATCCCTGGTGCAGGGGATGGCCTATAACACCTATGACCGGGGACTCTGGAGAGCCGAAGCTGTGAAGACAAGGCTCATACCGGAAGACAACCCCCCGCCGGGGTTTTCTCCTGACGATGATCGCAAGCTGTTTCCCCTGACCCATGAAATCCCCCATGACACCAGCCTTCAGATGGAGCATTTCCAGGTGGATATCCGCAGAAACGATCTGGTGTACCGTTGCCGGGGCAGTGTGGCGGTGGAGCTTCCCCCCGATGAGTATAACCGGGATTCTCTGGGAAACTTCCGGGGCCCTTTCGGATCCCTGGGAGAATACCGGATCCTGTTTGTTCCCGGTGGCAGGGGTTTTCCCGGCGACCATGGCCCCGGCCCCCAGGATCTGGCGGTACCTCCAGAACTGAAGGAAAGATTCTTTGCCCTGGCCGGAGAGATAATGGAAGGCCGTATCAGCGACGGCGCAAGAGCGCTGGCGGTGGAAGGGTATCTCCAGAAAAATATTGCCTATAACCGGGGAATCCGCCTGACCCGGCAGGATATGGACCCGGTGGAAGAATTTCTGTTCATGGGAAGGTCTGCCCACTGCGAGTATTTTGCCTCGGCCATGGTGCTTCTTCTCCGGAGCCGGGGAATCCCTGCAAGGTATGTGCTGGGTTTTATGGCCCACGAATACAGTGCCCCCGGAGGGTATTATGTGATTCGTCAGAAAGATGCCCATGCCTGGGTTTCTGCCTGGATTGATGGCCGGGGCTGGGTGGTGTTTGACCCCACACCGCCGGGGGGCCGTCCCGATGCCCTGGATGCCCGGGGAACCGACTGGCTGGATTTTGCCGGAACCCGGATCAAAGAGCTTTTTAATCTTATCCGCCGGGGATCCTTGAAGGATTTTTTTCTCACCCTGGGGGATACCATAAAAAAACTTGCCACAGCACCGCCCTTTATTGCCGGAGCAGTGGCATTGCTGGTATTGCTGATTGTCTTCAAAATCCTGCCGGCTTTAAAAAAATCATCCCCCGGGGAAAAACCCGGAGGATTATACGACAGTATCAACGTCACCCCCCCGGAACAGGTCTTGTCGGAACTGATGGCCCGATTTGATGAAGCCATGGAAAAAGTCGGGCTCTCCCGTCCTTTTTATCTCACCCCCCGGGAGTTTGCCGGCCATCTTGAAGAAATGGCCCTCCGACACCGGGAGGATCCAGGCCGGCCCCTGCCCGATACCGGTAAATGCAGAGCTTTCCTGGAGGAGTTTTCATTTCTCCGTTACTGCGGGGACCCCATCACACCGGTTTCACTGGAGAGATTAAAAATGCTATTAAAGGATATTCAGGAAGATAATGTCAGTGGCGACAGCTATTCAAAGGAAAGATAAAATCCGCTATAATAACATCATGAACAGACTCTCAATGAACAGGCTCTCACAAGTTCTTTGCATTATAATCTTCATCCTGTGGGCTTCCGGATGCAGTCCGCCGGGGGAAGGGCAATCACCGGAAGTCATGACCCCCCGGCAGGAGGAGATATTTTCCCGGGGGACCCCGGAACAGGTGGAGGAGTTGATTCGGGAATCTCCCCAGGTGTTGAAAATGGTGGATTCCCATGGCCGGGGGCCGATGCATCTTGCCTGCGGGGTTGAAGTTCTGAAGGTTCTCAGAGAAGCGGGAGCATCCATTGAGGCCGGGGATGCTGATTTGTGGGCCCCGCTTCATTACGCAGTTTACCGGGATGATCTCCCGGCGGTGGAATACCTCATAGAAAAGGGAGCCCCGGTTAATGCCGTCAACAGCCTTGATGTAACGCCGGTGTTTCTGGCCCGTAGCCTGCCGGTGTTGAAAATGCTGGTGGAAAAAGGCGCCCATGTTAACGCCCGCCACAAAAAAGGGGGTACTCCCCTGCACAATGCGCCAAATATCATGTGTGCGGAGTTCCTTTTGGAAAATGGCGCTCTGGCGGATGTTCCCGACAATGACGGTATGACTCCCCTGCACATATTCTGTGAAAAGGGAAACCTCCCTGTGGTGAGGCTTCTGGTGTCCAGAGGAGCATCCCTTGAAACCCGGGACCTGGCGGGGGATGCTCCCCTGCACAATGCCGTCTATTATGAACACGCAGAGATTGCAGAGTTCTTAATAAAATCCGGCGCTCAGGTGAACCCGGCAAAGGAGGACGGAGGCACGCCCCTCCATGATGCCTCGGGACAGGGGAATGCTGATATGGTGGCTTTTCTTATCAATGCCGGGGCCGATGTCAACCTCCGGGACAAGAGCGGGCAGACACCTCTTTTTTTCGCCGCCAAGGAGGGGCATGTAAAAACCGTGGAAATCCTTCTTTCTGCCGGGGCGGATTCTTCAATCACCGGCCTTGGGAATATGACTCCGGCAGAAGTGGCCAGGGATCGAAAGAAGTTTGCCGTGGCAAGGATTCTGGATAATTTCCCAAAAAAGGCCCAGCAATGAGCCACTTGAACTTTTCAGATCAGGAGTTATTCAAAGTTGAGCTTAGATAGATGAGTGCTTTTAGCAAGCCCAAATATCATTTGATAACGAACAAACAGGAAGAAGGTGGGTTCTAAAAAAAATATCTGATCACATATTAATAAGAAGTAATGCCAGGTATTGTAAATGCTTGGTAATACGTGATTTAAAGCTTTGTGAAAGGGGTTCGGGGAAGCCGGACTTGGCAGGTGATATTGAAACTTGATTTGAATCGGCCCGATGATGAACATCACGATTCATATTGAGCGCTTCTAAAGTCAAGCTCGAATCGGCCCGATTATTTGGCCTTCTGATCAATTACCATCACGACTCATGTTTTCCCCATTTTCCAAGAATGGATCACGCCTGATATTCTCCGGTTTTAAGCTGGGTCACGAAAAAGGTTCCCAGAAAAAAAATGCGCAAATCCTGTTCAGATAACAAAAATCACCTTATAAAACTGCTTCTGATTGTCGTGGCAGTGGCGGTTCTTCATGTACTGCTCATTGGCGGGGCTTTTCATAAATCAGAAAAGATTCATTCCCCGGGCCAGGGGCCTCCGGTGACGGTAGAAGGCACGGGACTCCCTGGGGATACTCCCGGCGACAGGGGCCTCCAGCCTGCAGTTCCAAAACCTCCGGCTCCCAATATGACCCTTGACGGCTACGGGATTGACCCTTACATCCAGCAACTGAGGCTCAGGCACCTGCCTGAAAGTTTCTTCCGGGTGCCGGGGCCTCCGGATATGGAGAGGGATTACAATCATCTGGCGGGGGTTTTGAAAAAAGATCCTGACAATACTGAGGTTCTTTACCTGGCGGGCTGGAACTGCCTGATGCGGGAGGATTATGATAATTTCTTCATCCATGTTGACCGGCTGGTTTCTCTGGAGCCGGAGAATCCCCGGAATCTCCAGATGATGGCCAATGCCCGATATAAGATGGGAGAATATACCCGCAGTATCAAATGGGCAAAAAAAGCCCTGAAATATCAGCCCGATGACGGCTTCACCCATTATCTTCTGGGATCCAGCTATCTTCTTCACAATAACGACGCACCCAGGGCCATTCCTGTTCTGGAGAGGGCCATCGAACTCAACCCGGAGCTTCCCTTTGCCTATGGATCCCTGGGTCAGTGCTACTTTGAAATTGGAGGCCCCGGGAACATTGAGAAGGGTCTTGAAATATTCACCCGGGGGATTGAACGTTTCCCGGATCACCAGCTGACCTTTGTGCTGATGGCCGAGGATTATCTTTACAACACCGGGGATTTGGACCGCACCATCCAGCTGACAAACCGCATAATCGAGCTGGATCCGGATAATTTTCAAGCCTATCTGATGGAAGGGGCCCTTCTGATGGATATGGGCCGATACTCTGATGCTGAAGAAGCCTTCCGGAAGGGAATGGAGGCAGGCCCCCAATACAAGTTTCTCTCGGAAATTCAGGTTACACTGGGACAAGCTCTGTATCATCAGGGAAAACTGGAGGAAGCCCGGCAACATTTTCAAAAAGCGGTGGAGATTCAGGAACAGAACCCCGAGAACAATCTTTATCGTTCTGACGCATATGTGGGACTGGCCATGATTCATATGGAACAGGAGAACTTCAGCGAAGCGGATAAATCCCTTGACCGGGCCATGGTGGCGTTTCCTGACAATCTCAACCATGTCATTGCCCGGGTTGAATGGTATCTCAGGAGCAGTGATCCTCAGGGGGCAGAAAAATTTTTAAAAACAATGGAAGCCGGCACCGGCAGGAGGCTGTTTCTGCGGGATGTGCTGGTGGAGTTTCTCCGGGCCAAGATATCCGCTTCAATCCGGGATGATGAAAAAGCCCGGGAACATCTGCTCAAGTCCATCAGAACCGCCCCGGACTATGTGAAAAAGATTGTTGATCAAAAAGCCCGAAAAGACCTGCATACAGGAAGGCTCTTTGATGGAGGGGAATTTGATAAAACCTTTGAAAGAATCAAGAGGCACAGAAGCAGAAACCACGCAAGGCTGATCCGGTATGGAACAGGGGATGATCACTGAAGAGTGTGAAACGGTTCTAACGGCCTCCGGCTTCCCGGAGCATTTCGCACACTTTCTTGTGGCCGTATTCCTCGGCATAGTAGAGGGGAGTCTTCTTGTGATTGCCGACGGCGTTGATATTGGCTCCCTTTTCGATGAGAAGCTGAGCCATTTCCATGTTTCCCCGGGAAGCAGCCCAGTGCAGGGGAGTGAAGCCGTTGTTGTCCCGTTCGTTTATACTGCATCCCGCCTCCAGAAGGGTTTCCACCAGGGCCTTGTGTCCCTTCATGACGGCAATATGAATAGGCATCAAACCATCCTCGTTCAATGCCCGTATGTCAGCCCCCTTCTTGATGAGCAGGGATGCCACGAATCGGTTGCCGATAAAGGCCGACAGATGAAGAGGGGAAAATCCGTTTTCTGACTTGCTCACCAGATTCGGCTGTCTTTCCAGCAGGAGCATTATCCCCTTGAGGTCATTGTTTCGCAGAAGTTCATGGATGTCATCGGAAATCAGAGCAACGTCCTGGTTTCGAAAACGGCGCAGAATTTCCAGGATATTGCGGTTTCCCTTTTCCCGGGCCAGGTCGCCGGGATTTTTTCCGTTTTTGTTGACAGCGTTCTGGTCAGCACCTTTCTTGAGAAAAAACTCCGCCACATCGGTATTGTCGTAAAGACAAGCCAGGTGCAGGGGGGTCATTCCGTCCTTGTCAGGCGCGTTGACATCAGCGCCCTTGATCAGGCATAATGCCGCCTCCACCTTGTCGCCGGATGTTCCTGACGCCCGCAGTCTTGCGTTTATGTCCAGTTTCATCCTGATTTCCTTCGTAGTTTTGTTCGTCTGCCAGCTGGATTTTCCATCCTGTCAGCTTTTGTGTTGTATGGCTTGCATGTCATTGAATGAAATAAAATAGTTCCTGTCGAGTTTCAAAATCTATTCAACACCGCCCCTGGGCTTGAGAAACGCTACCACCAGATCCTTTCCGTTGTTTTTTGCAAGCCAGAGGGGGGTCTTTCCCTGCTGGTTGCGGGTGTTCAGCTCGGCTCCCCGACTCTCCAGAACCCGACAGATTTCCAGGAAACCGTTTTCCGCTGCCCGGTGCAGGGGAGTATTCCCCTCGGTGTCGGCAATATTCACGTCAGCTCCCATCATCTCCAAGGTCTTGACGATCTCTTCATGACCATGCTGACTGGCAAGATATATGGGGGTGATATTATGGTTCGCCTTGGCGTTTTTATCTGCACCCTTGGACAGCAGAAAATCCACCATCCGGGGATGACCATGCTTCGCCGCCAGATGCAGGGGAGTCCCCTCCACCGATGTGGCTCCGATGGATATTTTCTTTGCCAGAAAGAACTGCGCCACGTCAATGTTTCCCGAGGCTGCCGCGGAATGAAGGACAGATTTGCTCAACTTGTCCCGATACATGAGTTCTGCCTTGTTATCAAGCAATATCCTTGCAATATTTGGAGATGATGCAAAAAACAGGGGCGTCTGGCCCTTGTCGTCAACAGCGTTGACATTGGCTCCCCGCAGTATGAGCATTTCCATGACTTCAGCGCAGTCCGCTTTTGCAGCCTTGTGAAGGGCTGTTTCGCCAACCTTGTCCTTCTCGTTTAAATCAACTCCCCTGGAAAGCCACCAGTCGCATTCCCGCATGTCACCCCGCATGGCTGCCTGCTGGAGTTTTGGCATTTCTTCCTTGCCCATGAGAAAACTGATAAACCAGTTGATGGATTCCCTGGCTTTGTTTATTATCTCTTTCATTTCCTCTCCCCCCCTTATAATGGGTTGTTGATATTCCTTCTAATAAAACAGGAAATCTCCTCTTGAAGATGCGGGAAAAGGGGTTCCTTTTTGTGTGGCCCCGAGGCAAAAAAATATTGCGGATGAAGGATATATGAAAATTTATCTTAATTATAATATATACAGTTGGAGGGCTATATGGATTTTGAATACAAAGCAGTGGATTCTTCCGGCAAGGTCATCAACAGGACCGGCCACGCGTCCAACAGGATTGATCTAATCAACAGCCTCAAGGAACAAGGTTATACCATACTGGACATCCGGCAACTGGATCAGGCACCCCTGCCGGAGAAGAGCACCGGCAAGATTGAAATAAGTTTTGAGATTGGGATTTCTCATAAACGGCTGGTCTTTTTTACACGACAACTGGCCTCCACCCTCAGGGCGGGACTGCCCATACTGCGGTGCCTTACTCTTCTGAAAAGCCAGTCCATCAGCAAAAATTTAGAACGTGTCATCGACAGGATTATGGAAGACCTGCAGAATGGCAAATCCCTGTATGAAGCCATGAGGGTCCACAATCCGCCCTTTGATGATTTTTATATGAGCATGGTCAAGGTGGGAGAGTCATCCGGCTCACTGCCGGAAGTGATGAGCCGGCTGGCGGACACCCTGGAAAAACAATATGCCCTCCGCCAGAAGATTAAATCCGCTTTGTCCTATCCCATCTTTATCCTGGTGTTTGCCTCGACTCTGGTTTACCTGATGATGGTCTATCTTCTCCCTGGCTTTGAACCTATGTTCAAATCCTCGGGGCTGAACCTGAAACGGGATTATCCCCTGACTCAGATGCTTCTTGATGTCAGTGATGTGTTTCAGCATGGGTGGGTTATTTTTGCCATAATCGGTCTGGTGGTGGCCCTTTATGTCATCTACCGGCTTATCATTCGATTCCCGAAAAGTCATCTCGTCTTTGATAAAATCCTGTTCAACTTTCCTTTTCTTCAGGGATTTTTGCAGATGCAGTATTTTGCCCAGATGGGAGAATCCATGAGCACACTGCTTTCCAGCGGTGTGGGACTTTTAGACAGCATCAAGCTCTCTTCCCGGTCTGCCAGCAACGTGTTCTTGCAGAAGAAACTTCAGGATGCCTGTGATGAAATTGAGCAGGGAAGAAAAATGTCGGTGGCCCTGACAAATCAGAAGATTTTCCCTAACTTGATGATTCAGATGCTGGCGGTGGGCGAGGAAACCGGCAACCTGGCTGAGATGTTCAAACGGGTGGCCGATTATTACGACAATGACCTGGAAAGCTCCCTGGAATCCCTGACATCATTGATGGAACCTGCAATGATGGTTTTTGTGGGATTTATTGTATTCTTCTTTGTCATCGGGGTTCTGCTTCCCATAATGGGAATTTCCCAGGCTATCCAGTCGCAAATGTAACATGAGGAAGATGATATTATGAGTAATAATCTGAGTGCCAGCGACAAGGTGTCCGGCAAAGAAGGAACATCTCACAGGAATGTATTCGAAAATGTCCCCTTTATTGATCTTTCCACCATGGAGATCGACAGAACCCTGGCCTCTATGGTTCCCGAGGAGATCAGCAGGAAAATCGAAGGGATTATCATCGGAATGCCCGATGAGGACGCTATCAGCATCGCGGTAAAGGACCCAACCCAGATATACATATACGACCAGGTGGAGTATGCCACCAAAAATAAATACAAAATAACCCTTTTCAAAGCTGAACCCAAGATGATCGATCTGGCCCTTCAGTTTGTCTATAACATTCCCGTAGGTGCCCAGGGATCGCAATGGACCGAATGGTTAGAAGGGAAGAAGTTTGTCGGAGAAAGCCTGGAGTTGATTCAAAGCGGTGCCGGAGATCAACTGGACACCAAGATTACCGGCACGGTCATTGAAAGGGCCAACCGGCTCATCAGCGAGGCCATATCCCTGGGGGCATCAGACATACACCTTGAAACCTTCGACAAAGTACTCATCATCCGCTACCGCATTGACGGGGTTCTCCATGTGATTGACGAAATAGACGACCGGGGGAAAGCCAGTGCCCTGATTCATCGGATCAAAATCATGGCTAATATGGACATATCCCAGGATCGGGTTACCCAGGATGGACGCATCAGTGTTGTCATAGGCCCACAGGCTTTCGATCTGCGGGTCAGCATCGTCCCGGTACCTGCCGGGGAGAGCATCGTCATGCGTCTTCTCAACAAGAGTGACTTCAGCCTGAATCTTCAGACCCTGGGTTTTTCCGATGACCAGCTTGACCTGTATTCCCAGATGGTGTCCCACCCCTACGGCATTATTCTTGTTTCCGGCCCAACGGGTTCAGGAAAATCCACCACCCTTTATGCCAGCCTCAAGGAAATAAACCGTCCCGACCGCAAACTTCTCACCGTAGAGGATCCCATCGAATACGACATGAGCGGTGTGGTGCAGGTGCAGGTGAACCTTGCCCCCAAGGAGGATGAGAAAAAAGTGACCTTCTCCAGGGCCTTGCGGGAGTTTCTCCGGCAGGACCCCGATGTGATACTGGTGGGGGAAATCCGGGATGAGGAAACCGCGGAAATTTCTTTTAAAGCAGCCCAGACAGGACATCTGGTTCTGTCCACCATCCACACCAACGACGCGGTGGGGGTCATAAACCGCCTGCGGGATATGAACGTGGCTCCGTATCTTATTGCCTCAACCCTCATCGGGGCAGTGGCTCAAAGACTGGTTCGTCGCCTTTGCCCCAAATGCAGAAAACCGATTGAAATGCCCCCTGGAATAAAACCGATTGTTGAACAACTCCAGTTGAAGAAACTGGAT
>CAYNGH010000003.1:0-75778 GCA_964396845.1 uncultured bacterium | reverse complement strand
GGCCGGGACTTTTGTCCCGGTGGAGTTTGAAAAAGTTGTGATCAAATATTATCAGTTGAGCCGATGCCAGATGAAAGGATCAAGGCCGATGCAGACTGTCAAACCAGCCCGGCAAAAAAACCATTTCATGAGTCGGGATTGTCATGATCGACAGGACATAACTCTCGGGCCGTGGGTTATTCTTACTCGTTGCGTTGGCGGAGGCCCAGTTTAATTTCTTCTTTCCGGGCATTAATCTTGTTGTTGACGATTATAGATTTTATCCGGAAAAATATGGCCAGTCCGAGAGTCATCACAATCACAAACCGAAGCAGGCTTTTTATCATTATCATGGTATCTTCAAGTCCTGGCTGATGAACCGGCACTGTAATATTAACTGCAACCATCTGGGCAACAAGAATGACAATGGCAACTATTGCAAAGAAAGTCGAAAGATTGCCCACCGATGTGGCTTCATTTTGAAGGGCTTCTTCCTCCAGGGACTTGGCGGTTTTGGTTATCTGCTCCTGGTTCAGTTTTCGAAGGAGGTCATCGATATTGTCAACTTCCCACTCCGCAAGAATCTTGTGATACTCGCCCGACGGTTTTGGTTTAAGCCCGATGGTGTTGATGATAATAACTGTCACAACTATACCTACGGCAATACCGATGGCAGGTATTCGGAAGAAAGGCTCCTGGTAAGCAATGAAGCCCAGAAGAACGAACATTCCGGCCAAGGTCAGCAACACATACCATTGGAGCATGAATCGGGCAAAGGTGTTTGCAAAATAGTAAAACTTGCCTTCCAGCAGGCGGGTAGCTGTAGCAAATCCTTGCATGGCATGATCATTGATGGGGTCAAAATGCAAAGCTCTGGAATATTGTTGCTGGCTGTTGGAAATAAAGCTGTGTTTCAGGTAATAATCCCCTAACTTGTTATATGGGATTGCAGTGCGGGGATTAAAGGGAAGAGGAGGATTGTATGTCTGCCGGTCAATTTCTTCGCTGAACTCCTTGTGGCGGGCACTTTTGATGACTTCCTTGAGTTTGTCGGCGTTTTCATCAATGCTCTTGGCTTTGTAAGCTGCATCAAGGGCTTCCTCGAACCGTCCCCGGTGAATCAGAAAGGTGGCATATTCCACCAGGAAACTGGCCTCGTTGGGAGTGTATGTGATGGCTTTTCGAATGTTATCTTCAGCAGCTTTGTGCTCCCCCGTCTGCCAGTAAACCAGACCCAGGACAAAATAATGGCTGAAATCATCGTTGTCATATTTGATGGCTTCGGCGGCGTTTTCTTCGGCGCCTTTTAGATCCCCGATGCCCAGTAGGGCCAGGGCCTTGTAATGAAGGGCAAGAGGGTACTCCTGCCTTTGTTTCAAGGCTTGCTGTGCCAGGCTCAGCATATGATGATAATTCTTAATCTGATAATTGGCATAGGCCATTAGAAGCAGATCTTCGACGTTGAATCGACCCATATGACAACTCTCTTAATCCCCGGAGGGAATTATAAGTAATATAGATAATGTAGATAAATACCCATGTAAAGTTCGAAGAAAATTAATATATTCCTTCACATACTGGGGTGAAAGACCTGCGGAAACACATAATCTCAAGGATTGCGTCATAACATGAAAAATTTATTCAACTTCACAGCACCATACCCCCCCCGGGGAGATCAGCCCAGGGCCATGGATGAATTGACCCGAAGTCTGAAGGAGGGAAACCGGTTTCAAACCCTGCTGGGGGTTACCGGTTCGGGCAAAACATACACTATGGCGGGAGTTATCGCCAATATGGGCAAACCCGCCCTGATAATATCCCACAACAAAACCCTGGCCGCTCAGCTGTGCTCCGAGTTTCGAAGCTTCTTCCCCAACAATCCCGTGGAGTACTTCGTCAGCTATTATGATTACTACCAGCCGGAAGCCTACATTCCCCGATCCGATACCTTCATCGAAAAAGATGCATCTATCAATCAGGAGATAGACCGCCTGCGCCACAGTGCAACCCAGGCAGTGTTGGAACACCGGGATGTCATCGTAGTGGCCAGTGTTTCGTGCATATACGGCCTCGGCTCTCCCCAGGATTACCGCCAGACCATCCTGGTTCTGAGGGAAGGCAAAACCATGGATCGTGAACAAATTCTGGATCAGTTAGTGGCGATGCATTTCTACCGCAACAACTACGATCCCCAGCGGGGACAGTTCCGCCTGCGGGGAGAGGTGCTGGAGATATGTCCCGCCCAGGAAGAGAACCTGATCCGGGTGGAATTTTTTGGCGATGAAGTGGAAACCCTGCGGATAATCAATCCCATAACCGGCGAAGTGATACAGGAGCCGGGCCGGGTGGTGGTATATCCCGCCAAGCACTTTGTAACCCCCCAGGACAAACTGAAACGGGCAATCAACAATATTCAGGATGAACTGCAACAACAGATCCGGCATTTCCAGGATCAGGGGAAAATCCTGGAAGCTCAGCGGATTGAAATGCGGACAAATTATGATCTGGAGCTTCTGGAGCAAATCGGGTACTGTAACGGGGTTGAGAATTATTCACGGCACCTCACAGGCCGTCGTCCCGGTGAACCGCCATATACCCTCATCGACTATTTCCCCGGGGATTTCATCACCTTCATCGACGAATCTCACGCCACTATTCCCCAGCTACACGGAATGCAGCACGGAGATCGATCCCGAAAAAAAAACCTGGTGGATTTTGGATTCCGCCTGCCTTCAGCCTTTGACAACCGGCCATTGTCCTTTGATGAGTTTCTGGATAAAACCCGGCAGATTGTCTTTGTATCAGCCACTCCAGGCCCCTTCGAAATGGAGAATTCGCCGGTGGTGGTGGAGCAAATCATCCGCCCCACGGGGCTGGTTGACCCCATGGTAATCATCCGCCCAGTAGAAGGCCAGGTGGATGATCTGATTCGGGAAATAAAAACCCGTGCCACCGCCGGAGAAAGGGTGCTGGTGACAACCCTCACCAAGAAGATGGCGGAAAATCTCACCGAGTATCTATCTTCCCTGAACATGCGGGTGCGATACCTGCATTCGGAGATTGACACTCTGGACAGGATTAAAATTCTCCGGGATTTGCGACTGGGGGAGTTTGACTGCCTGGTGGGGATAAACCTCCTGCGGGAAGGGCTGGACCTGCCGGAAGTTTCTCTGGTAGCCATTCTGGATGCCGACAAGGAAGGCTTCCTCCGATCGGAAACATCCCTGGTGCAGACCATAGGCCGGGCTGCAAGAAACCTGTCCGGGACGGTAATCCTCTATGCAGACCGGATCACCGGGTCTATAAAAAGGGCTGTTGATGAAACCAACCGCCGGCGGGAAATCCAGCTGGATCACAACCGCCGTCACAATATAACTCCCCGGACTATCAGAAAGGCAGTCACGGATATTCTAGCCAGCCTGAGCCTGACAGAAACATCACATACCATCAAAACCCCCACCTCACAGGACTTGAATATTCCAGCCCTGCAAAAGATGGCCTCGGAAGTGGAGAAGGCCATGAAAACCGCCGCCGGGAATATGGAATTTGAAACCGCCGCAGCCCTGCGGGATGAGATGTTTGAAATTCAAAAGCTGATAAAAACCAGGCTCCAGGATCAACCTGTAGCCCTCATCCGGGAAGAAACCATGAAAAATCTGGGTTTGTAAGGCGACAGCAGACAGACAAATTTAAACACAAGGCTTCAGGGCCAGTAATAATAACCGGTATCAGGGTTCACATCCGGGCCGGAATCCTATCGGATGGCCCATATTCCCATGCCGTTCTCCTCCAGAGTGAAGGCGGTCTTTCCCTGCTCCACTGCAATTGAAGGCCCCATGACCTTCAGGTGGGATAAGGCGCTGTTGTCATAAGTCCCGTCGGGCAGGGTGGAGTTGTCCAGCTTCACCTTCCGGCTCTTTCCCTTGTTGACGGCAACCATCATGACGCTTTCACCTTCCCGGCGTTCATAAACCCACAGGTTGTCTGCCACCTTCAGGGTCACCTGTTTCCCCCGGGAAACAGCAGGCAGATCCCGGCGCAACCGGGAGAGAATCCTGATATAATTCTCAAAGTGAGGAAAGCCTTCGCCGTCAAACTCCATCATCTGGCGGTTATATGGTTCTCCGCCGAAACCCCAGCTGGATTTCTTCCCCACGTGGAGAAAGCGTTCGGTGCCGTAATATATACAGGGGATTCCCCGGGAAGTCATCATGATATATGTGGCCAGCTCGGTTCTTCGCCGGGCGGTGTCAACATCAAGACCCTCGCCGATGGCCGTTGACACGAACCGGGGCATGTCATGGTTGTCGATGCAGGTGACCATCAGGTGGGGATTCTCCACCTGGGAATCATGTTCTATCAGGTCCGCCATCTTCTTGAAGGACTTGTTCCGGCAAAGAACATCGGTAATGCGATATGTGAAACTGAAATCGATAAGTTCGATGTCCGTTTCTTTTGTAAATTCCACCGCTCCCGGCTGATCCAGCCCCCCCATGGACCATTCGCCGAATATGAATACCGACGGGGCTACCTCTTTCATTGCCTGGGCAAAATCCGCGGCGAAGTCCACGGGAATGTGACGGACAGTATCAATGCGGAAGGAATCGATGCCCATCTCAAGCCACATCCTGGCAGCATCAAAGAGATATTTTTTGACTTCCGGGTTGGCGCTTCGAAAATCCGACAGATCAAACAGGTTTTTGTCCTGCCATTCCCTTTCACAGTCGATGCGAAAATCGATGGAGCCGTGATGGTGATACCATTGTTTTTCTTCGGGAACTTCCTTGTCCAAGTTGTAATCGGTGATGAAGACTCCGTCTTTGTATATGGCTGCGTGGTTTCCCTGGCCCTCGGGGCTGGAGTGATTCAGAACATAATCAAAAACAATCTTTATGTCCCTCTTGTGGGCTTCTCTGACCAGCTCCCGGAATTTGTCCATGGTGCCGAAATACTCGTTGATCCGGAAAAAATCTCTGCCCCAGTAGCCATGGTATGCGGAGATTTTTTCTTCGCCATCTTCGCCATAAAGATAAAGATCCTCGGTGTTGTCGATGATGGGGGTAATCCATATGGCGGTGAAGCCTAAGTTTCTGATGTAATCAAGCTTGTCGATTATCCCCTGGAGATCCCCTCCCCAGTAAAGTTTCCATTCTTCCCGGTCCGGGGAGTATATATCACCGGTGGGATTGTTTGAAGGATCCCCGTCACGGAAGCGATCCACCATGATGAAGTAGATTGTTTCACGTGAAAAATCCGTGGTAGCTATGGCCTGACCCGGAGTCAGAAATACCAAAAAAAGAGCCAGGGCCATTATGGTCGTCACCGTGAACATAAAACGCATTGTTATCTCCTTTTTGCTGATGATATAAAATTACGATGCCGGAGGCCTTTCCCCTTTTGACTCCGCCGACAAAAATCTTTGATTATTTCCGGCGCAAATGGAGGGAAAAAAATTCCCCCGTTAAAGTATTTATCTCCATAAAGGCAAATCAAATTATTACATTTTCGTCCCTTGAAGCGGGGCAGGTTTACTCGCAAACAACAACATGTTTTCATGAAAGGAAGCGAGAGGTTGCAATGTATATCGGCACATTAAATCCAGCAGGCGGGTGATGCTATTGGAACAGGTCATGTTAAAGAACCTGGTCAAGTCCTATGGGGACCTGACCGCACTGAAGGGAATTAACCTTTCAATCATGAAAGGGGAGTTCTTTTCTCTTTTAGGGCCCTCGGGTTGCGGTAAAACTACAACCCTCCGGCTTATCGGCGGTTTTGAACAGCCCACCTCCGGCGAAGTGTTCATCTCCGACGAAATTATGAACGGCAAACCCCCATATAAACGCCGGGTCAATACTGTCTTCCAGAATTACGCTCTTTTTCCCCATATGAACGTGTTTAACAACCTGGCTTTTGGACTGGTCCAGAAAAACTCCCCGAAGGACCTCATCCGCAGCAGGGTTTCTCAAATGCTGGAGCTGGTGCAGTTGCCGGGGTATGAAAACCGGCGCATAACCGAGATGTCCGGCGGTCAGCAACAGAGGATAGCCCTGGCAAGAGCACTCATCAACGAGCCGGAAGTTCTTCTGTTGGATGAACCCTTAGGAGCGCTGGATCAGAAGCTGAGAAAAAACATGCAGGTGGAGCTGAAACGCCTTCAGGAAAAGCTGAACATAACATTCATACTGGTTACCCACGATCAGGAAGAAGCCCTGGCCCTTTCAGACCGCATAGCAGTGATGAATGAGGGAAATATCGAACAGGTGGGCAAGCCTTACGAAATATACGAATTCCCCAAGACCCGCTTTGTAGCGGACTTTATCGGCGCTACGAATCTTCTTAAAGTGTCGGTGCTGGAAGTGGACTCGGACTTCATCCACCTGCAGTTTGGCAACAATACACTAAAGGCCCGGAAAAACGGGGTCCCCTGCTCTTCCGGAGAAAACCTGGAGGTATCCATACGCCCGGAAAGACTGTGGCTCACCAACACCGGAGAGGACATCACCGACAACCTTCTCCGGGGATGCATCACCGATGTGATGTTCCTGGGAGATGTCACCCATTATGATGTCCGCCTCAATAATAACATTCATGTCATCGCAGCCCAGCAGAATATTACTCACCGGGAGAAAGACCAGTCAGTGTTCTGTGAGGGGCAGGAAATATTTCTGCAGTGCAATCCCGATGCTCTGCGACTGGTGAAAACCTGACTGAACAAACTCCGCCGGCAGATAAAAAGCCCCGCCAATGGGGCTTTTTTATTTTAAAGCTTTCTATGAGGGGATTTTTGGGAGAGGTTTTATAGGAGGAAGCTTTCTTGGATGAAAGACTTCCTTAAAACCTCCCCGGAGCAGGAGAAAGACAGCAGGAGAAACCCCATCCAGACGGCACAGCTACTGGGTTATTTTACTTAACAGAACACCAAAGAAGAACTTTATGATGGTGGCTTTAGATAAAGCCGACTTTTACTGTGATGTCTGCCTTTATTGGAGAACCTCTCTAAAAAGAACTTTAGGAGTATAGATGTGGGTAAGAGCAAATTTTCCCTTATAAGGCCATAATCACCTGAAAAGTACTGTCAAGCATTAAAATGCCTGGCAGTGCGTGACATAAAGCTATTAAGAGGAGTTTCGGGGGAATCCAAAACCGAGAGTTGAAATCAAGAACATTCCTGAATCGGCCCGATAACGGGAAAGAACGATATGTTCAATCCCGGCTATAAACCGGGGGACTTGTCACAAAAAAAAATTCCCCGGTTCAGGCCAGGGAATTTATCGTTTAATAAACAGTTGTAATTACACCGATATTTTCTGTTTTTTCATGGAAACAGCCTTTTTGACTTCCCTCTTGATGTCCTTCCAGGTGAGGCCGAATTCCTCCAGAAGCTCCCAGGGCTGTCCTGATTCGCCGAAGCGGTCCTTTACGCCAATCATTCGGATGGGGATGGGATATTCCTGACACAGGACCTCAGCCACTGCGGAACCAAAGCCTGTGGCCATTTGATGTTCCTCCGCGGTCACCACGCACCCGCACTTTTTCGCATAGGTGAGCAGGGTTTCTGTATCCAGGGGCTTGATGGTGTGGAAGTTGATTACCGAGCATTTTATCCCGTCTTCTTCTTCCAGTTCCCGGGCTGCGTCCAGGGCTTCTCCCACCATGAATCCCGTGGCAAAGATGGCGCAATCGGCTCCGTCGGTCATCACATTGGCCTTGCCTACAGTGAAGGGATCGTCGGAATTGGTGATGATGGGAACTCCCTCCCGGCCAAAGCGGAGATAGCAGGGGCCGTTGACTTCCAGGGCTGCAGCTTTGGTTGCCTTGTATGCCTCGATGGTATCGCAGGGATTGATTATGGTCATGTTGGGCAGAACCCGCATCAGGCCGATTTCTTCCAATGCCTGGTGGGTAGCGCCGTCAGGGCCTACCGATATGCCACCGTGCATTCCGCCGATTTTCACATTGATGTTGCCGTAACATATTGTGGTGCGGATCTGATCCCAGGCCCGGCCTGCCACGAATACGCCGTATGTGCAGGCAAAGGGGATCTTCCCCGCCAGGGCCAGCCCCGCCGCGGTGGACAGCATATCCTGCTCAGCAATCCCCATATCAAAGAAGCGGTGAGGACACACATCCTGGAAATTCTTGGTGAGGGTGGATTTCGCCAGGTCTGCGTCCATTACCACCACATTTTCTGTTCTCTGTCCCAGCTCCACCAGGGCTCTTGCAAAGCCGAACCTTGTGGCCTCAAGCTTCCGGCCTTTCATTTTTTCTTCCATTCTCATTGGATTATCCTCCTAAACTTGTTTCTCAATTCCAGGACTTGTAAAGACTGCAGGCACCTTCCAGCTGGTTGATGGCCTGATCCAGCTGATCTGCATTGGGCACCTTGCCATGCCACAGGTCGATGTCCTCCATAAAGGAAACCCCGCGCCCCTTGGTGGTATGGGCGATGATCACCGAAGGCCTCCGCTTGAGCTGGGCGGCGTGATCCAGGGCTTTCATCACTGACGCCATGTCGTTGCCGTCGCATTCGTGCACATGCCAGTTGAAGGATTTCCACTTTTCATCCAAGGGGTGGATCCCCATGACATCTTCAACAAAACCGTCGATTTCCAGGTTGTTGTAATCGATGATGGCACATACATTGTCAAGGCCGTAATGAGCGGCGGTCATAGCCGCTTCCCATACCTGGCCTTCCTGGATCTCACCGTCCCCCATCAGGCAGTAAACCCGGTTGGGCTTTTTGTCCAGCTTCAATGCCATGGCGATGCCGTTGGCAATGGAAAGTCCCTGTCCCAGTGAGCCTGACGAATTCTCAAGGCCGGGGAGCTTGTGCATGTGGGGGTGTCCCTGCAGGCGGGAACCCATCTTCCGCAGGGTGGAGAGTTCCTCTCTGGGAAAGAAGCCCGCATGGGACATGACCGAATAAAGGGTGGGGCAGACATGGCCCTTGGACAAGATGAAGTAATCCCTGCCTTCCCACCTGGGATCGGCCGGATTGATCCTCATTTTGTAAAAATAGAGGGCAGCCATGACCTCCACCGATGAGAGGGAACCTCCCGAGTGGCCCGATTTGGCCTCATGGAGCATCATCAGAATATCTTTTCTGATCTCTTTGCACTTTTCTTCCAGTGCTTCCACGTACGCTTTGGAAAACATTTTTCAACCCCTTTATTATTGATAATAACGGGCCTCAAAAGGCCCTGTTCAAACTGGTTTAATAAACCAGAATCAGGATTCGGGATAAGCATCCGCCGGGATCATGGACAGAGCGCCCACGGGACATACCGCGGGGCAGAAACCGCAACCGACGCATTTTTCCGTATCGGTTACAACCTTGCGATCCTCAAGGCGTTCAATGGCCTGGTGACCGCCGTCCCGGCAGGCCACATGACAAAGATCGCACCGGATGCAAAGATCCTGATCAATGTATGAATGGACCTTGTAATCCCGGGAAAGGGACTCGTGACTGCGGATGTTGGAAAGGCCCTTGCCGATGAGATCCCGCAGGCAGGAGAGGTTTTTTTCTTCAAGATAATTGGCAAGGCCCTCGCACAGATCGTCGATGATACGGTATCCCTGGGCCATTACCGAGGTGCAAAGCTGAACTGTTTCCGCTCCGGACAGGAAAAATTCCACCGCGTCGGTCCAGTCCCATATTCCCCCAACGGCAGTCACCGGGATGCCAACCTTTGACACGATCTCCGACACGCATTTTAATGCTACGGGTTTGATGGCAGGCCCAGAATATCCGCCGTAGGTGGATTTGCCGTCAACCTCGGGGTAGGGACACCAGGTATCCAGGTTGTAACCGATGAGCCCCTTGACAGTGTTGATGGCGCATACCGAGTCGGCTCCGGATTTTTTCACTGCTTCTGCAGGGCCGGTAATGTCGGTGACATTGGGGGTGAGCTTGATAATCACCGGAACCCTTTTGGCTGCTTCCTTGACCCAGCGGGCAGTGCGTTCCGTCAACTCCGGGTTCTGGCCCACGGTGCTTCCCATTCCCCGGTCGGGCATTCCATGGGGACATGAAAAACTGCACTCGATCATGTCGATGCCTGCATCCTCAAGGCGGGTCACCAGGTCCTGCCAGTCTTCTTTTTTTGAACCCATTATACTGGCGATAAGTATGTTGTCGGGAAACTCCTGCTTGATTTTTGTTATCTCCGGAAGCCACTCGTCCACGTGGTGTTCCGAGATGAGGTCAATATTCTCCAGACCCATCAAAGGCTGGCCCCGGTGGGAAATCCCCTTCATCATGGGATAGCACAGGCTTACCGGTTCTGTTTCCACCGAGAGGGTTTTGATGACTGCACCACCCCAGCCTGCCTCGAAGGCGCGCCGGACCATGTCGGGCTTATCGCTGGGAGGAGCCGCCGCCAGCAGGAAAGGGTTTTTAAATTTGACACCGCAATATTCTATGCCTATATCGACTCCCATTGTATCCTCCTTGTCTGATGTGCCGGGCATATCCTTGAACTGGTGCCCGGCGTCATATGAAATATGGATGAAGCCGGCGGGTTACTCCACTTCAGAATCCGGCTGATCTTCCTCCGGGTCTGTTTCTTCTTCTGTGGAGCCCTGCCTGTCGCTGAGTTTCTGTTTCCATTTTTCCTTCAGCTCTTCTCTTATTTCCTCGGCGTCAATCTCGTCAGAATCATGGCTTTCCCCCTCCTGGAGGATGATGTCCTCTTCCTGATCCTCAATCTCCGGAGATGATTCCTCGGACAGGTCCTCGGTCCCGTCGGCAATTTCCTGGGATGATTCCTCGGGCAGGTCATGGGATTCCACCGCCAGATCCCTTTTATCCTCTGCAGGTTTTGCCTCAAGATATGCCATTATGCCAAGGGCGGCTTTTTTGCCTTCGGCTACCGCTTCAACCACTGTGGCTCCCTGGTTCACCACATCTCCTCCGGCGAACACTCCTTCCCTGGAAGTCATGCAGGTTTCCGGATCAACCACCAGGAATCGGTCTTTTTTATACTCCACGTCAGGAAGCAGTTTCTTCAAGAGATTGGACGGCTCGGTGCCGATGGCAAAAATGATTGTATTGCAGGGGATGCGGAAATTGGACCCTCTTATCTCTGCCGGGCTTCTCCGGCCCGATTCATCCGGGGATCCCAGCTTGATGTTGACAGCTTCCACAGCCCGGAGTATCCCCTTTTCATCGCCATGAAGGGCAACGGGATTAGTAAGGGTGCGGAATATGATCCCTTCTTCCAGCGCCTGATGAATCTCTTCAGAGTCCGCGGGCAGTTCAATCATTGAACGGCGGTACATGATGGTGGCTTCTTCTGCTCCCAAACGCAGGGCAGAACGGGCGCAATCCAGAGCAGTATCCCCTCCGCCTACCACCACGACCCTTTTGCCCACCGGCGGGGTATCTCCGGTGCCGATGCGGTTGAGGAAGTCCAGGCCCATATATATTCCTGATAGTTCCATGCCGGGCATGTCGGGCCGGTATGAACGGGTCAGCCCCACGCCTACAAAAACCGCTTCGTATCCCAACTGGAAAAGCTGGGATATGTCCTGATTCACCGGGGTGGACAGTCGGATTTCAACCCCTTCTGATTCGATTCTTTGAATCTCTTCCTGGGTTACCTGGTGAGGACACCGATACTGGGGCACTCCCAGGGCAACCATTCCGCCGGCGACGCTCTTGGACTCAAACACAGTGACTTCATAACCGTTGCGGGCAAGGATTACAGCACAGCTGAGGCCTGCCGGGCCAGAGCCTACCACTGCCACTTTACGGCCGTTGCCTGTAGCTGTGGGGTGGCGGTAGTCGGCGTTGTCCACGGCATATCGCTGAAGCATTGATATCTGGATAGATTTTCCGTTGATTTTTCTGGCAGTGCATTTTTCCTCGCACAGTCTTTCCACGGGGCAGACCCTTCCACATACTGAACCCAGAGGGTTGTCCCGGCTGATTATCCGGGCAGCCCGCTTCAGGTTGTGGGTGCGGATCGCCTGTATGAAATGAGGAATATCAATGCCGGCAGGACAGCCTTCACGGCATGGGGCGTCAAAACAGTAAAGACACCGCTGAGCCTCAAGGATTGCCTGGGCAGGTAAAAAGTTCGGGCGAATTTCAGAAAAATCGCTCCTTTCGACCAACTTCTGCAAAGAATACACTTCCTTTCTGTGTCCGGAATAAAAATAACCGAAAGTAAAAAAACCAGTTTGCGATGATTTCTGCCCTTGTAAAACAAAACCCTTTTAACATGATGCTTCATTGATGCTTCATTGCCGGGCTTTCGGTTATTCCCGGATTGGTGCCGACTGGTGCTTGTGTATCGGTACCGGTTGAGGCTAATTGAAGATCACATAAAAGATTCCATAAGATTTTTTGACAGAACCGGGACTAATTCCTCTTAACAGGGGCCTGCATTGAAATAATTACAGCTTCATCAGGTTCAATCCTGTTTCCGGGTCCATCTCACGATGAATTATTGTGTCGAGTCCCTTGACGAAAACTTCACAGGTTACACTGACATTGGCGGAAAACAGGTGCCCCCCGGAAACCCTGTATTCCCGGTCCCCCAGAAGTATGTGAAGATGAAGCAGGGGCTCACCATCCAGCATGGTGACATTCCCCGACAGGTTCAAAATCTCAAAATCTCCCTGAAAAGTTTTTTTCTGGTATTCTTTTTTCTCCGGGTCAAAATACCCGATGGTCACATCATCGGTGGCCCCGATCCCTGAAACGGTTCCTGCGGTTATCCCGTATTTTCTCAGAAACCCTTTTAAGGTGTCAATTTTCTCTTCACCCTTGAAAAGGCGGACCATGTAACTGCTGCCCACTCTGCGAAATGTCACAGGTTGCACCTCCTAATATGTTTTCCTGATGACTGGTGGAGTCTGTTCTAATTAATTAAACAAAATTAATTAAATTCCTTTCAATAATTATTACCCATTTGATACTTCTCCCGTGAATTAAAAATCCAATTTTATCTATTTAGCTAAAATACTGTGAATAAATTCATTTTAAAAATGGAAGCAATTAGATAAAATTTAATCTATTGCTGTTTATTCAACACAGAATATTTAATTATGATACTATCTTGGGATAATGGAGCCGCTTCAATTACCTTGAGTTTGATATCTTTTGAAAGTTCCCGGCATATTCCCGGGCCTTTGCCGAACAGAATCCCTTCCTGTGTAAGGTTAATCCGGTTCACCAGTCCAGCTTCCAGAAAGGCGGTATTGGTGGTGGAGCCTCCCAGGAGGAGGGCCTTGCTGAATCCCCGGCGTTCCATTTGTTTTACCAGTCGGGCCGGGTCTGCGCATATATATTCCAGGCGACCAGGTATGGCTTTATATCTGTCGGGAGTGCTGGTGAGGATTATATTGAGGGGGCCGGGAATGGGGCTGTTTAATGTTTCGAAAGTCCGCCGGCCCATGATTACCAGGGGGGCATTCCGGGTCAGTTCCCGGAAGTAGAGTTTGTCTTCCCGGGAGTTCCATTCAAAGGACACATGGCTTGAATGTTTTGCGATTCTTCCGTCGGCGCTCTGGACCATTACAATGACAATCTCCATTTTGTACACACCCCTGCTTTCTGGTTTGTAATGTTAATCCGGGCAGGAGTGTTTCCCTCTGTGGCATTGGAAGTTTCCCCAGTGCATTTATTTGTGCAGGTAAATGCTTTTTTTTTTCGAAAAATGTTAACGTCAGAAGAACTGATTAACAAAGGAGGGTTGCATTTGTCCAGGGTCAGGGGGCCTCAGAGGGCCTGCCCCTACTGCGGTAAGATGCATCGGGCCGATGCCCGGTTCTGTTCCCGTACCGGCAGAAATCTTCCACCACAGGAGCCAAATCCTCGACGAGATAATTACAAGACAGAATCAGTGCGGGTTATAACTGCTCACTGTCCCAACTGCGGTGAAGTTCTTTTGTCGGGGCGCAAGGCCCGGTTCTGCAATCACTGCGGGTTCGAGCTGGTCAGCTATCGCCGGGACATTGCCGGTTCTACCCGATCAGATGAAACTCCGGTAAAACATCTCTGTCCATACCCTGACTGCGAGAATCCCCTGACAGATGAGATGCGTTATTGTTCTGAATGTTACCGGAGAGTTCGTTTCTGTGATGGTTGCAGGAAATATCTCGTCCCCGGTGGGTCGGCCTGTTCTCATTGCGGTGCCAAAGTGCCTTTGGATCCGGGAAACTGGCCAATGTTCAAAGGAGATCCTGGCCGTTCCGGCTGTACCCCTGATGTGCTGAGTCCGGATCTCAAGCTGTGTTGGTCATATCCCGACACCAGGAAAGCAGAAAGAATTCTGGCTTCTCCTGTGGTTCATAATGGCATCATATATTACGGATCGTGTAATAAGCATCTACATGCACTAAATCAATATAGTGGTGAACTTATATGGAAAAAACCTACTAACGGGAACATACTTTCGACACCTGCAATAACAAATGGTGTTATATTTATCGCCTCATGTGACGGCAGGATTTATGCCCAGGAGGCCATGAAAGGAAAGCCTTTGTGGGCATATCCGCCGGATCGGGAAGAAAATTTAGGGGAGATTTCTGCTCCCCTTTTGGCATGTCCTGCCGGGGTGGTGGCGGTCAGTGATGCGGGGCAGGTGATTTGTCTTGACGAGAAGGGGGGGGGATTTAAATGGTCAACCCTCATCAGGGAGCTGGATGTCGGGGATTCGGCTGTTGAAACCACAGGGCTTGCACCAGGGCCGGCATTTTGTGACTGGAAGATATTTGTGCCGGGTAAGAACGGCAGGCTTTATTGTCTTGATGCCAACGATGGGACGATATTGTGGAGTTTTCCCGGTGACGGGCCGGTGGAATCCTGTTTTGTGTCAACTCCCTCGGTGTCGGCAGGACAATGTTTTATTCCCGATCGCTCAGGGAAGTTTTATTCTGTCGATGAGAAGAAAGGCTTCGACTCTTGGCAGTTCACCGTTGATCTTGACGGAGTTGTGGAAGGATCCCCCTCCATAGGGTTCGGGAGTATAATCGTTGGCACCGGCACTCAGCACGTCATATCCCTTAACATGCATGCCGGAGGAGAAAACTGGCGCAGAAGAAACACTCGAATCCGGCTGGTGGATTCTATTTTCTCAACCCCGGTTATTACCGGCAACAGGCTGATTTTTATCGGATCCAACTCTGGCTATGTTTATTGCCGGGATCTGGAAACTGGTGAAGAACTGTGGAAATACCGCCTGGATTCGCCGATTCGCACCTCACCGGTGGTTTCCGATGGCTTTCTCTATGTCGCCACCACCAGGGGCATCCTATATGCATTTTGTTCTTCCCGCGGGGTTCGTTGAATGTTTCTGACAGATATGTCTGGCCTCTATACTCTTTTGTAGGTGTCATAAGCACCATTAAAAAACGGATCCCCTTATAAATGTGATGAAATGTTATTCTGTTGATACGATGCACTGGAAAACCCATAGACATCCACTTTAAGCTTATTAAACTGGTGTTCGGTTAAGTAATATAACTCAGTAGCTGTGCCGTCTGGATGGTGTCTTTCCTGCTTTGGGGCGGTTTGCTCCATGTCGCCTCACAGATTCCTTTCCCTCCGGAATACGCCGTACCTGGCGCTCCCGGAGTATCGGACATCGTGTCCGATGAAGGAATCCTGTGAACTTCCTGTCCCACCCCCTGGGCAGGAGAATAATGCCTTTCGAAACCCCAGCCCTGACTGCAAGGTTCCCCCGAAAATAAAAAATGCGTAAGTCTTGTTTTGGATTGTATTTACGATATTTCTCCTGTTGTAAAGGAAAACTGTCATCAATCAAAAATTTATCTGGTATCTATATTATTCTGGAGAAACGCCATGGCATATGAAATTTTCCTTCCAAAACTTGGTGCCAACATGACCCAGGGCAGGATTGTCCACTGGTTTGTGGGTGAAGGTCAGCCGGTGGATATCGGGGATCCCCTTTTCGAGATGGTAACCGATAAGGCTTCCGTCGAGGTGGAAGCAGAAAACCGGGGAATACTCAAGAAAATCATTGCCGGAGAGGGTGCCAGGGTTCCCATTGCAGAGGCGGTGGGGATTATCGGGGGGAAAGATGAAAATATCCGGGGGCTGTTGGACGAGATAGCCCGGCGAAAGGATGCACAGAAAATCCCTGAAGTTGAATCAAAAGAACTGGAGGAGCCGGTTGCCGCCGATGATCAGGGAGAGCCAGGCCCCGCCACCATGGAGATTCAACGGATGATGCATGCCCCTATGCACTCTTCAGAAGCTCCCGGGATCAAGGCATCACCCAGGGCACGGCGGAGAGCGCGTCAGGCGGGAATAAACCTGGCGGACATCAAGCCTTCCCGGGGGGACACCATCACCCATGAAGATGTGGAAACCTATATTCTCTTTTCCAGCAGGCCCCGCAAGTGCGTCATAATCGGCGCCGGACAGTATTCCGGGGTTATCCGGGAGATTCTGGAAAAAATTGAAAAGCTGGAGATTGAAGGTTACCTGGATGATAATCCTGCCCTTGACGGAAAAAAGATTGACGGTCTGCCGGTGTTGGGCAGGACTAATATGCTGGCAGAAATTGCCCGCCGGGGAGTGAATAATTTTATTGTATCGGTGGGGGAGCCTCATCTGAGGGCACAGCTTTTTCAAAGGGCTGTCGATGCAGGGCTGAAGCCCATATCCGCTATTCATCCCAGGGCTTGTATATCCAAAAATGCCCTTATTGAAGATGGTTGTGTGGTGGAGGCTCATTCGTTGGTGTCAATCCGCAGTACCATAAGCCGGGGGACTTTTATCACCCAGAACTGTTCCATCAGCCATGATTGCCGGCTGGGGGAGTTTTCCCACATGGCGCCGGGATCTCACCTGGGAGGGATGGTAAGAATTGGCCGTGGGGTTCTCATCGGTATTGGCGGAGCTGTATCCCCTAATATCGAGATTGGCGATAATGTGATTGTTGCGCCGGGCACATCGGTGGATCGCAATGTTGCGCCGGGCTGTGTGATGGAAGGATGTCCCGGCAGAGTTATCGGCGCTCGGTCGGAATCTACCAGAATATAACCACCGGAGGTATTTGAATTGAAAGATTTTAGTATAATCTGTAACACATCAATCAGGGTAATTGCCATATTGACGGTCTTTCTGGCATTAACTGCAACTCATGGCTTCTGTCAGGCCCAGCCGGAAACCACGGATCCTGCAACCCGTTCCAGGGATCTTGTCCAGAGGGGAGCGGCCTTGCTGGAAAAAGGGGACATCAACAGCGGGATGCCCCTGCTTCAGAAGGCGGTGGAAATCGACAAGACCAACATCGATGCCTGGGTTATGATATCCAATGTATATCTTGATACAGGCAAGTTCAATTATGCCCTGGGGACTTATCGCAAGGCCCTGGCAGCGTTGCCTGATTCCCCGGACATATGGTTCAATCTGGGTTATGCTCAGGGGCGGGCCGGTCAGCATGATGATTCCATCAAGAGTTTTGACACCGCCATCAAAAAAGATTCGGATTATATCCGGGCATATAAATACAAAGGCTATGCCCTGGTGAAGCTATATCGTTTCGAGGAAGCAAAAAAATGCTTTGAAGAGGCTCTCAGGCTTGACCCCGGCGACAACCGGGCCAGGCTGTTTCTGGGGATATCCCTGGTGGAGTCAGGCAAGGAAGATATGGGCAGGAAACATATCAGCGATGCTCTGTCAGGGGATCAGTCCCTCCGGGACGAGGTTCCTTCAACCATCAGAAAGATGATGGATATGTGATGGCAGGCATTGCAGTTGTGCAGTAAGGTAAATGGGGGGTGTGCTGATGTTTGGTATGTTCAACAGGAGCGACAGTCAGGAGCTGAGGGAAGAGATTGTAACCGGAGGTAATCCTGACCGCATAAAAACCCTGTTGTTAAAAAACGAAAGCCTGGTGAACCTGAGGGACTCCCAGGGATATAGCCCCCTGCATCTTGCCTCGGTGGCGGGATTTCCTGCCATAACTGAAGCCTTGCTGTGGGGCGGTGCCGATGTGGATGCCACCGACACCGACGGACGTACGCCTCTTCATGTGGCCACCAGTCCCGAGGTGGCAAGGATGCTGGTGGAAAAGCGGGCCAATCTTGATCGCCGGGATAAATTCGGCAACACTCCTCTTCGCTGGGCTTTGAGAACAGGCCATGAGGAAGTGGCCCTGTATCTCTTAACCAGGGGTTTTAATATTAATGATCTTGATGACAGTGGCAGTACTCTTATGCATATTGCCGCGCTGATGGGGCTGACCCGGGTTATCGCCAAACTCATCGATAAGGGAGCCGACTGCAATGTCAGGGATCGGGATGGATGCAATCCCTTGCACCGGGCATCCATGATGGGAAACCCCGAGGCTGCAGATATGCTGATTTCCTGCGGTGCCGATGTGAACGCCCGGGACAACAACGGGGATACTCCTCTGCACATGGCCAGCGGAAAGGAAGTGGCAGCGATACTCCTGGCCCTGGATGCGGATATGAACGCCCGGAACAAGGTGGATCGCACTCCTCTTCACTGTGCCGCGGCCAACGGTGAAACCGGGGTTGCCCGTTTGCTGATGATTCGGGGGGCAAAGGTGAATACCCGGGACAAGGTGGATCGCACTCCTCTTCATTATGCTGCCAAGGAAGGCGATCTGGAGATTGCCCGGATGCTTGTAAAAAAAGGGGCCAAAGTCAACGCCAGGGATCTTATCGGCCAGACTCCTTATCAGCTGGCAGTTAACGAAAGGCATGAAAAGATAGCAGAACTGCTGTTGCAAAACGGGGCAAAAGGCTGACGGCTCATGTCAGCTTACGCCGGAAGCTGAACAAAAGCCCGGCAATGCCGGTTCACCGGCTAAAAAATCAGCGGACTTTTTTAACTTCAAAAATGGGGCCGGACATACCGAAACCCATCAGGTCTTTTCGAACCTTTCCTTCAAGGGTAACCTTCACCCCGTCCTGATAAAGATCCGCCGGGCCGTCCTTGAGCTGGTATATTTTCTTGTCCTCGGTTTCCAACACCCAGACTCCGCCTTCAACCTCGCGTTTTTTCACGGTTCCCTTCAATGATTTTTCGAACATTATTCAGCCTCCCCTGGGCATTGTTTTTTCTCTCCCGGTGTGATTACCAGATATGCCAGAAACAAACCCCCGGCAAAATTAATAATCAGCCACAGTTTATCCAGAATCAGGGTGCCGGGAATCCACGCCACATCAGCTCTGGAGAACAGCAGTGCCCACAGAATAGCACCCGCCACACCAGTGGTGAATCCTGCCGCCAGGTTCTGCCAGGGGGTTTTATACAGTAGCACTGAAAGGATCACCGGGGCCAGAATGCTTAAAAACAGGGGGTTGTGAGGGCCAGGCCCTGAAATCAGGAAATCCCAGCGGGTAAATCCTCTGGTTAACAGCTCCATTCCGGGGAAGGGCTTTGCAATTATGGCCGGCAGGAAGAAAAGACCCGTGGATCCAAAAAGCCATGAAATATAGAACAAGGGGGAGTAGATAATTTTATTGGCGGATGTGCTTCCCAGCAGAAGAATCAATACTACCACCACAATAATCGCCACCCCCAGTTTCATCCAGCCCCGGTTTACTGTGGCATGAATCAGGGCTTTCCGGGCATCGACAATCCCCGCTCCGTATCCTTCTTTTAAGGGAAGCCCGTCCCGGCGGGCGGTTTTTTTGAGGATGGAAACCACTTCCCGGTTGTTCCCGACTCCCGCGGAAATCAGCATTGCTGCAATTCCCGCCACGTGGGGAGAAGCCATGGAAGTGCCCTGGAAGATATAATATCCTTCTTTTTCCGGGTTTCCTATCATTATGGTGTTCTGCATTATACCGTCGGGCTTGCCGTCGTTGTTCTGATCCACTGTGGTATCTCCACCCGGTGCGGCGATGTCGATGAAAGGCCCTCGGTTTGAATAAGGCGCTAACTTGTCATCATAGCGGGTGGCGGAAACCGACAAACACGAGGAAAAAGCTGCGGGATAGCTGGGGCGGGATGTGCTGGAGTTGCCCGCGGCGCAGACTATCACCACTCCCTTTTTCCAGGCATAGTCACAGGCAGATTTTAACACAAGGCTGGGGAAGGATCCCCCGAGGCTCATGTTTATCACCTGAGCACCGTTATCTGCAGCATATCGAACCGCATCGGCAATGTCCGAAGTGCGCCCGTAGCCGTTGGCGGAGAGCACCTTCAGGGGCATTATCCGGGCATTGTAGGCTATCCCGGCGACACCCTTGCCGTTGTTGGTGGACTGAGCAATTGTGCCGGCCACATGACTTCCGTGGCCATGATCATCCAGGGGCAGGTTGTTGTTGTGGATGAAGTCGTATCCCTTTACAAACCTTGTGTTTTCCAGGTCCTCCAGGCGGTGGAACCGGCCGTGATCCCGAAATGCCACCCCGGTATCAATCACCGCAACGGTTACCCCGTCGCCCCGGCTGATGTTCCAGGCATCCCGGACATTGATCTTTTCAAAGTTCCACTGGTATTTATAAAATGGATCGTTGGGATTTGCCATTTTGTCCGAGTCAAAGATATGGTAGTAATAATCCGGCTCGGCATATTCTACCCTGGGGTCAGATTTTAAGCGGGCCAGAACTTCAGAAATATTATCCCCGGCATATCCTCTCATAATTCGGGCTTTTTTAGAATGGGGGCTGACATATTCCATATTCACCCCAAGGGCTTCTTCCAGCTTCCTGATTTCATCCCAGGTGGTCTGATCCTTGAAGTCCACCACAAATTCACCTTTTGCCCACAGGGATTGATCACTCCTGGACAAATCGTTGATAATGGTGTTGCTGTCAGGGACCGGGGTAATTTTATTGTCGGGGCCGGGTTTTCCTGACAGATAAAGAATCACCAGGACTAATATCAATATGCCCAGAAGGCACCTGGCTCGTTTCATAAGAATCATCCTCTCAAATCAGGGTCTGCCCGGGTATTGCATTCACTGGGGTGAGTCATCCCACCCACAGGAAAATACTGAATTTTCTTTAAAATATTCCATGATATTGTAATACAAATTACTCCTGTTGGCAACAAAACACAATATGGGGGCACATCCGTGTTCGGTTAAGATTGCAATCATTGCTCCATCAATGTCCAGACAGTCAGGGTTGGGGTTTTGAAACGCATTATTCTCCTGCCCAGGGAGTGCGACAGGGAGTCCACAGGATTCCTTCATCGGACACGATGTCCGATGCTCCGGGCGCGCCAGGGACGGCGTATCCCGGAGGGAAAGGAATCTGTGAGGCGACATGGAGCAAACCTCCCTGAAGCAGGAGAAAGACAGCGGGAGAAACCCCATCCAGACGGCACAGCTACAAGCTTATATTGCTTAACCGAACACCAATGTATGGGAGCATAAGAAAAACTGGCGTCTTGTGGTCATTCTTCCGGGCACAAAGAGGACATGGGGGAGTTTTTTCGAAATGTTGAGGTGAAACAGGCAACGGATGTAAATAAAAATATAAATTATCAAGCCATAATTTATGATACAGACTATATTTTGCAACAGGGGAAGCAGCAGCCCCGACAGGGAGAGAAGATGCCGCCTGGTATTACTTGTGCCGGTGGTTTTGTTGCTGTTGGTTTTTCTGTTGACCTGTGCCATATCGTGTGGATCCGGCCCCCCCGGTGATGAACCTGAAGCGGATGCCACACCGGTTGTTACTGAAGAAGCCGAGGATTCCGACGAAGAAGAAGAGATTGATGCCGGCAAGCTGATCAAGGAGATATGGGATGTGAAGGCCCGCTTTGTCAGCTATGAGTCGGAGCTTACCATCGACAGGTTGAACCCGGATTTCATGAGAAATGTCCTGCCTCACTTCGATGAAGTAGGTTATCTTAACGCCAAGTCATACATCCATTATGTCCGGGCACCCAAGAGATATCAGCTTCAAATGTATGACCGGGGCCGGGGGAGATATTTCTATACTTTTACCAGCACTGATGGCTACCAGTTCCGCCTTAATCCGGGCTTTGAAGAGATAGGGGTGCATATTCCAAAAGACAGTGAAGGGGTTGAATATGAAAACATATACAACCTGACTCTCTTTGATCATAATCCTGACGGAAGCCTGGTTTCCAACAGAGAAAACCCCCTGAACCTGCTTTTTCCTTATGCCTTCAAGCCTTTTGAGGCGACCCAGGAAATGCGTTATATGGGGAAGCGGACCCTGATGAACATGGAATGCTATGTGGTTGAGATTGACAGCCCCACTTACGGCAAGTCCCGGATTTTTATAACCGCCGATGAGAACCGGGATGTAATCCAGGTGGAAAGGCTGGATCGGGATGACCTGGTCTATGCCAGAGCCACCTACAGGAATTTTTATTCTTTCATCAAGGGGGGCCGACTTTATACTGTATGTGATATATACATGCACGGGCTTCCTGTGTTGCGGGCGACTCTGAATGATAAAACCCTGTTGAGCAACCAGGATGAACCCAGGGAAAGACCTCAGACTACTGAAGCTCCCAAGGTTGACAAGAATGATCAGATATGGCGGGGAGGCCCCTTCCTGACAGTGGGGCTGATTTTCCTGGTTCTGTTCCTTCTGGTGGTTCTGGTCATCATCGGTTACCGTTACTGGTTCTACAAGGCAGAACGTCCCGCCTTCAGCCGGGAGGTTATCCTTGTGGAGGGGAACCGAGCCGAAGAGAAGATTTCCCCGGTGTTTGAAAAGCTGGGAATTCATTTCACTCCCTTCACTCCCCAGAAACTGACCCAGGAGAGGGAACTGCTGGACTTCAAAAAGAAGAAAAGACCCAGGGTTGTATTTGTAGCGCCGGGTATGTCTTCTCAGTCCAAGGGATATAACTTCCTGCTCAAGACCTATGTCCGGGACGGTGGCCGGGTGGTATTCTTTGACCATGGGGTTGAGCAGGCTCAGGATATGCCTTTCACTCCCACCTTTGTTCCCCTTGACCGGTCAGATCCCGACAATACTTATGTGATTATGCCCAACTGGGAAAAGATATGGAAGCTCACATCCGCAGAGGAGATCCAGAAGAGGACCACTGCTTTCCTTCCCTATGAACTTATTGCCAAGATCCATGAAGAGAACCTGGAAATCGATCCCATCCTGGTGGTGGTAAACGAGAGAACCAATCTGACGGCGGCTTCTATCTGCATGGTCCGGGAGGGCAAGGGTGAGTATATGATCATCCAGTATCGTCTGTTGGAGGCAATTGTAAAGCTGAAGTTCACCTCGGCCACTGCGGAAAAGATGCTAAGAGATCTGCTGGAATATATATTCGGCAAAGAAAAGAATCTGTTGTTCGCTCCCACCTGGCTTATGGATATGATGGGAGTAAAACAGCCTGTAAAACAAAATGATGCCGGGGAAGATGAAGAAGAGCAGGAGAAGTGACCCGGGCATTAATTGCCGGGTTGCTTTTATGTAGCTGCAAGAAGAAAGGTGTTCTTTATTTTGCCTTTGTGGAGAGGACAATCAACAACACTGAAGCCCCGGGGTTTCCAGACTTTCTGCTTTCTGGTGTTTATATGCCTGCTGGCCTTCTTTCTTTTTTCCGTTTCTCCGGCACTGGCTGATGATGAGGATTATGAGAAGGATCCCGATACAATCATTCAGGAGATTTTCCAGGCCAATGACAATATCCAGAGCATGGAAGCAGACCTGTTGACGGTGCGGAAGCATCCTTTCCTGATGAGGGGGATACTGCCCCCCCATGAAGATATCCGGTTTACCCGGCCTGTGGGGATAATCAATTTTCACCGGCATCCCAGGGTTTTTAACATCCTGCTTTTTGCCAGCCCGGAAGGAGGCTATTTTTTTAATTTCTTCAGCCAGGATGGTTACCTGCTCAGGTTAAAGAACGATTTTGTGGAGCTGGTTCCTTCTCTTAAGAAAGACGAACAGCCGACTCCCCGGCAAAGACCCAGGCCATCTTTAGGGGTTCGCCAGACCATTCCCATTAAAAAGATTCCCATCCCCGAAGAAGAGATGGAGAGCCGTCGAGTTATTACCGCATACACCAGAGCGGAATCAGTGGACAGTGACAACAATGTTGTTTTCAACCGGGACAACCCCATGCATCTTGTCTTTCCCTTTTACATCAAGGTCAGGGATCCCCAGTGGAAGACAGAATTTCTGGGACGGTTCATGATGGGGGATCATCAGATAGTCATCGTGGATGTTAAAAGCAATGATTATGGGCATTTCAAGCTTTATGTGTCCAACGACGACAATCGTTACATCCGGCGGATAGACCTGCTGGATCCCATGGGCAAACTTTATGCCCGGGCGGAATATGACAATTTTGAGCATTTTGAAGACGGGGGATGGATATTTAAGAGCTTTCACATTGAGATTGACCGCAAACCAGTGATACAGGGGGATTTGTTTAATATCCGATATAATATCCCCATCGATGAGATTACCGGTTTCAAGGGTGATTCCTATGTTCCGGGGAAAACCCCCCAGGATCTTGTTCCTGATGTGGCGGATCCCGCCAGGGCACGTCTTGCTGTAATCCTGACTCTGGTTTATCTTCTGATGGGCTACTTCGGCATTCGAATAGTTCTTTTCCAGAAACTACGGCCCAGTTTTAATACCACAGTAATTTTAGCAGAGGGAAGACGGGCCGGGAAAAAAATTTCCGGGGTTTTATCTGAATTAGGGATTGACTTTATCCCTTTCAGCCAGGAAATACTGACCAGGGAGATTGAAAATCTTCAGCAGGGGAGGAGATCTCTGCCCAGGTTGCTGGTGGTTGCTCCGGGGGCTGCGGAAACAATCCGCAATTTTAATTATTTGATTCGATCCTATGTAGCCGAAGGAGGCCGGGTGATATTTTTTGAACATGACTCCCAGAGCAATATGTCCATGCCCTTTACCCCGGTTTACAAGGAATACGAACCCGCCCGGCATATGATGAACTTCAGGCTTCCCCGGCAATGGCACCACATATTCCGGGAGTTCACCCCACAGCAGTTTGAGGGGAGGCTGTCGGACTTCGGTATCCGATCTCTGCTGGTGAAGGTTCGGGAAAAGGAAATGAGCATAGAGCCCATCGTGGTCATGTCTGATCCGGAAACCAATCTGGTGGCAACTCCTCTGGGGCTGGTGAAGGAAAGAAGGGGCGAGTATCTTGTTGTTCAGTACAGGTTGTTTGATTATATCGACAAGGCTAAGAACCCCCAGGATGCCAGGTATCTTTTGCGGGACATATTTGTTTTCATGTTTGGCGGTGAAAGAATAATGGAGTTGGCCCCTGACTGGGTAAAATATATCATGTGGATTCCCATTGGCGACAGCGCCAAGTGAAGAGTCCATCAGGTGATAATGGAATTTATAACCAGTTTTTAAAACCAGTTATGCCCTGGGTTAATCAGGCAGGATAGACCCACAGGGGGTAGAAGAATATAATCCTGTCGGTTCGTTGTCTTGTGGCGGGCATTATATGAGATATTAATTTTCCCGAAAGGGCAGGAGGATAAAATGGCTGATCTTGATCTCAAGGCTTCTTCAATCCACCTCGAACGGGGTAGGGAGTTGGCGGAGAAGGGCGATCTGAAGGGAGCCCTTGAGGAACTCAACGAAGCGGTCAAATTGAACCCCCGCAACAGCGAGGCTCTTCTGGATCTGGCAGAAATCAACACCAATGTGGAAAAGTATGATCAGGCACTGGAATGTTGCAGGAATGCCTTGATATATGATCCTCAAAACATCCGGGCCTGGATAATGATGGGCAACCTGTATGACGAAACCGGCGAGCAGGACAAAGCCCTGGAACAGCTTCGATATGCCATGCAGTATGACAGCAAAAACCCGGAGATTTACTACCTTATGGGCTATATATATGCAGAGATGGAACAGTTCAAGACAGCCAGGGAGTTCATGGAACGGGCTGTGGAGCTGGATCCCAGGCATGAAGACGCCCTGCGGGATCTGGAGGTTATCAGGGAGCTTTATCCTGCCTGACCAGGCCCGCCGACAGTATCATTGAAGGGAAGCCGATTTTTATGACCGGCAGGCGGATTGCCCTGTTCATTGTGGTCCTGGTTCTTCTGGGGCTGTTTCTGTGGGCCACTGTCAATATGACCCGGGAGTTTGAAATTGCCGGCTTTACCACTTCCCTGGAGGGCAGGGCTCAATCCCAGATTGACAACCTTTACATTGCCACGGCAAAGATTGACGGCACTATCCTGAAGCCGGGAGAGGTCTTCTCCTTCAATGAGATTGTCGGGGAAAGGCTCAGGAGCTGGGGTTACCGCGGTGCTCCCACCATATTCATGGGGAGAATGGTGGACACTCCCGGCGGGGGGCTTTGCCAGCTGTCATCCACCCTTTACAATGCTGCTCTTCTTTCGGGCATGGATATCATCGAAAGGACTCCTCATCTCTGGAAGATAGATTCGGTGGGGCCGGGGTTGGATGCGGCCATATATCTGGAAAAGACCGGCGAAATCGATCTGAAATTTAAGAATCCTCACGATCTTCCAGTGAAAATTGTTTGTGAAATTCAGAACCGGCGTCTGTTTGTCCGGTTCATATCCCCCAGGGAATTGGAAGAAAAAATATCCGTGGAGGTGGAAACCCTTAAAGTCTATCCAGCTCCACGGTATCCCGATGTTCCTGCCGATGATGGAGATCCCATGGGGATTTCCTCCAGGGGGACAGATGGATACAAGGTCAGGGTGAGCCGGGTTTTTTCCGGTGGCGGCAGAACAGCCCGCCGGGAGATCGTATCGGTGGATAAATATGAGCCGGTGCCGGGAAGCCTTACCCGGTAACGCCTGTTAAATCTCCGGCATCAGCTGTTATAACAATACCCTTGTTTTTTTCAGAAACATCAGAATGATGGATACATCCGAGGGTGTTATGCCTGATATGCGGGAGGCCTGTCCGATGGATCGGGGTTTGATCTTCTGCAGTTTCTCCCGGGACTCGCACCGCAGGGAGGAAATCTCTTCATAGTTAATATCTGGCGGTATCAGGATTTCTTCTGTCTGGTGGAATTTTTCGATCTGTTCCTGTTGCCGGGCAATATAGCCCTGGTATTTGATGCGAATCTCCACCTGTTCTGCTTCAATTCTGGTGATAAATCCTTCGCCGGGGACATCAAGCCCGTCAACAATCTCCGGCGCTGATGGATCCTGGCGGTTTAATTGCCGGTATTTGACCTGGGGCCGTTTCAGAAGCTCCGCATATGTCACTCCCGGCGAAACCGGGGTTTCAAACAGCTCAGAAAGTTCTTCTGCTTCATTCCCCTTTACCCGGATTCCCTCCAACCGTTCCATCTCCCGGTGGATTCGATCCATCTTTTCTGTGAACCTGCGGTAGCGCTCTTCGGGGATAAGCCCCAGGCGGTATCCCATAGGAGTCAACCGCTCATCGGCATTGTCCTGGCGCATGGTGAGGCGGTATTCGCACCGGGATGAAAACATCCGGTAAGGCTCCCGGGTTCCCAGGGTCACCAGGTCGTCAATCAACACCCCGCCGTAAGCCTGATCCCGGCTGAGAATCAGGGGATCCTTCCCATCAAGACCCAGGACCCCGTTGATTCCGGCGATTATCCCCTGAAAAGCTGCTTCCTCGTAACCCGATGTCCCGTTTATCTGTCCTGCCATATACAATCCCTTTATTCTTCGTGTTTCCAGCCAGGGATGAAGCTGAGTGGGGGGGATGTAATCATATTCAATGGCGTAGCCGGGACGCATTATCTCGGCTTTTTCCATGCCCTCCACGGTTTTGATGTAAAGCTCCTGAACATCTATGGGAAGGCTGGTGGAAAGCCCCTGAACATAAATCTCCCGGGTATGTCTGCCTTCGGGTTCCAGAAAGACCTGATGCCGATCTCTGCCGGGAAACCGCAGGAGTTTATCCTCGATGGAAGGACAGTATCGGGGGCCTGTTCCTTCGATGGTACGGTGATCCCCGTGAAGAGGGGATCGGTGGATGTTGGCCATTATTATCCTGACAGTTTCTGTGGTGGTGTATGTCAGGTGGCATGGCACCTGGTCGGGCTTCACCTGTGGTATGGTATCGAAGGAAAACCGGTGGGGAAGCAGATCCGGATACTGGGGAGTGGTTTTGGAAAAATCGATGGTTCGGCTGTCAACCCTGGGAACAGTGCCGGTCTTCAGGCGGCCCAGATCAAAGCCCAGCCCTGCAAGACACCGGGAAAGCTCCATTGACGGCAGTTCTCCTGAACGGCCTCCTGGACAGGTATATCCTCCTATATGAATAAGTCCCCGGAGGAATGTCCCGGTGGTAACCACAACGGCCCGGCTCAGGTATTCCCAGCCGGTGGCGGTCCTCACCCCGGCGACTTGATTCCCCTTCACCAGTATTTCCGTCACTGTTTCCTGTTTCATGTCCAGGTTATCGGTGCCTTCCAGGATCTCCTTGAACCGGTATTGATAATCCCTGCGATCCGCCTGTGCCCGCAGTGCCTGAACAGCAGGCCCTTTGCCGGTGTTGAGCATCCTGATATGTATATGGGTTTCGTCGATGACCTTTCCCATGGATCCTCCCAGGGCATCCACTTCCCGGCAGAGCTGACCTTTGGCGGGGCCGCCGATGGAAGGATTGCAGGGCATCAGGGCCACTGTATCCATGTTTATGGTACAACAAAGAGTTCTGGCACCCATCCTGGCACTGGCAAGAGCCGCCTCCACTCCGGCGTGACCTGCTCCCACCACTATCAAGTCATATTTTTTTGAATAGTTCAAATGGATATTTCTCTCCTGCAATAACAATCATCCCGTTGAATATTGGCAGTCCGCAGTCAGATACCTTCAAGAGAAGGGAAGGGATTTATCCGGGGCAGGACAAAAACCGCTATTCCGGGACTTCACGGAATATTACCATGATTGTAAATAAGCTCACCATAGAAAATTTCCGCAATTACCAAAAGGAAACCCTTGAGCCAGGCTCGGGGTTCAACCTGTTGGTGGGAAAAAACGCCCAGGGCAAGTCCAACTGCATCGAGGCTCTCTACCTGCTGGGACTGGGACGGCCCTATAGGACAAGCCGGGAGGAAGACGCACTCCCGCCGGGGGCCGGGTATTCCCGGGTTGCCGGGGAATTCACCGAAGGGGAAATATCCTTCAGTCTGGAAATCATTTGGGATAATCACTCATCAGGAGTCCTGCGAAAGATAATCCGGCACAACAAAACCCCGGTTTCCCGGTTGTCGGATTTTATCGGCCTTGCCCCTATGGTTCTCCTCACAGTGGACGATCTGGACATTGTCCGGGGTGATCCCCAGTTGCGCCGGCGGTTTCTGGATCTTTTATGCAGCCGGGTAAATCCTTCTTATGTTGTAGATTTGCGGGAATATAAAAAAGTATTAGAGGCCCGCAATGCATGGCTGAAAATACCTCCGGGAAAACGGGATCCCCGGCTGGGGGAAGTTTATCTGGATCGGCTGGTGTTCCTGGGGGCCGGGGTAATGTTGAGCCGAATGGATATAATCAAACAACTCCGGGAGGAGTTTGAATCCCTGTATCGGGAGATATTCCGGGGCGAACCCCCGGCGGTTTCCTATCGTTCAACGGCATTAAAACCGGGAAAGTCCGGTCAGGAGGATGTCCGGGACAGTTTTCGAAAAACTCTCGGCTCCCTGAAAAGGCTTGAGGATCGCCGGGCACATACCATGGCAGGGCCTCACCGGGATGACCTGGAAATGATCAGCTATAACGGCCCCCTGAAGAAATTTGCCTCTCTGGGGGAGATCCGCACCGCGGCGGCAGTCCTTAAACTTGCCGAGGCCGTGGTTTTATCCCGGAAACTCCAGAGGGAACCAGTGATCCTGATGGATGACTGCCTCAATGAATTTGACCCGGACAGGGTTCGGCTTTTTCTCAATCACCTTGCAGGAAACCGGCAGGTGATATATGCCGCAACCTGCATACCTCGATACTTTGACGGGATTGATGGTATTTCAATATTTCAGGTAAACGAAGGGAGGATTACCCCTTGCAGTTAGTATCCCTGAAAGACTGCCTGACCAGCATGAAGGCTCAGCTGGATTTGTCCCCGGCCTTTGATCGTTACCGTGCTCTTGAGTTTTGGAGCCAGGTATGCGGGCCTCAGGTGGCGGCCATCAGCAGGCCTTACCGCATAAAAGGGGACACCTTGTTTGTGGGGGTGAAGGATCCCATATGGGCTACAGAACTCAGCCATTTTCAGCTGAAATATATCCAAAGGTTCCGGGAGCTTCTGGGAGATGACTCCATCAGGCATATCCGTTTTGTTCCCAGGCCGGGGCTTCTGATGGAGAAGAAAAACAAGAAGGCAAAAGGAGTCTATGACCCCCGGAGTATGAAACTTCCCGCGGGGGACGAAAGGAAGATCCAGGCAATCATCGGGGAAATCCGGGATGAAAAGGCAAGGGTGCTGATGGCGGGGTTTCTTCGGGAAAAGTATAAATATGATCGGTGGATGAAAAAACAGGGGGCATCACCTTGTCCCGCCTGTGGTGTGCTGGTGCCAAAGGGACAGACCCTGTGTGTCTTCTGTCAGATCAAAGTGGAAGAGAAAAACCGGGAAAACCTTATCCACCTGCTGGAAGAAAACCCGTGGCTGTCTTATTCTGATGCCTGCAACAGGATTCCATCCCTGGCGGGGGATATGTTCCGGGCTGTCAGAAAAAAAATAATAAATGACCTTTACCGGGAAGTTGTCAATGAGATGGAAACCTCAACTCCTGATACGGTTCCGGATACCAAAAGAAAAATTGTCACCCTGGCTATGATGATGATCGGTATGAAACCGTCCCAGCTGTCGGATCAGGTGCTGGGGGAACATCTCTCTTCCCGGATGTACCAGTTTTACAAAGCCCCTGCAGGAACCCACCGGCCCAGAGGCTGATATTTCCGGATCACCTATCTTAGAAGCATCGACATGGTTGACCAGAGTATTCCCGCAGCGATGGCCGACCCGATAACCCCAGCCACGTTGGGGCCCATGGCATGCATCAGGAGGAAGTTGGTGGGGTCTTCCCTGAGGCCCACGGTATGCACCACCCGGGCAGAGTCCGGCACTGCGGAAACCCCTGCTGCCCCGATGAGGGGGTTTATTTTTTCCTTTAGGAAGAGGTTCAAGATTTTTGCAAAGATAAGCCCCCCTGCAGTTGCTATGATAAAAGACAAAGCTCCCAGGGCGAATATCTTGATGGAATCGATGGTCAAAAACACATCCGCCTGGGTGCTGGCCCCGACAGTAACGCCGATGAGGATGGTGACAATATCCACCAGGGCGTTCCGGGCTGTGTTGGCCAGTCTTTCGGTTACCCCTGATTCCTTCAGGAGGTTGCCGAAGAAGAGCATCCCCAGAAGGACAATGGATGCAGGGGCAATAAAGGCGCATACCAGGAATGCAATAATGGGGAAAACAATCTTCTCAGTCTTGGATACGGCCCTGGGGGGTTTCATCTTGATCCGTCTTTCCTCGGGTGAAGTGAGGAGCTTCATGATGGGGGGCTGTATTACCGGGACCAGGGCCATATATGAATAAGCTGCGATGGCAATAGGCCCGATGAGGTGTTCCGCAAGTTTTGAAGACAGGAATATGGCAGTAGGGCCGTCGGCTCCTCCGATGATGCCGATGGATGCTGCCTCTGCCGGAGAGAAGCCCAGAAACAGAGCACCTGCCAGAGTCATGAATATCCCCACCTGGGCCGCTGCTCCCAGAAGCAGTAATTTCGGGTTGGATATCAGGGATGAAAAATCAGTCATGGCCCCGATGCCCAGAAATATCAGGGGCGGATATATTCCCTGAAGGACCCCGAAGTAGAGATAGTTCATGACGCTTCCTGCTTCATAGATTCCTAATTTCTGCCCGGCCATGAAAGGGATGTTCCCGATGAGGATTCCAAAACCGATGGGAACCAGCAGGAGAGGTTCATAATCCTTGGCAATGGCAAGATATATGAAAATCAGCCCGATTATGATCATAATGATATGCCTGTATGTGGCAAGGTAAAAACCTGTGGATCTTAAAAAATTTGTGATGATTTCCACTTGCAGTATCTCCTATTCTATCTTGGCCAGTTCTGCGCCCTCCAGAACGCTTTCCCCTTCCTTGACGAATATATCCTTCACTTCGCCGTCCAGGGGCGATGATATGTCGTTTTCCATCTTCATGGCTTCCATTTTTAATATGGTCTGTCCCGATTTTACCTTGTCGCCGGGTTTGACCATTATTTTGATGATAACCCCCGGCAGTGGCGCCCGGACAATCCCCAGGGACAGGTCCTTGCCGGGTTTGTCGGTGAGGGGCTGGCGGACGATGGAAGATTCCACCACTTCCTTGCGGACCAGCTTCGGAGTTTTGGCTTCAAAGAGCTGTGCTATGTCAACATTGTAAAAAGTGCCGTTGACATCAATCTTGGCCTGGGTTTCGGTAATATCATTAATCTTGACATTATATTGGTTTCCGTTTATTACAAACTGGTATTCATACATTTTATCCTCCTGGCGGGGCCCGTTATTTCAGGGTGCGCCCGGTTCTTTGAATTTTGCCCGCAAGGGCCCAGGGTGAAAGCATTTTCAGCTCGGAACGCATTGTAAGCTTCTGTCGTCGATCCGCCATGTGCATCCGGTGATACAACAGTATTGCTGTACAGATGGCCGCGGCTTCTTCACCGGTGATATGAGGTTGTTCATTTGTGTCGGGAGTCTGTTTCCGGGCTTTTTCCGGGGAAAAAATGGATTCATGGATGTTGCGGATATATTTGATCACACCGGGGAGGGAATACAGGACCAGGGTTAATATCACCAGCCCTGAGAAAACCACCACCATCCCCAGCAAGGTCAGCTTGTCGCCGTGGTTTTTAGAAATCGCATCCAATCCGCCGATGGTTTTTGTCTGGACTGCCGGATCTCCTGCGGTATTTATAAACATTGTGAGAGTGTCCATCATGCCTCCCTAAAGGGGAATATTTCCGTGTTTTTTGGCGGGATTGCTGTCCTTCTTGGCAGCCAGCATTTCCAGCCCCTTGATGATGCGAAACCGGGTCTGCCGGGGTTCGATGACATCATCCACAAAGCCCCTCTCCGCAGCCACATAGGGGTTGGCAAACTTGCTTCGATATTCTGCTTCCAATTGTGAGGCCTTTTCTTCCCGATCCTCCCCCTTGAGTTCGTTGCGGAAGATTATCTCCACTGCTCCCTTGGGCCCCATCACTGCAATCTCTGCCGAAGGCCAGGCATAGTTGAGATCGCCCCGGATATGCTTGGAGGACATCACATCATAGGCACCTCCGTATGCCTTCCGGGTGATGACGGTGATCTTGGGGATGGTGCACTCGGCATAGGCATATAACAGCTTTGCCCCGTTGCGGATGATTCCGCCATACTCCTGGACCGTGCCCGGCATGAACCCGGGGACATCCACAAAGGTGACCACGGGGATACTGAAGGCGTCACAGAAGCGGACAAACCGGGCAGCCTTGATGGATGACTGGTTGTCCAGAACTCCGGCCAGGTTCTTGGGCTGGTTGGCCACGATCCCCACGGATTTGCCGTTGAACCGGCCAAACCCCACAATGATGTTGGGAGCCCACAGCCGGTGAATCTCCAGAAACTCTCTGGAATCAACCACCGCTTCGATGATTTCTTTCATGTCATAGGGTTTGTTGGGGTTGTCGGGGACAATCTGGTTCAAATTGTCATCGGCCCGGTTCACCGGGTCTTCACATGTCATGGTGGGGGGGTCTTCAAGGTTGTTCTGAGGAATATACGAAAGGAGCTTGCGGATGAGCAGGATAGCTTCTTCCTCGGTTTCCGCCAGAAAATGGGACACACCGGAGCGGGAGCAGTGAACCATGGGGCCGCCTAACTCTTCGTTGGTAACATCTTCGCCGGTGACAGTCTTGACTACCTTTGGGCCGGTGACAAACATGTAGCTGTTTTCCCGGGTCATAATGGTAAAGTCGGTGATGGCCGGTGAATAGACGGCGCCTCCTGCGCAGGGGCCAAGAATGGCGCTGATCTGGGGGACAACTCCCGAGTAGAGGACATTTCGAAGGAAAATATCCGCATAGCCTGCCAGGCTGTCAACTCCTTCCTGGATTCGAGCACCTCCCGAATCGTTGAGGCCGATCAGGGGCGCTCCCATTTTTGCCGCCATATCCATCACCTTGCAGATTTTTTCTGCAAAGGTCTTGGACAGGGAGCCTCCAAACACTGTGAAGTCCTGGGAAAACACAAACACCGGCCTGCTGTCAACGGTTCCATAGCCTGTGATTACGCCGTCGGAGGGGATTTTTTTATCCCCCAGGCCGAAATCACTGCAACGGTGTTTGACAAACATGTCAAACTCTTCAAAGCTGTCGGCATCCAGCAGAAGGTCAATCCTCTCCCTGGCGGTCAGCTTTCCCTTGGCATGCTGGGCGTCGATTCTTTTAGTGCCGCCTCCCAGCTTTGCCTTGTCCCGAAGCTTGCTCAACTCCAGGAGTTTTGATTCAAGACTCATTCATTGCCTCCATTGTATGGCAAAATTAAGCAAATTGCCGTTCAATCTGTTTACTTCGGATTAGATTTTATATGACCCTTTTTGAGAGGATTTTCACAGATTCCTTCTATCGGAGAAAAAACAACATTAATTATTGGCCGGCCCGGGTAATTCCCTTTGCCGGGTGTTGAAAGGCTGTGTCAGGTTATTGTATAATAGATATGTCAATAACTGTTGGAGAAGATTTATGAGTGATGCATCATTGTGGTTGTCGGTGGGGGTTCAGGTGTGTCTTGGAGTTTCCCTGGCGGCCTGTGCCGGGTTGCGGGCTTTTCTGCCTCTCCTGGTTTTGTCGCTCCTGGCCCGGTCCGGATATATAAATGTTGCTGAAAACTTTCAGTGGATCGGGTCAAACCCGGCCATGATAGTATTTGGTGTGGCAACTGCGGTTGAGATAATGGGGGATAAAATCCCCATGGTGGATAATTTTCTTGATTCTGCTGGTTTTTTTATCAAGCCCGTGGCAGGCACTCTTCTTTTCTCCACGGTCATCATAAAAATGGACCCTCTCCTGGCGGTGGTTCTGGGTATTATTGCCGGGGGTTCTCTCTCGGAGCTGGTTCACGTTCGAAAAGCAGCTTTGAGGCTGGCTTCCACAAGCCTTTCCGCCGGGGCCGGCAATCCATTCCTGTCCTTTGCCGAGGATGCCGGAGCCGTGGCAGGGGTGGCCCTGTCGTTTCTGCTGCCAATACTGGCGGCCTTTGTGGTGCTTATCGGCCTGTATGTGGCATACCGTTTATATCGCCGGCACCTGGAAAGAAAAAAGGAAAGAATGTGTCCGGCGGGAATGGATATGACCGAAGGGATGGCGGAGATATAAACTCTGTGTCCCTGTCATGAACCTTGAAACGAGGCAGAAGATGAAAACCCTTCCCCTTTCCCGCAAGGGATTTGCTTCCGGATGCTGTCTATTTCTGGCCCTGGGAGCGTTACTTTTGATTATCGGCGGTGTTGTCTTTTATTTCGCCGTGTGGAGAGTCCCGGATTATTCCATTGAAGCCAGGCAGGCGGTAGAACGGGTAGAAAGCCGGCTGGCGGAGAAATCCAGAATCGAAGATGAAAACAACGGCTGGAAATATTATCAGGAAGCCGCGGTCAAAATGGATTTTTCCTCTCTTGAACAGAAGGGGGACTCATCGCCGGCAGGTTCTGAGAATCACAGCCAGAAAATAACCCGGCTGACAGAAATTGCCACCAAAGGCCCCGGGCCGGAGCAAAAAAAACAGCTGAAGGAGTTTTTCGAAAACAACACCGAATCCCTGGAGCTTTCTGCCAGGGGATTCATGGCTTTGGGATTTTTTAATGTCCCGGCGGGTTTTGATTTTGATCCTGTAAATCCTGGAAATCCTTCTTCAAATGTGGAAAATGAACTGAAAATACAGGCCCTGGGATATTTTCTGCTTATTTCCGGGATGATGGAGTCATCGTCGGAACAGTATTTGGGCGCGGCCCGGCGTTATATGGAGAGCATCCGGCTTTACGAGAATTATCGGGGGAGTTTTTCCGGGCTTGTGGGGATAGCTCAGAAAAGCTATGGAATGATGGCATGGGAAAAACTGGCGGCCCTGATGAACCGGGATGATTTGCCGGGGGAAGTTGTTGATTTTGTGTCGGCAAATCTGTGGCGGATTGCCCCGGAGCCGATGGAATATCAGCTCGATTATCATTTTTATGCCAACGAGATGATGATGGATCAGGTGATAAAATCTCCCCAGCTAAATACCGCTGCCTTTTTGCTGGAAAGAGAGAGAAAGGTGAGCCGGGGGTTGATGATCAAGGTGCTGGAAGAATACCGGAAGGATCCTGTGGCCTTTCCCGATACGGTTAAATCCATGAAACCCGGGAAGCTGTCGATTTATGAAGCCCTGGCCTGCCGTTATCTTGAGGGGCTGTGTCATACGGCATATAACCGGCAGACATATTACAACGGACTGATGATTATGACAGCTCTGCATAAATACCGCCGGGATTATGGTTCGTATCCGGATAAACTCTCGCAATTAACACCGGGATACTTGTCGGAGATTCCAGCAGATCCTTATGACAGTGAAGGCTCCTTTGGATATGAAAAGTCCGGCGATGGTGTTCTTCTCTACAGCTCCGGCCCCAATCATCAGGACGACAAAGGAAAGGGAGATGACATAATTCTGATGGGAAAATCAAAAACCGACACAGATTCAGAAAACAGAAACGATCCAGAAGATCCCCATGATGACTGACGCTCCTGGGTAATATCAGGCCTTTTGGGATTTTTTCATAAGCCCGCTGATGATTCTTGCCGTGCCGATGACCCCGGTGGCCACCAGGCCTGCTGGAACCAGGGGAGGCATCATGCTGGCAGTGCATGCCACAGAAAGCCCCACATCCAGAACCCCGTTGATTTTATCGTGGATTCCCTTGCCCATGAACAGCTGACGGGCGCCCTTGAGCATGTTGAGTCCTGCCGCCACCCCGGCGACATAAGGAACCACCGATGCGGTGGGCCCGCTGACCAGTCCCAGAATCTTGCCCGCCATGGGGCTGAAGCTGGCTGCCAGCCGACCTATGGAGCTTTTGGACGCCACTGAAAGCCCGCTGAGGCCAAAGGACATGAGGGTAGTGCCGGTTGCGGCAATGGTGATGTCAGGAGTGACACTGTTGATGAAGTTTTTCACCCTGGCAAAACCTGTGAGCTTCTGCTTCGGTTCACCGCCGTCCACCTGCACCAAATCCCGGGGAAGGGAATGGGAAGGATTGGATTCGCCGGACTTTCCCGCCTTGACAGTGTGTCTGTTGGTTGAGGCGGGCAGTGATATAGTTGAATGTTTGATTGAGTTATCCAAGATGCGTGCACTCCAGAAAGCTGATATTGAGGGAGTTTCCTCCCTCAACTTTATTATAACAACCATGTTTCCCCTTCACAACCGACAAGGTGTTAACAGTTTGTTAACACTGGACAAAAATGGAGGGAAATCAGGGCAAATGGGAAATAGTTAAATTACTTCCCGGCATGATTTTTACCTCCAGGCAGGAAAATGAACCAGGAACATTATGATATACTGATCTCCTCCATTCATCACTGGAATGACTGGAGATCGGCCAACTACAAGATTAAGCCGGACCTTTCGGGAGCTGACCTGAAGGGTTATAATCTTTTCAAGGCGAACCTCGACGGCACTGATCTCTCCGGGGCTGATCTTCGAGAGGCGGTTTTTATCAAGGGCACGGCCCGAATGGCCCGTTTTGTCAACGCCAATATGGAAAAGGCCAAGCTCCAGGGTTCTTTGTTCAACCGGGCCAATATGACCGGCGCCAGCTTTCGAAACGCCAGCCTTATTGGATCCGTGTTCCAGGGAGCATGTCTGGTGGAAGCGGATTTTACCAACGCCGACTGCACCGGTTGCCACTTTGAAAATTCCAACCTGCTGGAGGCCACCTTCTATGATGCCAGGGTAAAGGGAGCCAACTTTGAGATGTCCAACATCCAAGAGGCGAACCTGTTTTCTGACCAGTTCAAGGACGCAATAATTTCGCTGGAATCTCTTGGGGGAGTGGAAAAAAAGAAAAAAACCGGCCTTCATTATATTTATATGTTTGTTTCTCTGTCGGTATTAATTCTGTTTCTCATCGGATTTTTCGAGATAATCTGGAAAGCCGACAAGCCGGGGACAGTCCCCGCCAGGATTAAATCCGTGATTCTGCTCCATGGCGGAAGCCTCCTGGAGGTGGTGGGTCAGACCGACAAAGCCAAGGAAGTGTTGCGTTATTCCATCAGCCTGAGTCCCAGGGATCCGAAACCTTATTATGTTATCGGTAGCATTTACCGCCGGGAACAGGATCATGAAAATGCGGTGAGGTATTTTATCTATTATGTGAAATATCATCCCCCCTCGGAAACAACCCGGGGAATCGAAAACTATATCAGCGCCAACAGGGCTTATGTTCCCGAGGATATCGAACCCTGATCTGATCTGCCTTATGATAACTTCCCTTCGCTCTCCAGGATTCTGTCGGCTTCAATTTCCAGATCCAGTCCTTCGGTTCTGATCCGCACATCGTAATATACCAGTGTCAGGGCGATTATTGGTATTGGGGTCAGGAGCATCATAAAAAAGTATCCGATTATGGGAATGAAAGCCGTAAGGATGATAATCAGCAGTTGAGTCAGCCCCGGCAGGGTCATGATTTTCCAGCGGGTTTCCCAGCTGGTGTTAAATAATTTTATGGAACGGGATATGGCTGAACCGTAGAAGTTTCCTTCAATGAGGGCCGCGCTGGAAACCAGAAGAAGCATCGACAGGGCATACATGAAGCCGACAAGAATTACCATGACATATATCAGAAATAAAAATCTTCCAGAAAGACCGCCTTCCCGGGTCAGGAAAAATGCAGGCAGGGTCACTCCCAGAGCAATTATGGCCAGTCCGGTTATCGCTACGCCGTTTAAAAAAATCGTCAAAGCATAAGGTATGAAGGTTTTTCTGAGAAACCTGAAACCTTCCTTGAAATCCCAATCCTTTCCTTCGACAATTCCCTGGGTTATCCGGATAATCATTACCGAAAGCAACATATAAAGAAGCCACCCAACAGCGCTGGATGTCAGGTTGAAAAAAATCACATCAGGGGAGTCATATCTTTTTCCAGAGAGGCCCAGGGAAAAAGATATAAAAAACAACACCATCATAGGTGTGGCATAGATGAGGGATATCATCAGATAGTCCTTCCATCTGTGCCGGAACACATACAGGGTGTTGTCGATGATTTCACCCAGGGACATGGGCTCCAGAGGGAAGGACCACCCGGAAGCAGTCCTTCCCGCTTCATTTTTTTCCATACCATTCTCCCCGTATGGTCTTTCTGAAGCTGCCCAAACAAATTAGACAACAGTTCGGGCCAGCTGTTACATGTTTTTTAAAATAATCAGGAATCATTCTCTCTGCCTGGAATACATTGAATTTTGCCTTACAGGTTTGGTATGCTGTTTTTTGATTACCCATAACAGTCAGGTATTCATTTTGGCAAAGAGTTATATTTCTCCCCCTGGGGAAACCAGTTCCTGCCGGGATAATGTTGGTTCGGGGAGTTTTGTTGTTTAGAAAAATCAAAAAAAGCCGGTGGAGGATCTTTTTATCACCAGGCACTCCGGGGTTCCGTAGAACTCCCCGGATTACCTTTCCATCTGGTATTCAAAGGTGGTTGTGGAGTCTTTTTCGATGGTTACGGTTTTTTCTACGGTTCTGTAGCCAGGCATGCTCAGGATTATAATATGTTCACCCTCGGGAATATTTTCAAAAGTGGTTGGTGCCATTTGAAATTTATTTTTGAATTGGATTCTTGCCCCTGAAGGCTCGGTGATAACTTCAAGGGTGCCGGTATCCGGGGCTTTCTCCTGGGACACTGTGGGTGTGGGGTTGATTTCGGGGTTGCGGTCAATGTTTTTGAGGATGGCAAAATAAATGATTATCAGCAGGATGATGATGATCCCCACGATCATGTATGGCTTGTAGTCCCATATCCTGTCCCAGAAAGGTTTCTTCTTTCCCTTGGGAAGGTTGGAAACTGAACCTAATTTTTTCTGTTTTGTCATGAACCCCTCTTTGTTGAAGGAAATTTTCGCCACCTTCAAGGTTGACCTTGCCGGGTTTTAAGTGATAATAATGTCAATTCAACAAAAACAGTTTTTTCCTGCCTGAGATTAGTCATTAACAGGGGCAGTGGTCTTATTAATATTGACGGGGGTGGAAAATCATGAAAATTCTGTCGAGGGTTTTTGGCCGGGGTATATTGCCAGTTATGATCCTGTTGGTTTTCCTGTGGGGATGCGCTCCCAGGGAAAAACCTGTAAATATTAACATCAGGGTTGTCAATGGTGGAATATCTTCCCGGGTTATGGGCGAAAAAACCATAGAAAAATGGGAGGAACAAACACCTCTGCAGGTGACAGTGACACTGAATGGAAAGGTTCTGGCTCAGAATTCCACGGTTTCTCCAGAGAGTCCTCTGGAGCTGAGTGCAAAGCTGGAGCCTGGGGAATACAGCCTCCGGTTTGAGGAGTCGGGAGGTGGAGCATCGGAGCAGATTCTGGTTTCCATGCGTCAGGAATTATGGACCAGGGCCATTTTTTTTCGGGAAGGTCCCCGGCTGGGATATTTTCAAGTCAATTCACGCTTTACTCCTTTTGATTCCGGGGAGTGGTCTGATGACAGCGACGCTGACGGTGGCGACAGCATAATTGATGAAGATGAAGTGGATCGTCGTTTTGACGAGATAAAAAAAGAGATAGAGGAGAAAAAAGAAAAATCAAAGATCCGTTGAATCAGAAAACTTATTATCCAGAGAGCCTCATGTACGGTGGTTTTTCTGCGGAACCAGTCATTGCTGAGCTTCATGGGGTTTCTGTCAGGGGGATATTGACGATTCCCCGCCATGTTGACAAGCCGGCGCCGGGGATTCTGATGATTCATGGAGGCCCGGGCCTCTCAGGTGATTCCCGTGAGCCGGACAGGAGGCCTTCCATGGCTACTCCTGCAGGAATGATGGATGTCAAGTTGGTAAGAAAATATTTATGCCGTCGTTACCCGGTTCTTTTTGCAGATTTTGTTTCTGATTTTCCGGGGGATCCATCAGCATTTCCGTGGATCTTTGAATTTTACCGGATCCTTCGGGATCATCCCGCGGTTCATTCCGAGAGGATTTGCCTTATGGGGCCTTCCCATGGGGGATACCTGTCTTTGCGGTGTGCCTCCGATGAGGGCCGTCATGTCAATCCTTGCTGTGTGGTGGCTTTCTCTGCCTTTGTGGATGTGGCTCTGCTCCTGCGGTTCTGGGGTTTGCAGGTTTCAAGGGGAATAAACATAGGCCCTCTGACCAGGGCTGGCCTTGAAAAAGCCAGGGATCAACTGGGATGGCCCCGCCGCCGGGACAGGGCGACCCTGGAAAACTATCGTTACCTGTCGGTTCTGGAAAGGGCCGGCAATCTTGACATGCCCCTGCTTCTGATTCATGGCCTTTCTGATGAAATTGTCCCCAGTCATCATTCTGCCTTGTTGCTGGAAAGAGTGAACCGGTGTCAGGGAAAGGCCATGCTTTTATCCCCCGGGGGAGAGAAGATGGGGGGGCATTTTTTGTTTGGTCTTAACGAGTCCCCGTGGATTTATGTGGATTCCTTCTTTAAGGAGAAGTTCTTCCCGGCTTGAGGCTGTCATTTTTCCTGTGGGATCTGGTTTTTTGCTTCCGGCAATTTATTAAATCTCCTGGCGACTCTTATCTGAAATGCCGGGAGGAGTTTTTGCCAGGGTCATTAATTATGGGCTTGGAGGTGTGCAACAGTGAAAAGGAGCCCGATTTGCTTATTCTTGATTCTTATTATGGTGTCTTTCACCCTTTCTCGGGGATTCTGCAGTGACATGCCCGGGAGAATCCTTTACGAGAAGGATGGCGCCCTCTGTTCAATACAACCTGATGGCCGGGGAAACAAGGTGATTGTCCCCGATGCCAGAGGCCCGGTTCTGCCTTCTCCTGATGGTACCCGCCTGGCCTTTGTCAGGGACAACCAGATTTTTCTGGTATCAGGCCCTGAACATACAGTTTCTCTTCTTTATCAGGGCCAGGATGATGACGGGATATTCCTGATGGACTGGAAAACAAAATCCCGGGGTTTTTTCTTTCGCAAGTTCCTTGATGATGGAAGCCAGAAGATTTTTCTGATTAACGACGAAGAAGGATTAATCAAGGACCTGGGGTTATATCATGAAACCCCGGTGTTATCGCATCAAGGCGATTTCTGGGTTTATTCTGACTATAACCCTGAGGACCCGGATAAGAAGTCAGAAGTCTGGGGAGGGGAACCAGGAGAAAAAGGGGTTTATGTTTTTCATGGCCGGGTCAGCCAGGTGCTGGGATGGGATAAAAACAGCCCGGCAGTTATGTATTTCATAAATGACAAGATTTACGGGTTTGAGCTGGTAAGCCGGGCCCGCCAGATTTTCAACCTTCCCTTTGACGATGTCACAGTCATTGCATTCGGTTATCCTTCGATCTTGTATTTTAAAAACCTTTCCGATGAGGACGAGGCGGGTGGTTTGAAGCTTTATGACCCGGAACGCCGGGAACAGGAAGATGTGATAGATGGAAAGAAGCTGTTTCTCCGGGTCGCATCAAACAAAGAAGACACCAGGCATATTGTTTTTGTGCCTCAGAGAAATAATGATCCCCTGGGGGAAGGGGATTTATACTTCGTCAACACCAGCGATGCCACTTCAACAAAGCTTACCAAGGATATTGGCCGACGGGTTCTGCTGGAGAATAACCTCAGCCACAATTTTTCTCCCTGTGGGAAATATTTTGTATATGAAAAGCTCCGGTTAAGGTTTTCCAACATCAAAAGATCAGAATTGTGGATAGTCGGCGGAGAAAAGGAAACAAAACTCATTGATCGGGCCGGGCATCCAGTATGGATTGAGGATTCCGAGGCAACCCAGGAATAGGGGTTACTCAGAAATACTTCTGCCACCAGGGACGTTTTATCTCTTCCAGTTCCTTTTGGGTCTTTTCCAATTCCCGATTGCGCCGGGAAAGAACTTCTGCCAGGTGATCCTTTTCCTTCCAAATTTCTGAGAGGGCTTTTTCCAGACGTTTTCTTTCCTGCCTCAGGTCATCTGTTTTCTGTCTTTCATATGACTGTTCCACTTCCAGCCGGTCAAACTGCTGTTGAAGCTGGTCGATTTCCTTGTCTTTTTCTGCATTTTCTGACTTAAATTTTTCGATTTCTCTACGCAGTTCTTCAATCTCCAGTTGCAGTTTCTGGGATTCATCCCTTTCCTGCTTGAGCTGACGAGCCAGGGTTTGAACAACTGTTTCCTTTTTTTCCACCTCTTCTTTCAGTTGAACAAGCTGACTTTCTTTCTCCTGAAGTCTTTTTCCCACTTCCTCCGGCGGAGCCGGCAACTGCAGGATTTGCTGAGATATTTCCCGGTTGTCTGACTCCAGAAGCCGGATTCTACCCTGGAAGTCAGAAAGGAGCTGTTCAAGAATGGATGTATGATGGAGCTGTTCCGACAGCCTTTTGTCCTTTTCACTGATTATCTGTTCATAAAGCTGTTCTGATTTACCCGGAAGAGTACTCTCAACCTGCACAACCTGGCCGGAAAAGGCCCGGCGGGAGTCACTTGCAGGTTCATTGCCGGAACTCAGGTGATCATGGGGGTCTGGGGGATTTGTCCGGGAAGACTCAAAATCAGCAAAGCTGTCGTTGTCATCGGCATTGCCAGGATCATCCAGTTTGACCTGCCATTTGAATCCATTGTGGCAGGGAACCTTACGGCCTTCCATGTCCCCCCGCTTGATCCTTTTTCTCAAGGTGTCAGGGCTGACATTTAAAGCTATGGCGGCATCCCTTATATCCACCCAGTTTTCCATGAAATCCCCCTCCTTCACATCCATTATTTATAAGTCAGAAATAATATCCTTCAAAGAAACAAAAAAACCTCTCTTGATGTCATGCAAGAAGGGTTTTTTGATAAGGATGCAAGGAGGAAAAAACTACAGGGGATATTCCTCGGAAGCTTTGTAGCGCCAGTCATAGAAAAACTGCTGGGAAAAAACATCGGATGTTTCATCGTCTTTGATTATGGCGCCTATTTCACGGTTGTGGTGAAAACCTCTGGCACTCCAGTTAGGGGAGCCAACAATCACCGATTCACGGTCAACCACCGCCCATTTGCCATGAGCCCGCTGTCCGGGATCCACCTTGTACCAGCGGACAGGAACTCCTGCGTCCTTGAGGGTTTTAAAGGTGGCATCGTTGGGGCTCCAGTTGGTGTTTGCGTGGTTGGGATCCAGAATCACCCTGACATCAAGGCCGTCATTATGAGCATTAACCAAAGCGTCGATGGTGTTTTTGTCTGAGAGAACATACATCTCCACAAAGACCGATTCTTTGGCAGAGTTAATGGCATCCAGGATGGCAGTTTTGGCGGTGGTATCTCCCTGGCTGGTGCGAATACCCTTCACCAGGGCTTTTCCTCCTCCTTTTTTGTCCCTGAAGGAAACCCTCTGGGGAATATATGGGTCCTCCTTGACAGTGCCACCGGTAATGTTCCATCCTTCGGCAAAATGATAATTATAATAGTTCGCAGCGGTCCCCTCGATTTTTACCATGGTGTCGTGATTTCTTCTTGAGAGAGGATTCCAGTTCATGCCCCCCAGCAGAACTGCCTTGTTATCAACAATCATAAGCTTGCAGTGATCCGTTGAGTTGGTCCCCCGATCGTTGGTGTAAGTCAGAACAGGGATGCCGTTGGTGGAAAGCATATTGACAACTTCCTCCCTGGCCTCACTCATTGAATCACCCTCGGCCCGGCAAGGATCCAGAAGAACCTTGATGTCAACACCCTTCTTTTTCTGATCAATTAGCAACTGGGCCAGATCCTTGTCGGCAAAATCATACATCTCAATGTTTATGGATTCTTTTGCAGACTTTATCATCTCCTGGGTTTGATCAAAAATATCATTGCTGTTCATCAGGGGAGTGACTTTGTTGTTTCTGGTGGTGACACTCACCGGCAGGGAGTTGTCATAAATATCCTGCACCACTTCATGGGCAGGCTCAAGGTCCTTGGTTTTGCCGGCAGGCTTGGGAGCATCCTTGCCCGCTTTGGCAGGCAACAATGGTATCTTGTTGATGTCGTTGATATTCAAATAAAAGCCCCCGCAGAAAAAAATCGAATAACTGGCCCGATACTCCCTCAAATTTATTATATCCTAATTGTCTGCATTTCTCAAGAAAAGCCATGCTGTAGGCATCCAATATACATAGCCTCGAAAAACCAGCAATCATCAGCATTACATGAGATACAACTTAACCTCTTCGCATGTTAATAATATGTTAACATGTGGACAAAACAAAAGGGGCACCCCACAGGGCACCCCGATAATACTGTCTTTGAAACAGGATCTTATGACCCCGGAGGGCTGAACTTGTTTTTGAATATATAAATATATGTGTTGTTGGATCCGGTATCCCTCTCCATACCGGTGAAGAACAAGTCCATCCGATATGCCTGGGGAATCGAACCATCATCAGGATCATACAGATAAACCTGCATCTTTCCATTCAAGGGGAACTGAGCATTCTCTGTTATGAAATTGCTCACACCGTTGCCTGGCGTAAGAGGTGAATCGTTGTAGGCATTCAGGTCAATCACATAGTAATTGCCACCGTCGCCTCTGGCTTCATTGCGGGAAACATAAAGACGGTTGAATAACTCGTTGCCGTTTGCCACATAGTCCGCCCACACATCATATTTGTTTCCGCTGACATGGGTTGGAGTGTTGCCATTGAAGGTGGTGAAAAGATAGCGGAAATCATCGGGACCGATTATGTCATAAGACATGCGGAGGGATTCTGCGATTTTCTTGGGGCCATCAGTTACTTCCATATTTGTTCCCGAGCCGTTAATCTCCAGCCTTGCGCCCCATACCTCGCCGGTATTGGATGCATAGTTGGTCCAGAAGATTGTGCCTCCGGTATTGTCTGTGTGGCCATACCGGGATTCACCATTAACAAGGTATTCCTTGATATCCGGCACAAAGGTGATCTTGGCTGGACGATTCTGCCCGTTGCCGGAATTTATCTCAACGGGAGTCAGCGGGGCAGTGCCGTTCCAGTTGGAAACATTGAACATCAGCACTTTTCCGTTGGGTGTTCCCAGGTCCTCGGTCACAAAGACAAAGTCACTGGCATTGGGCTGAACCGACACATCATCGCCGGTGTCAGGATCCACGGCCCCCTGGGGAATGAATTGAGAATAAACATAGACATGATGGACATTGCTCAGGCTGGTTGATATGACCTGGGGGACCGGGTTTGTGGAATGGGAAACAACCCGGGCCAGGACAGAACTGGTTCCCCCGGCATCCACGGCATAATAGAGCCAAGGATCCAATGATTCAGGATTGTCCAGAGCCATGTAATAAACTTCTCCCTGGAGTCCTGAAGCCAGGGTGGTAGCAGTGGGAGGATTGGTACTCAGGTCATATCTATAAAGAGAACCGCCGGAACCGCCACCACTTTCGGCAACAAACAGGTAGTTTGTACCGTTCCTGCGGTGAAGAGCAAAGGCCTGGGGTACATTCAAGCCGGTTACCACGTCATCGCCCACCCGGCTGTTGGACAGAACAGCAACTCTGCCGTTGGGGTTTCCAACACTCTCAACCCAGTAAACATCCTGCCCGGTATATGTACCAGCGCTGGAATTGGCATAGGGATAGATATTGTCACTGCCCCAAAGAGAAATATTAAAAATATTCGTCCTGCCGGTGACAAACTCCACCAGATCCTTGCCGGTTTCAAAAGTTGGAGTCCCTGTGGGCCCCGGAGGCGGTGGCGGAGGCGGTGGCGGTGGAGCAGGATCGTCACTCTGATACCTGTATTCAACTCCGCCGGTACAACCAGGTATAAAGGCTGCCGCCATAAAGACGCATAAGACAAGCAACATCAGGATTTTCCATTTTTTCATTATGTAACCCCCTTAAAATATTCCAAAGAATTATTCTTCCTCTTCTTTTCTTGACGCTTCAATAATCGGTTCTGCCACCTGGGCGGGGACTTCTTCGTAACGGTTGAACTTCATATGGAAAATACCTCGGCCCTGGGTCAGGGAACGAAGGTCTATGGAGTACCTCTGAATCTCTGCCAGGGGAGCCTGGGCCTTGATGGACTGGTTTCCATCACTCATGGGATCCATACCCATGATTCTGCCCCGCCGGCTGTTGAGATCTCCGATGACATCTCCCATGAATGATTCGGGGACAATAACTTCGATGTCGTATATGGGTTCCAGCAGGACCGGCTTGCAGTTGGGAGCGCCTTTTTTGAAGGCCATTGAGCCGGCTATCTGGAAAGCCATATCTGATGAGTCAACGGTGTGATAAGATCCAAAATACAGGGCTGTCCGGACACCCACTACGGGATAGCCTGCCAGCACTCCTTCGGTCATGGCCTTGCGGACTCCCTTTTCCACCGCAGGGATGTAATTCTTGGGCACAACTCCCCCGACAATCTTGTCTTCAAAGACAAATCCCTCCTCGGGGTTGATGGGGCCGATCTCAAGACACACATGACCATACTGACCCCGGCCTCCGGTCTGTTTTTTGTATTTGTTCTCAACCTTGGTGGTTCCTTTGATGGTTTCCTTGTAAGGAACCTTGGGGCTTTTCAGATCCACGTCAACACCAAATTTTCTCTTAAGCCGGTCCATGAGGATTGTCAGCTGAAGATCTCCGATTCCCGAGATGATGGTTTCCCTGGTGACGGGATCCCGGTAAACATTAAAGGTGGGGTCCTCTTCCATGAGCTTGTTGAGGCCTCCGGACAGCTTATCCTCGTCGCCTTTGCTCTTGGGGAAGACAGCCATGGACATGAGGGGTTCCTGGAAGTTGATGGGGGGAAATTTTACTATCCTTTCATCGGAACACAAGGTGTCGCCGGTGACTGTTACCGTCAGTTTGGCCACGGTGACAATATCCCCCGCTACAGCTTCTTCCAGGGTTTCATGATTCTTTCCCCGGAAGATCATAAGGCTGCTGATTTTTTCCTCGGTTTCCCGATTGGAGTTGTAATAAACTGCATCCGGCTTGAGGATTCCCGAGAAGACCCGCATTACCGACAACCGCCCCACATAAGGATCTGTGGTGGTTTTAAATATCAGCGCCGACATGGGATCCTCCTGGGAGGGATTTATCTCCACTTGTTCTCCGTCGGCGTTTTCTGCCTTTGTCGGCCCCATTTCGTTGGGAGCCGGCGCAAAGTTCACCAGGGCATCCATGAGGGTGGTTACTCCAATATTATTATAGGCTGAACCGCACATAACCGGCAGAATACTGCCGTTTCTGATGCCTGTGGAAAGTCCCGTGGCGATATCCTCCTGGGTGAGTTCTCCTTCGAAGTATTTTTCGATCATCTTTTCATCGGTGCCCGCGGCGGCTTCTGCCAGTTTTTCCCGGAAGCTGTCGGCCCGATCCTTTTCACCGGCAGGAATCTCGCCCTTTACGGCATTGCCGTTGTCAAAGGTATATGAACACATCTCCACCAGATCGATTATTCCCGTCACGTTGGGGGATTTACCCATGGGTATCTGGATTGGGACAACGCTTCCATCCACGGGAAGGATCTCTTCTATGGATGCCAGAGCCTTGTCAAAATCGGCATTTTCCTTGTCCAGGGCATTGATGAAAAACATTCGCCCCATTCTGAGATCCTTTGACATTTTCCATGCTCTCTCCAGGCCGACTTCCACCCCGGCCTGAGCCGACATAAAAAACACCCCGGACTCAACGACCCTCAAACTGCTTTGAATCTGGGCGGCAAAGTCCAAAAAGCCGGGAGTGTCAAGGATATTGAGTTTGCAACCGTTATATTCCACGGGAATAACACTGGTGAATATGGACATTCCCCGTTTTATTTCATCGGGATCAAAGTCCGAGGTTGTGTTTCCCTCGTTGATTTTCCCGAATCTGTCAATGGTTTTTGTGTCGAATAGCATTCCTTCGCACATGGTGGTCTTGCCGGTTCCCCCATGACCAAAAAACCCCACATTCCTGATCTTGTCAACACTGTATTTCTTCACTGAAATCCTCCTGTCAAATAATTGGTAGTAATACCGCCCACTGCCGCGTCAGCATTCCGACAGAGTCGGAGCCAGGGGCTTTGCGGGCGGTTGGTTCTGATATTCTTTTTTATGAGGCCTGCTGCTGGTATTCCCTGGGGATTTTTTTACCGGCTTTCTGGGCGCACTCCACGTGCCACTTGTTACCGGCTATCCGGACTGTCTGTCGGCCTTCCAGAAGCCCTCCGCAACCCCTGCATTTGGGGTCGCTTGGTTTTTTTTCTTTTCCGCGTGCCAATTTAATCTCACCTCTTTTAATCAATGATATGATAATACACGATTAACCTCCGGAGAGGTTAATCCTGCCTGTTTCCATGTCTGATAGTTTTTCGCTTCTCAGTTGGGAATTCCTCCAAATGCCCTGAAATGGTTAACTCGGAAAGGTTTCAGCTGGAGCACATCGAAAACTTCATGTGAGTCGGTGAGGCTTCTGCAGTGAAACCGCCGGATTAGCCTTGAATTTACCCGGCAGGGCAAAAAAACTTTTGCAGTTCTGGAGTGATTGACCTGGAATATCCCGACAGACTCATACCCGCAAGATTTGTAAAGAGAGAAAACCGCTTCTCTGCAACAGTCATTGTTGACGGCAGAAAGCAGTATGTCCATGTTCCCAATTCCGGGAGGCTCGGGGAGCTTCTGATTCCCAATCGGGAAGTTTTCCTGTCCCAGGCCCCGCCGGGCAACAAGGCCAGGAAAACATCATATACCCTTGTTCTTTCCCGGTTCGGCTCCGGCTATGTATCCCTGGAGGCGGCCAAGGCAAACCGGCTTTTTGAAGAGGCTCTCAACGATGGGATTATCACTGAGTTTGCCCGGTGGCGAATAGCTGGCAGGGAAAAAAGACTGGGGATGTCCAGAATTGATTTTGTCTTAGAGGATCCCGGAGAGAAGAGAGTCTTTACTGAGATTAAATCAGTAAGCCTGGTGACTGACGGGGTAGCCCGGTTCCCTGATGCTCCCACATCCCGGGGATGCAGGCATCTGCGGGAGCTGATTGATCACTGCCGAAAGGGAGAACAGGGAGCAGTGGTGTTTATTGTCCAGCGTTCCGATGCCGTCAGTTTTTCCCCCAACGAAGAAGAAGATCCCGCCTTTGCCCGGCTTCTACGGGAAGCCTTTGAAGAGGGGATTAAAATTTTGGCTTATCGATGCCGTATTGACACCCTTGTAAACCAGGTGACAGATCCGGTGCCAGTTATCCTCTGAGCTGAGGTTCCCCGGTTCAAAACCACCTTTCTCTGTGCAAGGGATTTGTATGTCTGGCCTCGAAAAGGACTGCAAAACAGCGGTTCGTATCAAGGAGAAACAAGGAAATGGAACTGGCCCTGACAAATGTGATATTCTGTGACTCGGTGATACCCCTGCCCGACAACAAACTGGTTTGTTACGGGGTTTTCAGCGAGCTTTCTTCATCCCGGTATCCCTTCTCTTATCCCCATTTTTCTGTCATGTGCGCCTGGTCCAATGGAACCGGGTTTCATGTCCAACAGCTCAAACTTTTAAACCCCACCCATTCTCTTATTGTTACTCAGTCCCAGGAGCAGTATTTTACCCTGGAAGAAGAAACTGAAACCGCCTATGTAACCACCGATGTAAACCAGCTGGTCTTCACTGAGCCGGGCACTTATCATCTGCAGATTTTCCTCGACAGCAGACTGGTGGAGGAACGCCCTCTTTATTTTAGAAAACAGGATTAATGGGATTTGTTAACAAAAATTAATAGATGTCGGCTTCATGTCTGCAATTGTGCAAAAATTTTTACACTTTTGTAACAAGATTTTAACAAAACCCCCTTTCATTTATCCTCTAAAAATGTAATAATAGAAGTGGAGATGTCGCCACCATCTGTTTTTACATTCTTGTGTCGGGAGGAAGCTAAATGTCCCAGTTTCATGCAATCCAGAGGGTAATGAGCCGGATTAATTCCATCAAGCAGAGAATTAACCAGGTATCCTCGCCCCAGGCCCTTCAGGTTAACCACATGCAGTTCAATTCCAGCCTGAAGATGGCCATGGGAAACCAGAACAACCTTGGTGCTATGGGGGTCAACGGCCTGAATACACCCGACAGTCTTCAGGCCCTTCTTTCCAGGGCCGGTGGAAGTGCTGCCCTGGGCATCGGCGGGATTACCGCATCCCAGGCGGGACAGAGGCTGGCGGATTATGCAGCCAAGATGGACGGCAAGGAATTCAAGCCAGGCCAGCGGGAGCGTTGCGCCGACTTTGTAAGCCAGATGGTGAAGGACTCCGGCATCGCTCCTCCCGATTTCAAGCACGAGGTCAACTGCTGGGAGCTTCAGAAGCAGGGTAAAAAAGTAGAAAAGAAAGATTTAAAGCCCGGCGACATTGTATATTTTGGATACACCTACCTGCCTACCGACTATACCCACGTGGGGATTTATCTTGGCGACGGAAAATTTGTCCATCGTCCCACCGCGGCAAAGCCAGTGGTTGTTGACCGTATGGATCAGGGCTATTATGCCGAGAAATTTTGCGGTGCCAGGCGTTTAAAAGGATAATTTGTACTTCAATATATTTCTGGGCCGTCCCGCAGACGGCCTTTTTTGTTCCTTCTTTTTGCTATCTTCTTGACAAAGGATTCATATGGATATACACTGCTTTAAAAAGCAACGGCCAAGGCCGGTTGACGAGTACTGTTGCCTTTTGCCGGCGTGTCCACAGGAGGGATGTTCCTTGATAATGCCCCTGAATCTTGATGAAACAGATGCGTCTTCATCAGCTCACGATCAGTCCCGAACCCCATATTTCGACGCCCTGGAGAAGTATATCGACTCGGGGGTGACGACTTTTCATGTTCCCGGTCATCAGCAGGGAAAGGGTGCTCTGCCCCGGTTCCGTGATTTTGTCAAGAAGTATGGTCTGGCCTCGGATGTGAGCCAGGTTATGGGTCTTGACGACATACACCAGCCTATGTCGGTGGTGGAAGAAGCTCAGAGCCTCGCCGCGGAGGCATATGGCGCTGACCGGACATTTTTTTTGATTAATGGTTCCTCTTCGGGGAATCTGGCAATGATTATGGCTGCGGTCAACCCGGGAGAAAAAATCCTGCTTCCCCGCAATGTTCACCGTTCCGCCACGGGCGCTTTGATCCTGTCGGGAGCCTGTCCTGTATATATGGAACCGGAATATGACTATGAAATGCAGGTGGATCACACTGTCACTCCGGAAACCCTTGAGAAAACCCTGAAGGAACACCCCGACACCAGAGCGGTGTTTATCCTGTCCCCCACATATTACGGAGCTGCCTGTGATATCCATAAGATGGTGGATATCGCCCACTCTCATGGCAAGCCGATTCTGGTGGACGAAGCCTGGGGGCCTCATTTCCCTTTTCATCCACAGTTGCCCCAGTCGGCTCTGAGTGCGGGAGCGGACCTGGTGGTCAACAGCACCCACAAGCTGACTGGGAGTATGGCCCAGGCATCCATGATTCATGTCAAAGGGGACAGGATAGATGTGGGACGGCTTCAGTCGGCAATCCGGCTGTTTCTCTCCACCAGTCCTTCATGTCTTCTGGTGGCTTCTCTGGATGCAGCCCGTATGAATATGGCGGTTCACGGACGGGAGCTACTGGACAGAACCCTCCAGCTGGCGGAAAATGCCCGGCAGGAGTTGAACCGGATTCCCGGCATCCACGCTTATGGATACGAACTTGTGGGCAGGCCGGGAGTTCACGGGTTCGACGGAACCAAGCTGACTGTCACTGCCCGGGAGTTGGATCTTACCGGGTATGAGGTGGAGGCGATACTGCGGAAACGTTATAATATACAGTTTGAGATGTCGGATCTCTTTAACTGTTTGGCCCTTATAACCATCGGCAACCACAAGGATGATGTGAACAGGATAATTCAGGCTTTCCGAGAAATCGACAGCTGGCCCCGGGAGGATCACTCTCTGTCCCGGATCCGCCTGTTTTACAAACGAAAGAACCGGCCCATGGAGCTTCCCGACTGGTCCCGTCAATTGATGACACCCAGGGATGCTTATGTGGCGGATTTTGAAACCATTGCCCTGGAAAAAGCCCAGGGAAGGATCTGCTCTGAGATGATAACCCCTTATCCGCCGGGGATTCCGATTCTGCGTCCCGGCGATGAGATAACCCGGGAGATTATTGATTATATCCGCGTCGAAATGGACGCGGGGGTTCATATTCAGGGAGCCATAGACCCGAGCCTTGAGTTTATCCGAGTGGTGAAAAGATTCAGGTAAATTTTCTCCGGCAAAAGGTTAACCGGAGAGAATGATAAATTATAATGTAGATTTTTCTAATTAATGGATCAGGAGGTTTGAATACATAATTGACAAAAGGTGAAATTCGTATTACTGACAACCTTGACGAGCTTCTTACCATACTGCCGGAAGACGTGGCCGGAGCGCTGCAGAAACTCCGGGGTGTGCAGGATCTCATTGAGGTGGTGATGGACCTGGGCAGGAGGCCTGAAGCCCGTTTTGAAGACCATTTTACTTACCTGAGAGATGAATTTATCAATCTTGAGGATATTAATCATGTGGTGGAAAGGGTTGGCAAGTTCGGCGCTGATAACCGGGCCGGCATCCCCCGAACCCTCCACCGCATCTCTGCCATCAAAAACCGCACCAATGATGTCATCGGGTTGACCCTGCGGGTGGGGAGAGCTGTTTACGGCACCATCTCCCTCATCAGCGACCTGGTGGATACAGATCGTTCCATTTTACTGCTGGGGAGGCCGGGAGTAGGCAAAACCACAATGCTTCGGGAAATGGCCAGGGTTCTGGCGGACGATTTTAAAAAACGTGTTGTTATTGTTGATACATCTAATGAGATTGCCGGTGACGGGGATATTCCCCATCCGGGGATCGGCCTGGCCCGGCGAATGCAGGTACCCCATCATGACCTGCAACATGAAGTCATGATCGAGGCTGTCCAGAACCATATGCCGGAAGTCATCGTGGTGGATGAGATCGGCACCGAACAGGAAGCCTACGCTGCCAGGACCATCGCGGAACGGGGAGTTCAGCTGATTGCCACGGCTCATGGCAATGCCCTGCCCAATCTTCTTATGAATCCCACTCTTTCAGACCTGGTGGGAGGCATTCAGGCGGTGACCCTGTCCGATGAAGAGGCCCGGCGCAGACATACCCAGAAAACAGTGCTGGAGAGGAAAGCTCCGCCCACCTTTGATGTGGTGATTGAGATACAGGAAAAAGACCGTCTGGCCATCCACGAGGATGTTGATCAGGTGATTGATATTCTGCTAAGGGGAGGAAGCCCCACCCCGGAGATTCGGGAGAGGGACGACGAATCGGGAGGATACCGTGTTGTTCAGAGCCGTGCCTTGACGGGGAATTCCGATGGAAACGGCTTCAAAAAAGGATCCCGTCGGGAGAACAACAACCGGGAGTCCGACAGTTCTCCCGCAGATGATTATTACAGCCAGCTTCCGCCTCCCAGAGCTCCTGTGACCGGCAGAGGCCGTGCTGTGAGGATTTTCCCCTATGCTGTCAGTCGGAACAGAATTGAAAAGGCGGTAGAGGCTCTGGGGCTGAAAGTGGCAGTGGTTCGCCGGATTGAGGATGCCGATATGGTCCTGACCATCAAGAGTCAGGAGCACAAGGGATTGAAAAAGATTCGGGAATCCGCGGGCAGAACCCCGGTTCATGCCATCCGGAGCAATACTGTCACTCAGATTCAGAAATTTCTGAAGGAACATTTCCAGGTGAAGGACAGCCCCGGCGAGCCAATTTATGGGGAGCTGTCCGAATCCCAGCAGGAAAAACTGAATATGGAAAACGCCGCATTGAAGGACGCAGAGAAGGCTGTAATGGAAGTCATCCGTTCTTCTAACTCTGTGGATTTAATGCCCCAGAACTCATATCTGAGGAGGCTTCAGCACCAGCTTGTCAACAGCTACAGCCTGCGATCCTCAAGCCTGGGGCAGGAGCCTTTCCGCCGGGTGAGAGTTTACAAGGATTAAGGCATTCAGAAGGCATTGAGTGCATCTGCGGTGAATAACCCCCTTGACAGTCAAAAATTGGAGGATTTTAATGAAAGGACATATGATCACCTTTGAGGGGCTTGAGGGAGCCGGCAAGACTACCCAGGCCAGGGTCCTCTTTGACGAGCTTACCCGGCAGGGCTATCCCTGCGTCCTGACATCAGAACCGGGAGGAACCGGCATAGGCAATGCAATTAAAACAATCTTCACAGATCTTTCCTATGATGATATGACTCCCCTGACGGAGCTGTTTCTGATATGCGCCGCCAGGGCCCAGCATGTGGATCGGTTGATCCGCCCCTCTCTGGAGGAGGGCAAGATTGTCATCTGCGACCGTTTTTCTGATGCCACCCTTGCATACCAGTGTTTTGGCAGGGGGCTTCCGGAAAATCTGGTGCGGGAAACCAGCTCTCGGGCTTCCTGGAATGTACGGCCCAATATGACTATTTTTCTGGATCTGGACCCGGCCCAGGGACTCACCAGGGTTTATAACCGGATCCAGGAGCTGGAAAAACCCGCAGACCGTATCGAAAAGGAAACCCTGGACTTTTTCCACCGTGTGCGGGAAGGTTACCATTTTATATCCCGGGAAGAACCCGACAGATTCCGAGTTCTCGACGGGAGCCAGGATGTTGAGGATATTTCCAGAAAAATCCTTGAGCTGGTCATCAACAGCCTCAACAAGGTGAAGTTTCTAAAGAATCTTATGCGGGGTGGAATCGATCCTCTGACCTGAGGAGTCTTGAGAATTTAATGTCTGATTAAACAGTTCCGATTATTCAGGCTGACTGTTTCACAGCGATAATATTTTTCTGGAGGGAAAGGAAATGACATGGCCAGGCCGATGCCCGCCAGGGCCGGAAGCCGTGGGCTATTGGATCATTGCCGTCCCAACTGGTATTTCCCATTTCAGATGGGGGGAATCAAAATGAAAATCAGGGCCTTGCAATTAATAAGCCAGGGCAGGCTGTCCTGGGAAGAGATTGAACTGCCTGCTCCAGAAGGCGGGCAGGTGCTGATTAAAACTGAATACAGCGCCGTGGATGCGGGATCCCAGCTTCCCATATTCACCGGGCAGGTTCCCGGAGATTATCCCCGTTTCATGGGCTGGGAGGTCCTGGGCAGGGTGACCCGTTGTGGCCCTGATGTAAAAAGGATAAAACCGGGAGATCAGGTGCTGGCTTTTTATGGCCACCGGGAAGAGGGCCTAACAGATCAGGATCAGGTTATCGTGGTGCCCGAAGGCGTGAGCCATCGCATTGCTCTTTTGTCTGGCATATCTTCCCAGGTGGTGGGAGGCATACGAAAGGTCAATCCGAGGCCCAGGAAACCGGTTCTTATTTCCGGAGCAGGTATGAGGGGACTTTTTACTCTGTTTGTCCTGAAGGCTTCCGGCAAGGAATATGTGGATGTGATAGAGCCGGTGGATGAACGCCGTGAGCTGGCCCGGGGACTGGGAGCCCGCTTTGCTGTCACCCCGGAAGAGTCTGTGGATGTAGGAGGCCTTTATCCTGTGGCCTTTGAGTGTTCCAACAGCAATGAATCCTTCCAGAGGATCCAGTCCAGGATGCTTCCCGGGGGGAGTATATCTGTTATTGCCGATACAGTGCCTGAAGAACTGGTTCTCAGCAGAGAGTTTTACCGCCGGGACCTTCAGCTTTTCTCCACCAGCTTTGATCCTGACAGTCATGTTTATGCCCGGTGGTTTTTTGACAATGTGGAAGGCTATGAACAATTATTAGAAACTATGTTTACAGAAGAGGTTTCCACGGATGAATTGCCTGGTTTGTTTGACAGGATAAAAAATGAATCCCGCCGTCCCCTGAGAATCCTGGTGAAATATTGATGCGAATTGTATTGTCGCTTATCAGAAAACTCCTGCCCTGTTTTTAAAAAAACAGGGTTTTTTTATTATAACATTATGTTTTTCTTTGTTTTTATTCGATTTTTATAATAAAAGACAGCAAAAAGCCTGCCATATCAAGGTTTGTTTAGTTATCCCCATAAAAAGCAAATATCAAAATAAATTATTTTGCAGCCATCATCAATACTTCTGGCGAAACTAATATTAAAATACAAAAATAGATATAAATTCACATATTTTTTATAATCGCACTTCCGGATACACCCTGTCATCATCGGGAAACATCCCCGGGGTCTTCAATATTATTATTCCTTTTTCTGTGCAGAATCATCAAGTTCATCGGTTTATGATCCCTATTCATCATTTCTATGTATGTACCCATGTAGGCAGGGGTGGTTTTTAATTTAATTCAACAAAAATTTTTTTATATTCAATACAAAAATAAGAAGGTGATGACAGATGTTTTATCCAAATAGTTATTCAATCAGGAAAGTCCGACACGCCAAAATATAGAATTAAAATTAACAAATTGGTTACAAAATGCATCTGCCGGATTCAATAAGGGATTTTTAGGGATTGAAACCTCAAAACCCCGGGAGCCGGCTGTAATCAAAGGCGAGGGAGAACGCAAAGACGGGATGTTTTTTCAGCTTTAATTGCTGTATGCCCTGGTTAAGTGATGCCTTTTTGGTCTGTCAAGGACAGAGTTTTTAATCGACAAGTGACTATCTGTTTGGGAGGATACAATGAGTTTACCAATGGTAGTAAAAAGAAACGGGGACCGGATCCCTTTTGAAAAAGAGAGAATAGAAAAAGCCATAACCAAGGCGGCATCAGTTACCAGAGAATTTAACGGCCGAACCTCCGGCGATATAACCGACAGGGTCTGCCAGTGCATCATAAACTCCCGGAGGTTTATCAAGGAAATTACTGTAGAGCAGATACAGGATCTGGTGGAGATGACCCTTATCTCCGCTGAATACTACAAGACTGCCCGGGCTTATATAGTGTACCGGGAAAAGCGGGCCAGTGTCCGCCAGGCAAACAGTGTTGCCGTGGAGGTCAGCAAGACTATTGATGAATACCTCTCTCGCAGTGACTGGCGGGTCAAGGCTAACGCCAATCAGGATTATTCCCTGGGGGGGATGATTCTAAATACCGCGGGGAAGATTATCGCCAATTACTGGCTTAATTATGTGTATCCCGAGGAAATACGGGAAGCCCACACCAACGGCGATATGCACATTCACGACCTGGATATGTTCTCAGGATACTGCGCCGGCTGGAGCCTGAGGCAACTCCTGCAGGAAGGCTTCAACGGAGTCCCCGGCAAAGTGGAATCCAAGCCTCCTAAGCATCTGGAAACTGCAGTGGCTCAGATGGTGAACTTCCTGGGAACTCTTCAGAACGAATGGGCAGGGGCTCAGGCATTCTCATCGGTGGATACATTTCTGGCACCCTTTGTCCGGCTGGAGGAGCTGGATTACCCCCGGGTCAAGCAGTGCATCCAGCAGTTTGTTTTTAATCTCAATGTCCCTTCCCGATGGGGAACTCAGACGCCCTTCACCAATGTGACTTTTGACTGGGTATGCCCGGTGGATCTCCGGGACAAGACCCCGGTTATCGGTGGCCAGACCCTGAATTTTACCTACGGCGAGCTTCAGGAGGAGATGGATCTCATCAACAGGGCATTCATCGAGGTTATGACCGAGGGGGATTCCAAGGGACGGATTTTCACCTTCCCCATCCCCACATACAACATAACTCCTGATTTTGACTGGGACAGCGAAAATGCCCGGAAGCTCTTCGAGATGACCGCCAAGTACGGAACCCCGTATTTCCAGAACTTTATCAATTCCCCCCTGAACCCTTCCGATGTCCGCAGTATGTGCTGTCGCCTTCAATTGGATCTGCGGGAACTTCGATCCCGGGGCGGAGGGTTGTTCGGCTCCTCGGAAATGACTGGTTCTGTGGGAGTGGTCACCATCAACCTGGCCCGGCTGGGATATGTTTCCACCGACAAGGAAGAATTCTTCCGCGGTCTTGGCAGGCTGATGGATCTGGCAAAATCTTCCCTTGAAATCAAGCGGAAAGTCATCACCGACAACTATGAAAAGGGACTCCTCCCCTTCACCAAACGTTATCTTTACAGCCTGCGGAATCATTTCTCCACCATCGGCCTCAACGGTGGCAATGAAGCTTGTCTGAACCTGCTGGGTTCTGATATTGCCTCACCTGCCGGGGAGGAATTCGCCAAAGAAGTGCTGGTATTCATGCGGGATCGGATAGCTGACTATCAGGAGGAAACAGGAAACCTGTTCAATCTGGAGGCCACCCCCGCAGAAGGGGCCACATACCGGTTTGCCCGGGAAGACAAGAAGCGTTACCCCGGCATCCGTCAGGCAGGATCTGCAGATTCACCATATTATACCAACTCAACTCAGCTTCCCGTAAGCTACACCGACGATCCCATCAGCGCCCTGGAGCATCAGAACGCATTGCAGACTCTATACACCGGGGGGACAGTATTCCATATATTCCTGGGGGAAAGAATAAGTAACTGGAAATCCTGCCGGAGCCTTGTAAAGAAGGTGTCCAACAATTTCCGCCTGCCATATTTTACCGTCACTCCCACCTTCAGCATCTGTCCTGCCCACGGTTACCTGCCGGGAGAATATCACAAATGCCCCCATTGCAACGACGAATGCGAAGTTTGGTCACGGGTGATGGGGTATCACCGCCCTGTGCGTCAATGGAACAAAGGCAAGCAGAAAGAATACCAGGAGAGAAAAGTTTTCTCGGTGGGAACATAATCCCAACCCAACCCAAAACATTATATAAAGAAAAGGTCATAGAGCAATGATAATCGGCGGAATTCAAAAACTGACCCTGCTGGACTTTCCCGGAAGAGTAGCGGTAATGATATTCACAAAGGGATGCAACTTCCGGTGTCCATACTGTCATAACCCGGAACTTATCCGGGAAGGTGGGAACAACCTGACCCCGCAACAAGTGCTGGATCACATTGAAAGACGAAAATTTTTCCTGGACGGCGTGGTTATAACCGGAGGCGAACCTACCATCCATCAGGGACTGGTGGAATTTTGCCGGAAGATAAAAGAGATGGGACTGGAAATTAAACTGGACACCAACGGCTCAAACCCCATGACCCTCAAAACCCTCCTGCAACAAGGACTTGTGGATTACGTGGCAATGGATGTGAAAGCCGGCTGGCGAAACTATGAGAAAGTTACCGGCACCCCCGGCATCGAAGGCAACTGCATCCGCTCTATGGCCCTGATCCGGGAGGCTGGCCGGGAATCAGGGATGGAATATGAATTCCGCACCACAATCTATCCCCCCGTCAATGATACCCTGGACATAGCATCCATCAAAAACCAAATGCTGGCCGGGGAAAACTACTACACACAACCCATGAGAACCGGCTCCTGCCTCGATGAAGAACTCAACCGCAAAGCCATAGAAACCGTAGAACTCAACATCTCCGGAACACTGGAACATAGAGCAAGAAAAACCGTGGAACTGGAAATCGCCTCGTAACCTGACCGCCCGACAGCTTGATTATTGATTAAGATATAGATTATTGTTTTCTATTTATTCTTTTATGTTTTATTCTTTTATGTTTTATTGGGGAAACTTTTTTGAAAAAAAGTATCCCCAAACCCCTCCAAAAAACTTTATGTCAATTTCATCCAGTCTTGAGAAGACTGAATGAAATTTAAAAGAAGGGAAACAAAAATTGGGTTGAATAATTATAATATGTTGTAGATCAATAAAAAGATAAAATCAGTTAAAAGGTGAGGTGAGTTAGTTGAATGGATTATATCCAAGAAGGAAAAAGAAAAGACCTCAGTTTGTCTTAGTTAATAACAATGATAACAACAACGATTATCAGGAGGCATTTCTACGCTACCAGGATCATAGGATAAAGTACGAATACTTTAACAAAAGTGCATTGGAACTCAGTCTTCGATTTCACACCTCTATGGTGACCCTTGCCGCTGGTGCATTTGGATTTTCTATTTCATTATCAAAAACAATAACTGAGTCAAAAAGTATTTATCACGCTGTTAGTCTTTTGATTGTTTTGGGTTTTAGTTTACTGTCTGCCCTATTATCATTAAAATTTAGTAAACAAGCCTGTGAAGAGATGTTGGACAAGCTTGATAAAGATTATGAAATGATGAAAAAACAACTGCAAAACAAGGACAAAGAAGAAGAACAGTTAAATTCCAAAGATAATGATAATAGTTCTTCTTGGATGACAGAGTGGATTATAATCTTTGAATCATATTCTATTTTATTCTTAATTGTTGGATCTGTTTTGTTGATATATTCTATTACATAGAAAGGAGTAAGGCAATGTGTAAAAATGAGCCCAGCAATAATGGAAAAGTGCTTAAATCTGATAATTTCTATATTCCCAAAAACTCGATACACAAACCGCCTCGTAGAAGTGATTTACCTGTGAAACCTGATATTCAGACAAAAAGTGACAGTGCAAACCAGAACCCACAAAACCAAGGAAACAATGGAAGCAGTGAAAAAAAGAAATAAGGCGACTCTTTACACAAAAAATTTACAGTAATCACCAGGCATTAAAAATGCGGTGATTACTGTGATTTAAAGCTTTTTGGAGGGGGTTCGGGGGAAGCCTTTTTCTCGAAAAAGGTTCCCCCGAAAAAACCAAACCAAACCAAACCAAACCAAACCAAACCAACACAAACCAAATCTTGCATCACACCGCTTTTTTGTAGTCCATCTATCGTGCTTTTCACAACTCCACGTGCATATGTGGTCCTGTTTTATAGGGGCTATCGTGGATATACTCATTGAAGGCGTGGAATCCACATTTTGTGGCCATTTTTTCAACTTCTATCGATTCGGGTATAGTGAGGTGATCCACCACAAAGTCGATGGCTCTGCCCTGGGGGTGTGCCGGTGAGATATGTCTTCCTCCCATGGTGGATGTCACGTGGATTTCCCGGTTGGGGAATCTTTTATTTATGAGGGTTTTGAGTTGTCGGAATTTGACGGCGGTTTGGGCTTGCATGGTGAATCCGTCAAATTCGACGATTTTTTCCGGGTTTGTTTTCAGGGTTTCCTTGAGGGGATCTGTGGGCGGTGTTGTTCTCTGGGATTTCAGGGCTGTCATGGTGGCGGCTTTGATGGATTCGTCAATCTCACTGCTTTCCATGACTGTGGCCAGGACTTTCCATTTGTGCAGGTCCGGGTTTTGTTCAATGGGAGTTTGGCTGTGCCGGGTTTTCAGTGTTGGTGTGGCGGTGTTATCGGGCTTGGGTGAAGGGGATGTTTCTGTTGTTGTTTTGGTGGTTGTGGCGGTGGGAATAGATAGTGCCGGGCGGGATGTTGAATTTGCGCTGACTGTTTTCAGGGAACTGCCAAATGAATCCCCGGCAAAGTTACCTCCGGAGAGGCTTCGAATTCGGCTTTCGATGGTGCTGATGCGGTTTTTAATCCGCTGGACCGGTTGCAGGTTCATTTCATGTTTTGTCCTCGAGGGCTTAATTGTCTGGTTAACAAAAAAATACTCCAGAATATCACCCTGCAAAGTTAAATTTGTGATAAAATTGGATTATGAATCCCTTTGTAATCGGCAGGGCATTAATAACCGGGGATTGTCCCGTTTATGTTCATTTTGGAATAACCCATCGCTGTAATTTGCGGTGTGGTATGTGCGGTATTTGGAAGACTGGGGATTCTGCCGGTGACATGACCCTGGCCCAGATTGACAGAATGGCGGAAAACCTGAGGCGGTTGGGTGTGCAGGCGGTTTCTGTGGGTGGCGGTGAGCCTCTGGTGCGGGATGATCTGGCCCAGGCGGTGGAGTCTTTTGCCCGGCGGGGGATGTCGGTGAGGGTTCTCACCAACGGGGTTATTGAGGATCATGGACTTCTGGACCGGGTGATTGATGCGGGTTGCAGGGGGTTTTCCGTATCTCTGGACAGCCTTGATTCCCGCCGGCTGGATGAGGTTGCCGGGACAAAGGGTGTTCTTGAGAAGGTAAAGTCTTCCATATCTCACCTTTCATCCCGGTTGAAGAGGGTCGGAGGTTTGGGTTTGATTAACACTGTGGTGTCCCGGCATAACCTTGATGAGCTGGATGATATTCTCGATTATGCCGGAAGTGTGGGCTTTTATTTGTCTTTGATTCCCCTGGAGGCGCAGAATATGGGGGGGGCCTGTCTTGTTGACAGCAAGAGCCTGACTTCATATCATTTGTCTGATGAGCAGAAAGGCCGGGTGGAGGAGATTTTTTGGGGACTTAGGGAAAAAAAGTCCCGGGGTGCGCCGTTGTTCAATTCCAGTGTATATTTAAAGAAGGCGGGGGAGCTTCTGTCAGGGAAGAGGGTTGAATGGAAATGCCTTGCGGGAGGGTTGTATTTTTCTGTAGGGCCTGACGGGGGTTTTTCCATTTGCCATCGTCACCGGGGTTGGGCCGGGGTGGAGGGGTTTGTTGCCGATGATGATTTTGTAGAGAAGTTCAGAAGCCACTGTAAAGATGCCGGTGTTGCAGTGATCCGGGAAAACTGCCGGGATTGTTTTCGTCCCTGCTGGGTAGATACGGCGCAAATTTTCACTGATGTTTCAGCATTTTTTGAGATGGCCGGTATTCAGTTGAGGGTTTTATTGGGTAAAAAAAATTCCGAGAAGAGAAAACCATAATCCAAGGGAAATAAAAAAACTGGAAGTGTTCACCATGTTGTTTATTTGTTGAGATTGCTCTGGAAGGATGTGATAATCTTTATGGTATCCCTTACCCGACGGGCTGCAGAAAACATCAGGCAGAAGAAAGACAACAGCAGATATATCCGCCTTAAGGTTATTGTGGAAGATGACAATAAGGTTGATTACGCAATCGATTTTACCGATTCGGTAAACAACGATGATATTCTTTACATGAGTTATGGAATCAAGATACTGGTGGGCAGTTCAACCCGGAGGTATTTCGAGGATCTCAAGGTGGACTATACCGGTTCCAATGGCAAGGGCAACGGCAGTTATAAATATAATTCCACAGGGATTATGACATCGGATTATTAATTTTTTTTAATTTTTCTCTGCATGCTGTATTTTATGGTTTTTTTTGTTTCGGGGTGGTTGACAACCGCTTGTGGTTCTGATATATTGTTTAAGACTATTGAAGCCCAGATGGGCAAAAAAGCAGAAGCGACCGCTTCTCACCCTGTTGGCGGGCAGGAGTCTTGGTGATGATGACTCCACCGGAAGACCTGGCTGAAGGGTTGATGACATTAGTTTGTTGTTGAAGCGGTGTGAAGACCGCTTTGTTTATTTCAGGAAAGGGCGGTGGCTCATATAACCAGAAGCAGGAAGTTAAGGGTAAACAGACAGATTCGGGCCCGGGAGGTTCGTCTGATTGGGGATGACGGTAATCAGGTGGGGGTCATTACTCTCAGAGAAGCTATGGATATGGCAAAAACTGCAGAGCTTGACCTGGTGGAGATAAATCCAAATTCCAAACCCCCTGTTTGCAAGATTATGGACTATGGCAAGCATCGTTACGAACAAAGCAAACGGGAGAAGGAAGCGAAACAGAAAAGAACCACGGTGACTGTCAAGGAAGTCAAGATTCGCCCCAAGATCGACGTTCATGACTATGAAACAAAAAAGCGTAGAGCAATAAAGTTTCTCAAGTCAGGGGACAAGGTAAAAGTTACCTTGATGTTCCGGGGCAGGGAGATGGTTTATCGCAACAAGGGATTTGAGATGTTAAAAACTCTGGCCGAGGAGATTGGCGAGGATGGAACTGTTGAGAGGAGTCCCAAATTAGAGGGACGCAACATGACCATGATCCTTGCTCCAAAGGCCACCAATTAAGCTATTTCACGAAAGGAGAAGGAGTGACATGCCCAAAATTAAAACCAAAAAGGCAATCGCCAAGAGGGTGAAAGTCACAGGCAGTGGCCGTCTGTTGCGCAACAAGGCCTTCAGCGGATGTACCCACATAAGAAGCAATAAATCCAACAAGCAGGTTCGCGGTTACCGTAAATCAACCCTCACTCATCCCAGCGACGAGAAGAGGATTAAGCCGGCGATCCCCTATATGTAACAGCTTTTTTACTGTATTTTTCTATATATCCGAGGAGGTTACACCATGCCAAGAGTAAAGCGCGGCATAATGCACCGTAAAAAAACCAACAAACTGATGAAAGCCACAAAAGGCTACCGGGGAACCCGAAGCCGTCGCAACAAGCAGGCCCGGGAGCAACTGCTCCATTCCCTCGCCTATGCATACAGGGATCGCCGTAACCGCAAGCGGGATATGCGAAGCCTCTGGATTATCCGTATCAACGCTGCAGCCAGGGAGAACGGAATATCCTATTCCCGGCTGATGAGCGGTCTGAAGAAGGCCGGAGTTGAAATCAACCGCAAGATTCTTGCGGAAATGGCGGTAAACGATCAGAAGGCCTTTTCCGGATTTGCAGAGATGGCCAAAAAAGAACTGACCCTGGTTTAAATAAAAATACTATTGAATACTATTGTTTGAAATATCAACCCAAAAGGAACGGCAAACAACAGCCGTTCTTTTTTATGGCTTCAATACGGCAGAGGAAATTTCATAACCCCGGCATACTTGGCTACCATAAGTCCTGCCAGAACTATGAGCATAATGATGGTATGCATCTCCGCCTTGAGAATGACCGAAGGGTCATAAACTCCCTGGGGCTTGTCATAGGGTTTCAGACTGGGCAGAAGCCGGGGAACACTCTGGAGGTATTCATCAAAAGGTTCTCCGAAGGTTTTTCGAAGGTAGTTTTCTTCCAGGGGGATGATAGCCCCATATATGACAGCATAAGACAAAATCACTGATGCGAATACCACTGCCGATGCCCACAGGGGGACATCTCCCGACGAGGCTATGGCAAAGCCCAGCCATGAAATCAGGTTCCCCAGATACAGGGGGTTTCGAAGATGAGAGTATGGCCCGGCAGTGATAAGCATAGGAGCCACCACCTTGTCATCCCTGGTGGTGACGCCGGTAAATCCCACTGCCCAGACCCGGATTCCCTCCCCTAACAGAAAGGAGATCCCCAGGCCAATTGTCAGTGAAATCAGGGTGGGCCTGGCCAGGTAGAGCATTATCAAGGCTGCGGGTATGAACAGCCAGCCTCTGTATTTAAAGATGAAGTCCCTCATTGGGCCTCCTGGGAATTTATTATTTCGATGATGGCATCGGTTATCCGGTCAACAGCCCCGGAACCACCCATTATCCGGCGCATCCTTTCTGAGAGGGCCTGTTGGCGATCTTTGTCCCGGATGAGATCCAGGGCAACTTTTGTTATTTCTTCTGCTTTGTTTTCCACCAGCACTTCCGGCACCACTGCTTCACCGGCAATCATATTGGGAAGAGATGTGAACCGTTGCTTCTCCAGCAGTTTCAGGATCATGGCCCGGCGGAGTCCTCCCATGGGTATGGAATTGAGGAAGAATCCCAGGCCTCCCCTGGGTATCCGAGCTTTCCATGAAGCCGCCACCACCATGGGCCGTCCCAGATATGCCACCTCTGCAGTATTGGTGCCGGGGATTGTAAGGACCACATCGGACATGTTCATGGTGTCATACTGATCCGATTCCAACACTTCAACCTTTACACCGCAGGCGGTGGTTATCTGACATCCTCTGTCGGAGTTGGATACCTGCCCGCCACTTCCGGGGATGGGGGTCTGGGGATCCCTCAGGCAGTCAGTGAGTTCCTGGATGGACAGAAAAGGTGAAAGGCCCAGAATAAACTGCACTTTCGGGATTTCCCGGTGGATCTCCTCGGCAACTTTTAGAAAAACCGGCAATGAATCCTGCATATGATAAAGACGGCTTCCAGGGAATATCCCCACGGTGAGAATCTCCGGGTCAAGCCCCCATCGTCGGAAGCCTTCCTCCCGGCTGGTGGTGGGCTTGACTCCTTCCACCATCAGGTTCCCTACCACCATCAGTTTGTCTTTGTCAACTCCCTTTTTTTCCAGCTGATCCCGTACTGACTGATAAGGACAGAAGATATGGCGGAAATGCTTCTGCATGCCCACATAAGGCCGGGCTGTATAAGCCACCGCAGGGTATCGGAGTTTCCATGCCAGCCCTGCAGCGTGCCAATAGTCACCCCCCAGGAAAACCACAATTCCCTGTTTCGCCGGGGTATATTCTGCCGGGAGCCTGCCCAGAAATATAAACTGGAGAAATTGAGCAGGGGAAAGAACAATATCAACAGTATCAAAGCTCTCCGCCACGTTGATTTCCCTGCCCGATGCATAGGGACAGGGAACCAGCGCCAGAATGATACGCTGATCAGGGCTTTTTTCCTTGAGCCGGTTCGCGGTGACCCTTACCCAGGATGACAACTCCCCGGGGCTGTTGGAAACGATGACAATATCCGAGGGAGTGGAAGTCATAAAACATCCTCCCATATATGCCTTGCCACACGGCCTGTGACTCCCGGTTCACCCAGGGCTTTATTCAACTCCTTGAGGTCATGAATCATTTTCTGTCTTTTCTGTCCGTCAGGGATCAGATCCTTTGCTATTTGGCATATATTTTCAACTGTGGCCTTTTCCTGAAGCAGTTCAGGTACAATCTCCCGCTCAAGAATAAGATTCGGCAGTCCTGCCCATTTCTGCTTTACAAAGGCCCGGATGATCTTGTAGTCTAACTGGTTGAGCCGGTATGTGAGGATCATGGGAACCTCCAGGATTGAAGCCTCCAGGGATGCGCTCCCCGAGGCCATAATCACCAGCCGGCAAACTGCCATTATCTCCTGAGCACGGCCATCAAATAGACTCACCGGAGCATTGCAGTTTTCGACTCCTGACATGATCTTCTCCCGGAGAAGTGGCGATGCCACCGGAATTAAAAAATGAACTCCGGGGATTTCTTCTTTGAGCCTGCCGGCAGTTTCAACCAGCAAGGGGAGCACATGATTTATCTCCTGAGTGCGGCTTCCCGGCATCAGGGCCACATAGGAAGGGCCGTCTTCAAGGCCCAGGTCTTTTAAGATTTTATCCCTGTTGGCATTTTTCCATTTCTGCATAACATCCACCAGGGGATGCCCCGTATAAAAATGAGGGATGCCTCCCCGGTCATAAGTGTCCGCGGTAAAACGAAAGGCAGTGATGACGGAATCCACCAGGCCCGCAACTTCTTCTGCCCGCTTCACGCTTCCCGACCAGGCCGAGGGAGGAAAGTAATAGACTGCTTTTATGTTCTCCTCCCGACTCAGTTTAGCCAGTCGCATGCAGAAGGCGGGAGTGTCGATGAATATTGCCAGATCCGGCTTGGTGTCCAGAAAAACCTGCCGGCATTGCCTGTAGAGGCGTAACAGCCGGGGCAGATTGCGGATCCCCTCCCAGGGGCCGATGACCCCGAAGGTGGTGGAATCAAAAACCAGGTCGATCCCCTGGCTTTTCATTTGGATCCCTCCCACCCCGGAAAACCTGATATGGGGGTTGAATTTTTTTAATTCCCTGGCCAGCAGAGCCCCCTGTAGATCCCCCGAGGCCTCGCCGGCAAAAATCATGATATTCTGGACTTCAGTCAACACTGCATCTCCTTGTGGTTGTTTGTTTCTCAGATTGTTGCCCTGACTTCCTCCCTGAACCGGGGTATTTGTGAATAAAGGGACTCCCGGTCAATGGACTCGGGCAGAGGGCCAATCCGGGACAGCTTCATAGCTACAATCTCTCTGGCAAAGAGAACCCCGTCTTCTCCGCCAAGGCCGTCAAGATGCCCCATCAGGAAAGCCGCCCAGAAAGCATCCCCGGCACCGGTGACATCCTGAACATCTACCCGGCGGGCTGGAATCATCACCGTGGGAAGTTCATCCCGACAAAGGAGGGCTCCCTTTTCCCCCATGGTAAGAACCACCGTGGAGGGCCCCATCCGGGCAAACCTGGAGGCATACTCTGACGGGGAAAGGCCCGGGCCGAATATGTTCACCGCATCATCCAGGGATGGCTTGGTAATGTCAGCATAACTGTAGGCTTCTTGAATAATCCTCATGGCTTCATGTCTATCGGGCCAGATTTTCTCCCGGTAATTGGGATCAAAACTGACAGTCAAGCCCATTTCCCGGGCCAGCCGGAACACTTTTAAGACGGAACTTCGAAGGGGCTCCCGGGACAGGGCAAAGGCCGATGAATGAACCAGCCGGGTCTTTCGGATCATATCGGCATCAATCATGTCCGGGGACAGCTGGTAGTCGCTGTTTCGGAAAGCTTCATAGCAGGGCGTCCCACAGGTGCGGGATACAAATATGATGCTGGTATTGGCTGTGGGATCCCGGCTCAGGCCGGTGGTGTCAACTCCGCAGGCCTTCAGTTCACCTTCCAGATAATCTCCCAGAAAGTCTGTCCCGGCTCTGGCGATAACCCCGGTCCTGCCTCCCAGTCTTGCGCCGTTGATGGCGATATTTACAGGAGATCCCCCGATAAACCGATGATATGTGAAAGCCGACGAGAGATCCTCACAAACATCCCCGGATATGAAGTCCACCAGAATTTCACCGATGGCCAGTATATCAAGTTCCCCGGAGGTGATCATCCTATGGCCTCTTTCTCCCGGTCAGACTTAAAATAAACTTCTTTTAACTGGTCGAGGGTTATCTTGTTCTCATGGGAGGGATGGATGAAAAAATCCGGGATTGAGAGAAGGTTTCTGGTGTCGGTGTCCATTTTTACGATCTCTTCTATCACTTTCAAATATCCCTGGGCAGTGATTTTCCAGTTGTATTTCTTATAAACCCTCTGGATGCCGGCATTGTGGAATTTTTCCCAGCTTTCCCGGGATTCCAGCACCCGGAGGATTCCCCGGCTGATATCCCCGGGATCCCCTGGATCCACCAGCACGCCGAATTCTTTGTTCTGGGCGGCATCAAACATGCTCTCGCTGGGGCCTCCGTTTTTTGTGGCAACCCCGGGAAGTCCCGCGGCCATGGCTTCCAGCTGAGCCAAGCCAAAGGGTTCGTAGTGGGAAGTGAGGGCAAACACCGATTGACGCTTCGCCAGGTAACGGTAAGCCGAGGCAAGTTCTTCCTGGCCTGACAAAGAAAAGGATGTGACACGGCCCCACAGGTTTTCTCTATGGATTATTTTGACAATCTCCTCCAGTATTGCCTTTTCCTCGGGATTAACCCCGGTCTGATCCTTGAGGGGATTCTTCATTCCCCGGACAATGATGGCCAGGTTTGCCAGCTGGTTGAGTTTCTGGTTTTCCGCAAAGGCCTTCACCAGACCGATATGGTTCTTCTTCCCGTCAAGACGGCTGGAGCAGATAATTAGGGGCAAAGAAAGCCTTTCCGGGTTCAGATCCCGCTGGAGCATCTCTTCGATATGCCGGCTCACTTTGTCTTCACAGGGACATTTAACATCGTGGCCGAATATGCTCAGGTTCACCCCCGGCGGGATTACCTGGAACCGACTGTAATCCTCGGTATCAACAGCCCCGGCATAGGCGGGATGGCCATATTGCTCAAACCATTCCATCCCGGTACTCACCACGTTCATGGAAGAATAATTCATGCTGATTCTCTCGGCAAAAATTCGGCTGGTGAAATGAAACCGCTCATCCAGAGAATCAATATTTTCCGGGGTGGCCTTCAGCTTGTCCATTTTCTGGGCACCCAGAGAGTGGCTGGTGAAAGTGAAAGGGATCCCCCGTTTTTTTCGAAGCAGTGCCCCGGTGATGCCTCCGTCGCCGTAATGGGCGGTGACTGCATCGGGGAAAGCCGGCTCCCTGCGGTAAAAATCTATTATCCCCCGGACAAATTCAGAGCCGATGTGGGGCCAAAGTTCTTCCTTCGGCAGAAACTTTTTTCCGCCAAAGGGAATCCGGATAATTCTTACCCGGTCATATCCTGGATATGTATCCTGGGATGCTTCAAACCGAGGCCATTTAGGATCGATAATCTGCCGGGTGATGATGTCGGAGCGATGTCCCAGCTGGGCCATGGCCAGGGCCAGCTCCTTGACATAAACCAGCTGTCCCCCGAAGTCGGGGTGTTCTGTCCAGTAACTGTCCAGAGGATCAAAATTCCCCTGGGGATTGATAAAAGCAATATGCATGTTGACCTCCCAGGTGTTTTCTGCAACAAAATCTGTTGAGCAGTTGCAGGGGTTTTATATCTTTTCTAAGCGGTTTCCATTATCCCTCTTGCATTTGATGCCGGGGACATCGGGATAAAACTAAAAAGACGAACCCGGCAGTCCGCCTTTGTTGATCAGGCAATAAAAAACTATCCCCTGGGGACGATACCCATCCCCGGGCCTCCTATGCCGGACATGCCCAGCTCGGGTTTCTGGGATTTGACAATCTTGGCATCCCGCAACTGTTCTCCCACCTCGATGAGAAAGTCATATACAGCTTTCACATGGTCAGGATGAAAATCCCGCCGGACAGGAGTTATACTGCTGGTGCGGATGCCGAAGGAAAGCCAGCGGCCCTGAAGATCCCCCATGCCGATCAGATCACAGATGGACACCAGCTGGGCCAGCCGGCGGTCATCCTCGGTGAACCACTGGATCAGAATGTCCTTGTTGTTGCGGCTCTGCAATATGAACTTCACTCCCAGAAGGCTGGTGTAGTTGGGGTTGTTCAGATCCTTGGCAGTGGCCATGGCCCGGCGGATGTCGAACTGCTTGTGAAGCTCAATCCTGACCCGGTATATGATATGGTAAACCCCCTTCTTCAAGGGGCCTTCAAAGGTTTCTTCCATCTCTACGGGATAGCCCTTGTAGTCGCCGGCCCATATGACATAAGATGAGAACCCCCGGGATCTGAACTCCGGCTCGTGGATGGTGCCTCCAAGCTGTTCCTTCAGAAGCAGGAGGTTTTCATCCCGACGTTTGGGAAGAATGACCAGGGGCACTAACACTGCATATACAGTGCCCAAGAAAATTATAATAAAAATGATAATCTTCAGAACCAGCCATTTGACCCATAGAGTCGCCACCAGGGCCAGGGCAACAAGCAGGCCTATCAGCAGTATTTTTGCCGGGACCCCGATTTTTCCCCAGTAAAATCTATTGTTAATCGCCTCGGAAGGATTCAACTCCGCCATAATATCACTCCCCCATTACAACAAATATTTATTCCACAAAAAAAGGGGATATACCTCCATTTATTTCTAACTGCATCCTCTTTATCATAAAACAAGGCTTATACGGGAAAAAGGGCAGGAAAAATCCCGTTGGATAAAAAAGAGATCCCCGGCCGGATAACGCGGGACGGCAAATTTTTGGAAAGCCGGGCATGACCATGGGCAAGAATTTTGATGCGATAATAATCGGAGCCGGCAGTGTGGGAACTCCAGCTGCCATCGGCCTTGCAAAATACGGACTGAAAGTGCTGGTCATCGACAGCAATCCTTCGCCGGGGCAGGGTCAGAATAAAGCAGCCATCGGAGGAATCCGGGCCACATTCTCCGACCCGGGAAAAATCGAAGTCTGCAGGCACAGCCTGAAGATCCTTTCCACATGGAAGGAAACCCATGGGGACGATGTCGGCTGGGTGAAGGGGGGGTATCTCTTTCCTGTTTATGAAGAGGAGTTGGAAAAAAACTTGAAGGATCTTCTGGTCATTCAGCGCCGGCATGGCCTCAACATCGACTGGATTGAGCCGGATCAGGTAGGGGAGCTGGTGCCGGGCATCAACCGGGAAAATCTGCGGGGGGGGACATATTCTCCCGATGATGGCAATGTTTCGCCCCTTAGGGCCATCAATGCTCTTTACCGCAGAGCCATGGAGATTGGCGCGGTCTTTCACTTCAATGAAACAGTGACGGGAATCCGGGTTGAATCGGGAAAGATCGCAGGAGTTACCACCGACAAGGACACTTATGATGCGCCGGTCTTGTTGATAGCCGCCGGAGCCAGGGCCAGGGATGTTGCCGCCATGGCAGGGATTGAAGTGCCGGTGTTTCCCGATATGCATGAGGCGGGGATTACCGAGGCGGTGGAGAAGTTTTTTGATCCCCTGGTGGTGGATTTGCGAAAAGGTCCCGGCTCTGCCAATTTTTATTTTTACCAGAACTACTGGCACAAGATTGTATTCTGTCTGACCCCGGATCCTCCCATATATGGCCGTTGCCGGCACAACACATCACAATACCTTCCTCAGGTTTCCCGCCGGCTGATTGAAGTGCTTCCCCGGCTGAAAAATATCCGGGTTCGGCGTACTTGGCGGGGGTTGTATCCCATGACCCCCGACGGGAAGCCCATTGTTGACCGGGTGCGGGAAATCGAAGGCCTTTACCTGGCGGTGGGACTCTGCGGTCAGGGCCTTATGTTGGGGCCGGGCCTTGCAGTGAATATGGCATCTCTGATTGTGAAGGGGGAACCTATTGTGGACGGGGAAGTATTCCGGGAGTTCACTTTTTACCGTTCTTATCAGGGTCAGGTGGAGATGTTAAAGTAGTCAGGGGCGAGGGAATCTTGCCGATAATTTTCCGGATGGACTGCTTCTCCTGTCTTTGTTTTTCCCGTTGGAGCCAGTCATGGCAGTATCTTTCCCGGTTTTCCTCAAGGATTCCCTTCTCCTCCAGCTCATAGAGAACCCCTGCCACCACGGGGATATGCACTGCTCCGATGATTGCCCTCATCGGGTCTGTAATCAGCCGGGCATGGCCTAACTGGCACCCCAGGGCATATTCCGGGGTAAACAGAATCGGCGGGTATAGCCGTGGCCTTTCATCTTTTTGTTTATCAGTGGCGGAAAGGCTTAAAAAATCGATAGTCTTCAGCTTTTCCCGGTTGCATATGAGAGTATGGGTGAATTCATCTTCCCAGGTTTCATTCCAGTAATAAAGCTCTTCTCCGCATTGGCGCACCATGTCCCGGATTTCTGAATCATCAAGGTTCATGATTTTTGTTGTCAAGGGCAATATGTAGCTTTCCCGGAAGAAAGTCTGTTGGATTACCTGGTTTGCCGGGGTTTTCCAAAACAGTTCAACCCCATGACAAAGAGCGAAGCCATAATCTCCCCCCACCAGGCTTCCTTTTTTGTCAACCCAGAAGTTGGAGTCGTTGATCTGCTGATCCCAGTCCCCCAGCCAGCACCGCAGAATATACAACTGAACCGCTTCCCGGGGATTCTGTATCCTTGCCGGGGGAAACTCCTTCAGGGTTGAAAGCCCTGGAATATATGAACAAATAATCCCGTCATAACGTCTGCCATCTTTGTCAATATGATAGGCCTCATGGTAAATCACCGTGGGCAGGTGAAAAAAATCGGCAATTATCCGGGATGCAACCACTTCCCGGGCATCCCGGCAGGCCTGCATGTTGGGGTGTATAATCCCCTGGAATACTCCCGGAAGATTCTGTTTGAAGACAACCTTTCTTCCCCGGGAGTCCAGAGCCATAATGGGATTGTTGATCCCCCGCCAGCATCCCCGGGGATGTGCCGGTTCGAAATTTCCATCCCTGGATATGGGATATACCCTTGTCCCATGGCGGGGAAGCCGGGAAACTGCCTTCATCTCCCGGCGTTCCAGCTGGTCTGAAGGAATCGGGAAGGATGATTCTTCCCAAATGGAAATATTGTTCTCCTGGTCCGACGGATTTTTTTTGAAGGTGTCCTGCCGTTGAGAGAGTTTTGACTTGAGATGCAGATAATCCCCGCTGTCAGGAGCAATCCCTGGGGGTATTATGTTTATGCCCCGGGCCGGGGTATAGGGAAGCCTTTTGGCACTTTTTCCCGACTCCCGGGTTGCCCTCTGGGAAGAGAACAACAATCCCGCTGGGTTTATATCCATGGTTTATCCTCCCGGTGAGGATTTTCGAACAAGGGGATCAGTCGGCTGGTGTCGGTCAGCTGTCTTGTTTCTGGGGAATTTTAATCCGGGGAGTGGCAAGCCGGGCCCGCATCAAGGTGGATATGGTTTCCCGGCTGATCCTGGACTGCATCTTGTCAAACAGTTCCCTGGCTTCTTTCTGATATGCCATCTTGGGATCCTCCTGGGCATAACCCCGAAGGCCAATGCCATCCCGGAGATCATGAATCTCCGTCTGTTGGTCAACCCAGGCTTTGTCTAAGTTTTCCAGGAATATCTGCTTTTCGGCTACCTTCAGGGTTTCTTCTCCTAACTCCTGTTTTTTCAGGCTGTAAAGCTCACCGCCGATTTTTTTGAACAATTCCTTGAACTGCTGGGGTTTCTTCAAATTGCCCGACTGGAACCCCTGGCGAACCTGGGGGCCGAAGTTATAATTGAGAAGCTCAGTGGCATCCCGGGCCATTATTATCATCCGGGCCTCGTGAGCAGATATGAGGCTGTCAGGATCCCGGGAATACTGACAGCGCACCTGATCAATCTCCTCAGGTGTTGCGTTGAAGGCATTGTCCACCAACTGATGGATGGATTCGTCCATCATGTGCTGGATTACCGGGGTCAGGTCTTCTCCTTTCAGGGCATCCTGACGGTCTTCGTACATGATTTCACGCTGAAGATTCATCACCTTGTCATATTTAAGCATATCTTTGCGGGATTCAAGGTTTCGTTCTTCCACCTTCTCCTGAGCTTTGTTGATGGCCCGCCGAACCATAGGGATCTCGATGGGTTTGTCCGGGGGAAGTCCTGCATTTTTAATGGTCTTTGCGATGTTGTCGCCGGCAAACCAGCGCACCATATCATCCTCCAGGGATACAAAGAACTGGGACATTCCCGGTTCTCCCTGACGTCCCGCCCTTCCCCGGAGCTGATCATCAACCCGGCGGGAGTCGGAATGCTCCGTCCCCAGCACAAAAAGACCTCCCAGTTTTACTACCTCTTCCTTGTCCCGGGCGCAAATCTCC
>CAYNGH010000002.1:0-91531 GCA_964396845.1 uncultured bacterium | reverse complement strand
CCCTGTGTCAAGTCCCTGAACTACCTGAACAACATCATGGCCAAGATGGAAGCCTCCCGGGCCGGGATGCCCGAGGCCATAATGATGAACCAGAACGGTCATGTGACCGAGGGGACTGCCGATAACATATTTGTTGTAAAAGACGGAGTAGTCAGGACTCCTCCGGCCAGTGCCGGGATCCTGATAGGAATAACCCGCAATGCCATTTTAAAAACAGCCTCCCGGCTTGGAATTCCTGCCCGGGAAGAAAACATGACCCGGTTTGATTTATATACTGCCGATGAGATATTCCTGTCAGGGACTGCCGCGGAGATGATCCCGGTGGTTTCTGTTGACGGTCGTCCTGTGGGGGATAAAAAGCCCGGCCCGGTCTTTTTCAGACTGCTGGAGGGCCTCCGGGAGATGACAGAAACCAGCGGAACTCCTGTTGGTGCTTCTTCTCCTGTTACTGCCAGAGGTTAATTACCATCGAGCCGGGGAAGGATAAGGGGACTGATGGGTATAAATATATATTGGGACTGGATTTCCTTTCCCGGGTAGTTGTCTGTCCCATAACCTCCGGTTGTGTTTTTTGGATTCTCCTGGGGAAATGCCAGATAGAAAGGAAGAGTTGATGGCCAGAGATATCAACCTCAGTCTTTATAATGCTGCAGAAGGTGGAAACCTGGAACGGGTCAAAGTTTTGCTGGAGCAGGGCGCAGATGTGAACGCCAAGCATCGTGATGGCACCACTGTGCTTCATGCCGTGGCATTCAAGGTATCTGCCGGGTATGGAGAAATCGCCCGCCTGATCATAAAAAGCGGTGCTTATATCAATGCCCGGGACAACAATGGCAATGCACCTCTTCATGGGGCTGCCCGTTATGGCCAGATTGATATAGCCCGGCTTCTCCTGGAAAACGGCGCCGATGTCAACCTTGCGGATCGGGACGGAAACACCCCTCTGCACTGGGCCGCCAGCTGGAAGGATAAAGACATGGCCCAGCTTCTCATGGATCATGGCGCTGATATCAATGCTGCGGACAGGGATTTTCAGACTCCCCTGCACTGGGCCGCCAGTTGGGGTTATAAAGAAGTTGCAGAAGCCATCATAGACAAGGGAGCAGACCTTGACGCCAAGACAAAATTTGGCAAGACTCCTCTTCATCGGGCTGCAGAAATGGGTCATGAAGATGTGGTGAGGCTTCTGGTGGAAAAAGGCTGTCAGATTAATGCTGTTACAAAGGACAATCGTACGGCATTGTTCCGGGCTGTTGAAACCGGAAAGGCAAATACGGTTCAAGCCTTGCTGGATGTGGGTGCGGATCACAATATTCCTAAAAATGACGGCAAGACTCCCCTGATAAGAGCTGTTGAATCCCGGGAAACTGAAATAATAAAAAAGCTTGTAATGGCGGGATGCAACACATCCATTCTCAACGAGGAAGGAAAGACCCCCATTCAGTGTGCCCTTGAGATGGAGGATATGGCTCTGGCCCGGATTCTGATGGAAAGCGGTACCGAGGTGGATGTAATTGATGATGATGGAAAGCCCCTGATTCACAAAGCTCTTGAGATTGGCGACGGTGGCTTTGTCCAGCTTCTCATTGAAAAGGGAGGTAGCCTTAAAGTCAGGGACAGCCTTGGGAATTCCCCCCTGCATCATGCCGTGGTTCTGGGAAAGCTGGAGATGGCCCAACTGCTGGTTTCCAACGGGGCTGATGTTTATGCCCGCAACTGCGAGGCTTTCACTCCCCTGGATCTGGCGGTTCAAAAGGGAGAAGGGGGAATCGAGGATCTATTAAGCATGTTTGGGGGAAGGTAAAAAAGAGTTTCTTTTATTCCGGAATGGCCTGTTGCGCTATTCTTTTTTTTTGAGCTGATCGCTGATGCCTTGCTATTTTTATCCGATGCTGGTAAAGTATTACTGGCTTTTTATTTTGTTCAGCAGTTAAAAGATTGTTTCGAAATAATATGACGACGCTTTTTCTGATAAACCTGGGGCCTGTCAGTATAATGGGAGCCGGGAGAATCCACAACCAAGAGCCGGAATAGAACTATTGATAAGAACCGCCCCATATGACACTTTAGCAATATACCGAGAAACGAAAGGAAAAAGAATGAACGTAGCAATAACAGGATTGGCACAAAGTGGCAGAACGACGCTTTTTGAAGCCCTGCTGGGAGAGTCCGGGGGAGGAAAAAAGAACATAGGCATTGTGAAGGTGCCAGACCGCCGGCTAATGAAACTTTCGAAGCATTATAAGCCTCGCCGGACAACTCCTGCTGTCATAACTTTTCTGGACTGTCCCCCGGTTGATACCGGGGTGAAGGCTGACCGGGTGAAACTGGCAGATCAGCTCAAGACCGCCGATGCCCTGGTTCTGGTGATTGGAGGGTACCGGTGTTTTTCTCGGGATGATTTAATCAGTGAGCTTAAACAAGTCCGCTTTGAGATATTGATGAGGGATCTGGAGTTTGTAACCCTCCGGGTTGAGCGTCTGGAAAAAGAGATATCCAGGGTGCCAAAGAATCGCGCCCTGCGGGAATCAGAACTGGAATTTGCCCGGAGGCTTCAGGGACTGCTGGAAGGCGAAAAAACCCTCAGAGATATGGAAAAAACCCCGGCAGAATTGGAAATATTAACCAATTACAGTCTTCTAACCGCAAAACCTTGTTTTTATGTGATTAACCTGTCCCAGGAACAGTCAGAAGATGGGGAGAATCAAATCAAAGACTGGGCACGGCTGGTTCTGGAAGAATACCTGGACCCTTCACCGGTGATGGCGTTAAACGGCATTCTGGAAGCTGAAGTGGCATCCCTTCCTCCTGAGGAGCAGGAGGAGTTTCTTCGGGAATACGGCATTGAGCAGTCGGGAAGAGATCGGATGGTGCAGGAAATATACACCAGTCTGGATTTGATAACCTTCTTTACTGTGGGAGAGGACGAATGCCGTTCCTGGACAATACGCCGGGGCCAGACAGCTTTGGAAGCTGCGGGAGTTATTCATACTGACCTTTCCCGGGGGTTTATCCGGGGCGAGGTTGTCCCCTGGATGGATCTCCTGGAGTCGGGATCCATGGCAGGGGCCCGGAAAGCAGGCATGCTCAGGCTGGAGGGGAAAACATACCAGGTGAGCGATGGGGATATTATGCATGTGATGTTTAATGTGTGATATGGGTTTTCTTTGATTCACCGGGGCTTTCCGGCGGATTTCCGGTGTGATGGAGGTATGAGTTATGATTAAAAGAAACCGGGGTTTACAGTGCTGGACAATTCTTGTGTCGGGGCTTGTGGTGTTTCTTGCGGTTTTTTCTGCGGGCGTTCTGGGGCAGGAAGCCTCGGGGCACCGCCTGCCGGTGAATACCGTGGCCTTCTCTCCTGACGGGAGTTATCTGGCCTCCGGTTCTTCCGACGGCACCATCATGTTCTGGGATCCTCACACCGGCGGTCATATATACACCATCCAGTATGAAAGGCCGGTGATTAACAGCCTTACTTTTTCGTCCGATGGAAAACTTCTCTTCTGGGGTGCCGATGACAGGACAGTTAAAGTATGGGATACCGAAACCCGTCAGGGGAAGGTTATAATGCGGGGGCATACCGGGCCGGTGGTTGATGTGGCAGTGAGTCCCAGGGGTGACCGGGCAGCTTCCGCCAGTAGCGGAGCCACCGCCGTCAATGACCCTGTTCGTTTGTGGCATGTGGGTACCGGTGATTGCCTGGGAGTTCTGGAAGGGCACCTGGCAGGTGCCCGGTCGGTCTGTTATTCTCCCGATGGAAAACTGCTGGCTACGGGTGGAGGCGGTCAGTGCGGAATGTTGATGCTTTGGAATCCTGAGGATCAAAGGCTGGCATCTCATTTTCTGGCCCATGCCAGTTTTGTTATGGATATTGCCTTCTCACCTGATGGAAAACACCTGGCTACTGCTGGGTTTGACGGCAAGGTTAAAACCTGGGATCTGGAGCGGGACAATCGGAATTCCAGGACCATGGATCATACATACGGAGTCAATGCCATTGCGTATTCCCCCGATGGTGAAACCCTGGCCACAGCCTGCAATGATCAGAAGATCCACCTGTGGGATCCCCGACGGGGAAGACGGCTGATGTCCCTTGAGGGGCACCGGTCAAATGTCCTGGCAGTAGCTTATTCTCCCGATGGAAACCTGCTGGCCAGCGGGGGATTTGACCGGACTGTCAGAATTTGGGACCCGATCCGGGGTAAATGCCTGGTAATTATTAATAAATAAAGTAATTGGGAACTATTACTAATAAGATTGGTTATTATCTTTGTCAATTATATTTTAGTAAAGGGAGGTAATTAATGGCAAAGGTAGCAATCAAAATGGTGAAGGATTCCGGGGTGGACCTGGACAGACTCCTTGAACTGCTGGTGAAAAATGCCGCGGCAGAGCTGACAACTTATTACTATTACACTATCCTCAGGGCAAATCTCATCGGGCTTCAGGGAGAAGGTATCAAGGAGATTGCCGAGGTTGCCCGGATTGAGGACAGAAACCACTTCGAGGCCCTGATTCCCAGAATATATGAGCTGGGAGGCAAACTGCCCGACTGTATGAAGGTTTTCCACGATATGTCTGCCTGTCCTGCAGCTTCACTTCCCAAGGACCCCGCTGATGTCAGCGCCATATTGCAGGTTCTTGTCAATGCCGAGCGTTGTGCCGTCAAGGGATATACTGAGATTTGCAACATGACTGCGGGAAAGGATCACCGGACATACGATCTGGCTTTGGCAATTCTCAATGAGGAGATAGAACACGAATCGTGGTTCTCGGAATTTCTGGGAGAAGGCCCTTCGGGTCATTTCATGCGTCGCGGAGAAACATCACCATTTGTTTCCAAGTTTCTCAGGTAGTAAAATAAAATCAACAGACTCAAAGAACCGGGGATTTCTTCTTCGGTTCTTTTGCATGAGCTGATAAACAAATCTGTTGACAGCTGGAAAACAGGTTGAGTGCTACTGTGATCCGGATGAATTATCTGAAGACTCTTCCGGGGATTTTTCCGGGTCATGGATGGGAAGCTGGAAGTGGAAGGTGCTTCCCTTGCCGTATTGTGACTCGGCCCATATCTCTCCCTGGTGGAGATCCACAATTTTTTTGGCAATGGCAAGGCCAAGGCCGGTGCTGGTTTCACCGCCGGTAGGCTTGGCGCTGGTGCGGGAAAACTTTATAAACAGCTTTTCCAGCTCTTCTTCTTTTATGCCCACGCCGGAATCCCTGACCTCCACATGGATGAAAGCATCTTCCTGCTCAACCTTCACAAATACATTCCCACCACTGCGGGTATATTTCACTGCGTTGGAGAGAAGATTGTCCATGACTTCGCCGATTTTCTTGCGATCCACATTCACCGGGGGAAGCTCTTCGGGCATATCCACAAGAATCTCAATATTCTTGGACCGGGCCAGGGGAGCTACCTGGCTGTAATGATCCATTACAATGGGCTTGATATCCTGCACCTGGGTCTTCAGAACCAGATTCCCGCTTTCGATGACTGATATATCCAGCATTTCATTTAACATGTCAATCATGTGCTGGGCTTTCTGAGCGATGCCGTCGATGGCTTCCACCTTTTCCTCGGGTTTCATCTTCTCGGCAAAATCCCGCAGAAGCATTGCGGACATGTTGATTGAAGCCAGGGGAGATCGCAGATCGTGGGCGGCGATGCCCAGGACTTCATCCTTGAATTCGGATAGTTCCTTGAGTTCTTTGTTTCGCTGGGTGACCTGGTGAAACAGGCTGGCGTTTTCCAGCGCTGCGGAAAGCTGGCTGGCAATGAGAGAGAGGGTATGTCGCTTGGCCTGCTCAAAGCCTTCTTTTTTTTCTCCAAAAACAAAAATCAGCCCCAGGTTCTTATCTTTCAGCACAAGGGGAGCCGACTGGTAGTGTTTTTCCATCAGAGAAGCCCCGGTCATTATCTTCTCCTGCAGGTTGACTGTAACATCCTGATCTGAAAGCATCACCCGGGATATCCGATAATAATCCTTCAGGGCCATCTGAACCAGATTGTCCACCAGGGAATCCATGCTCTGACGGGTCTTGTAAAGGTTTATCCGGCTCTTTTCACCTTCACTGCCGTCATAAAGGAGAACCCCCCAGGCGCAAACATTGAATATCTCAAAAACCCCTTCAGTCAGGCCGTCAATCATCTCCTCCACTTCCAGATTAGAGGTCATGATGGCTCCCAACTGCATGGCCCAGTTGAGATCTCGAACCAGCAGGTCCAGCCGGGCGTTTTTTTTGTCCAGCTCCCGCACTACGCTCTTGAGATGAACATTCTTCCGGTCAAGCTCGCTGATGAGGCCTTCCTTCTCAAGTTGAAGCCGGCTTTTAACCATTGCCCGGTGAACTGCGTGCTTGATGAAGGAAATGTCGTTGAAGGGCTTGGTGATATAATCAAAGGCTCCCCAGTGAATAGCTTCCTTGGCGTTTTCCAGACTCTGGTTCCCTGTGATGAGAATAACCGGGATGTCGCCGAAGTTGTCCCGGACTTCCTTGAGAATCTCAATGCCACTGACTCCCGGCATCAAAATGTCCGAGAGAACCACGTCAAAGGGGCCTGATGCCAGTTTCATCTTGGCATCCAGACCGTTATCCACAGCTTCTATTATATAGCCTTCGTTGGAAAGCACCCGGGACAGGAGTTTGCGTATGGTGTCGTTGTCTTCCGCCAGCAGAACTCTTCCCTTGGTGGTGCGATCCATAAGGGCTGCTTTTCTGTCCTGAAAATCCATTACTCACCCCGGAGATATCGTTGTGTTATCAATTATAACAGAATCGCCTAAGCTATGCCACCCCCCGATGGTATAAGTGCCGGTTCAATTATTACAACGGGAATCCCGCGACAGCCTAACCGCCGGGAGTCCAGCGAAGCACTGGTTTTCTGGCAGCACTCACCTCATCCACCCTGCTGACACTGGTGGTGTATGGGGCTCCGGTAACCCTGAGGGGATCTTCCATGGCTTCTTTGCCGATTGTTTCCATGGCATCGATGAATTCATCAAGGGTTTCCTTTGACTCGGTTTCTGTCGGTTCAATCATCAGGGCTTCTTCCACAATCAAGGGGAAATATGTGGTGGGAGCGTAAAACCCGCTGTCTAACAGGCGTTTGCCAATATCCCTGGCAGTGACCCCTTGCTCTTTCTGGGTGGATGCACTCAACACAAACTCATGAAGACAGGCGCGGTCATATTTCAGGTGATAGGTGTCCCTGAGCCTCTGGCGGAGGTAGTTGGCGTTTAACACCGCCATCCTTGCACTCTGGCGGATACCCTGATCACCGAGGGCCAGTATGTAGGCATAAGCCTTGACCATCACCAGGAAATTGCCGTAAAAACTTCGAACCCGGCCGATGGATTTTTCCGGCTTCTGGAATATATACCTGCCGTCATCAAAACAGGGCACAGGCCCGGGAAGATAAGGCGCCAGCTTATTTGTCACCCCTACAGGCCCGGATCCGGGGCCACCTCCGCCGTGGGGAGTGGAAAAGGTCTTGTGAAGGTTGATGTGCATCACATCAAAGCCCAGATCCGCCGGGCGGGTCATTCCCATGATGGCGTTCAGGTTTGCCCCGTCCAGATATATGAATGTGCCGTTGTCATGGGTCATTTTCACCACCTGGTCGAGGTTCTCATCAAAAAGCCCCAGGGTATTGGGCATGGTGAGCATCAGGCAGGCCGTCCGGTTGTCCAGGTTTTCCCTCAGATGATTCAGATCCACATTTCCCCGGGCATCGGACTTTATCTCCACGGTATCAAATCCCCCCAGGACTGCACTGGCAGGGTTGGTGCCATGGGCAGAATCAGGAATCAGGATCCGCCGGCGGGTTTTTCCTTCTTCCCCCTGATCCTGAAAATAAGCCCGAATCATCAAAAGGGCGGTAAGCTCGCCATGGGCTCCCGCCGCGGGCTGAAGGGTGAATCTGTCCATCCCGGTAATGGCACAAAGGGACTTTTCCAGGTTGAACATAAGCTCCAGAGCACCCTGAACATCATCAATCCGGGCATAGGGATGTATCTCAGAAAAGCCCGGAAGCCGTGACACCCGTTCATTCACCTTGGGATTGTATTTCATTGTGCAGGATCCCAGAGGATAAAAATGAGTGTCCACCCCGTAGTTTTTCCGGGAAAGATGAGTGAAATGACGCATCAGGTCCAGTTCGCTCACCTGGGGAAAATCCGGCGGTGTGTCCGCCAGCATACCCGGCGGGATTATATCTCCCGGTTTTGCCGACGGCACATCCTTTGGGGGATTCCGGTATGAGCTTCTGCCCTCACCGGATATTTCAAAAATCAGGCGGTGGTACATGCTGTGCCTGCCTCCTCCCGACAGAAGTTTTTCAAATGACCCGCAAGCTCGTCCATATCCCTGCGGGAGTTCATCTCGGTGACGCAGAAGGTCATATAATCATTCCATTCTTCCCGTCCCCATCGGCCCGTGATAAACCCGCCGGTGATCCCCTGCTTCTTCAGATACAGATCAACCTTCATGGGGTCATCAGGGCATTTCATGGTAAACTCGTTGAAAAAGGGCTGGCCTCCGGCCATGGTGAAACCGGGAATCTTCATCAGACAATCTCTCAGGTAATGCGCCCGATCCATGTTCAGCCGGGCAAGATCCCGGAAGCCTTCCCTGCCCAGGTGAGAGAGATACACCGTCACCCCCAGAGCACAAAGGGCCTGATTGGTGCATATGTTGGATGCGGCCTTTTCCCGACGAATATGTTGCTCCCTGGCCTGAAGGGTCAGGCAGAAAGCTTGCCGGCCTTCACTGTCGGTGGTCTGGCCCACCAGTCTTCCGGGCATCTTTCGAAGATATGCATTCCGGGCTGCCATGAAACCCACATGTGGCCCTCCAAAGGAAGGAGGAAGCCCCAGCCCGCCAGCTTCACCCACAGCAATATCCGCACCCAGCCCGCCGGGATTCTTCAAAACCCCCAGGCTGTGAGGCTCCGTCACCGCCATGATATATGCGGTCTTTTTGTCGGCTTCCCTGATCATTTTGCCGATCTCCTCTGCCGGCTCGATAAATCCCAGGCAGTTGGGGCTCTGGATGAGAACTCCGGCGGTGGCTTTCGTTATGGCAGATGACAGCTTTGATACATCAGTGACCCCATCTGCCAGGGGCAATTCCCTGATGACAACTCCCTGGGTATGCCGGTAATATGTTCTGATGGTTTCAATATATTCAGGATGAACCCCGGCAGAGATCAGGATCTCTGACCTCCGGGTCTGGGCCATGGCCATGGATACCGCCTCGGCGCAGGCTGTGGCTCCGTCGTAAACCGAGGCATTGGAAAAATCCATCCCCGTGAGCATTGAGATGAGGGTCTGGTATTCAAATATGGTCTGGAGGGTTCCCTGGCTGGCTTCTGCCTGGTAGGGAGTGTAAGAAGTGTAAAACTCCGACCGGGACAGCACCGCATCCACCACCGATGGAGTGAAATGCCGGTAAATCCCGGCTCCTAAAAATCCCGGCCTGTCATATGCAGGACGATTCCTTACCGACAGTGCATTTAATGCATTCACAACCTCCATCTCCGAAAGGGGTGCCGGCAGGTTCAGTCGGTCAATCAGCTTATCAGGGGGGATGTCAGAAAAAAGGGAATCCACCGAATCCACTCCGACAGATTCCAACATTTCTTTTATATCCCCGTCAGTATGGGGAAAATATTTCAAACCTTTCAGCCTCCTGTCAAATGGCGATTTCTTTGTATTGCTCCGGGGTGAGCAGTTTGTCCAGCTGGGATTTATCTGATATGGTCATTTTGAGGAACCATCCCTTTTCGTATGGGTCCTCGTTGATGTATTCAGGGTGAAATTCCGGGTTGTCTTCGCCGTCAATCTCCTGGAGAAGCACTGAGTTGACTTCCGTCACCTTTCCGCTGATGGGAGCAAAAATATCCGATACGGTCTTCACCGATTCCACCACTCCCACATTTCCCGACTGCTCCAGTTCATCCCCTGGCTGGGGAAGCTCCACAAACACAATATCACCTAACTGCTCCACTGCAAAGGCGGTAATTCCCATAGTGGCGGTGTCGCCGTCAACGCTGATCCATTCATGCTCCTGGGTATAGAGTAGTCCGTCTTTAATATTCACTGCTGATGCCTCCATAATATTCTATAGTTTTTATTATAAACCGCCGGGGAAATTCCTCCCGGCTCCCATTGGGAATGGGAAAAATAAGCCGGCCCCTTTTTGGAAAAAGGGGAAAATATGAGTCGCCCGGTTTAGAACCGGGAAACATGAGTCGGGATTGTCACGATCGGCAGGACATAGCTCTCGGGCCGTGGGGCACTTTGGAAGTGCCCAAAATGATACGGGATTGTCATGATCGGTGGGATACAATCATTGGGCCGTGGGTTATGATTCGGTGGGCGTTGTCAGGTTTTGTTTTGTTTTACCTGGCTCAGGATCAAACTTACTTAACAGCCAGTGTTTTCAATTTCCTTAAAAATCTGGTAGAATGATCCTCCCCCATTTAAATGGCAGAAGCCCTCATGAAGTTCTTTTGGCACTTTGGAAGTGCCCAATATGACACGGGATTGTCATGATCGGTGGGATATAACTCTCGGGCCGTTGTTTATGATTCGATAGGCCATAGCTCTCGGGCCGTGGGTTATGTATCGCCCGGTTTAAAACCGGGGAAAAATGAGTCGGGATTCTCATGATCCTTGGGATAAAACCCTCGGGCCGTTGTTTATGATTCGATAGGCGTTGTCAGGTTTTGTTTTCTTATTAATCCATCTTCCGATTGATTGGAAGCTGTTGCCGGAAGGGTGGTTGTTGAATGTGAACAAAAATAACCACCCACCGGCACTTTAGAAGTGACCCCCCATTTTTAGAAAATGGAAAATATGAGTCGGGATTGTCATGATCGCTTGGATATAGCTCTCGGGCCGTTGTTTATGATTCGATAGGCCATAGCTCTCGGGCCGTGGGTTATGCATCGATGAGCGTTGTCGCCCCCCAATGTCCGTTGTAACCTTGTAATCACGGGAGTATATTGCTTAATCGAACACCAGTGAAATCCTGTAGAAAAGGCCAAGAAAAAAAAGAAAGGCGCTCCATGCACGCCCTCCTTGTTTTTTTCGGGGTGTCGGTCAGATCATGACCAGTTCCCGAATTTGTTTCTGGCGGGGATTTTTGGGGAAAATCTCCCGGATATCCCGATACACTTCCGGGGCTTTCATCCGGAGGTTCTCTTGAACTCCAGGCATGTCCCAGGCGGTTTTTGCCCGGCTTCTCCAGGGTTCCCGGCCCAGATCAATCCCTGCGTTGTAAAGCTCCAGAAAATCATAGGTCAGAGGGCCGAGCCAGCTGTCCTGAATCTTTTCCCCCACCTCACCGGGAATATCCGGCAGAAGCTTCACCCTGTCCCTCTGGAAGACCTGGTGGATGTAATCTGCCACTTCCCTGGGAGCAATCGGCTCAAAGTCGGGATTATCCAGATCCCGGTTCAGGTTGATGATGGTTCCCCCGTGTATGACCTCGCCGCCGGGAAGGGTGACATTTTCCCTCCATACGGAAAAAAGGGCTTCCCAGCAGATGAGTATCACTTCCACATCCGGGGGAATCGATGGAATGACCCGGTATATGGAGTTTATTGCAGTGGTTGAAGTGTTGAATATAATCTTCTTCAGCGTTGTTTCCGCCAGAACCTTGTTGACAAAGGCCTCCATGGTGGACCCCGACGCAGGGCATATATCGGAGAATATGCGGGTGGTTTCCGGCCCCCAGTCAATATTCCCGGTGGCCCCTGCGGTGAATAAATCATCCCCGGCAACGGGCTTCCGCTTGAAATCATCTCCCTGGCTGGCAAGTCCCTCGATGAAAGGAGCCATACAAAGCACTCTGCCGGCCCGCAGGATCTGATGTTCCCTGGCTCGTTCCACATAGCCCAGGACATCGGGAAAATATCGCTGAAGGGTCATGCTGACGGTGTGGGTGGTGTTGTAATACAGCTGTCTGGCGGTCTTTCCATAAATAAACCGCCCGCATAGAAGCTCCCGGCGTCCATAATCGGTGTCAAACATCAGAACTCGAAAAGTCCTGCCGGCAACAGTCATATCCAGGTCAAAAACCCGGCCCTCGTCGCCGGGGTATATGCATCCTTCCGGCCCGGGTGTGGTTCCCGGATCCCATGTGAAAAGCCTGGTGCCATTCAGTTTTATCCTTGAATCCTCTTTTAATAACATTTTCCCGCCTCCCCTTGAAAGGGAATCCTGAAACCCTTGTTTGAAACCTTCTATTTGCCATAAATCCTGAAACCCTTTTTAAATAAGTGAAATATTAATAAAAATTTACACAATTCCGCCGGAGAAGCCCCCCTGGAGTTATATCAAGGAATATATCCCTGCAACTGTGCTGTTGAGGTGAGGTTTATCCTGTTGACCTTCTGTTGACCTTCTGTTGCCCTTCTGTTGCCCTTGAGGAGGTATGCTTTGTGTTCTTTGTTTTCTTCGGGGAAAATGATATAATTACTCCAGGGAGATGACAAGATGAAAAGCAGGAAAATTCTAATCACGGCAATGTTAACCCTTCTCTGGATTCAGACTTGGAGCGCAGTTCCCGTCAGGGCCGGGGAATCACCTCTGGTGCAGGTTATGAATGCCATTCACAACAATGACCTGTCCCGGCTCACAGCCCTTCTGAATCTCCACCGGGAAATCATAAACCAGGGAGATGAATCTAAAAAGAATACTCCCCTGCATCTTGCGGCATTCCGCAAAAACAGCGAGGCTGTAAAGATTCTTCTGGCTCGGGGAGCTAACCCCGACCAGCCCAACAGCGACGGCAACACTTCTCTTCACTACGGAGCATGGTGGGGTGACGGGGATTCGATGGGGCTGATGATTCGCGCCGGGGCCGGCGTGAACGCAAGAAACAACCTGGGGGAAACTCCCCTGCACCTGTCGGTGATGTCGGGAGAGCCGGAAAAAATCAAGATGCTTCTTTATGCCGGGGCAGATAAAAATATCGCCGACAACAGAGGACAGACCCCCCTGGAACTGGCCCGGAAACGCAACCACCAGATATTGGTGAAACTTCTGCAGGGAAAATGATTAAATTTTCACATCCAGCCAACCCCCGTGACGATAACGACGGAGTAGCCACATGGCCTTGAAGGCAATGTCCAGACACATCGCCACCCATGCGCCGGTGACCCCCAGCCCCAGCAACACCGCCAGCACATAAGCCCCGGGGACCCGTATCAGCCAGAGTCCCACCATGGATATCTTCATGGTGGCGGCGGTATCTCCGGCACCCTTCAGAGAACCCAGCAGGCAGAACATAAGTCCCTGAACCGGTTGAATGATGGCAAGGATCCTCAGGGTTTCAACTCCCTGGGCTATTACTTCCGGGGAATCAGTAAAAATCCTGATTACCAGATGGGGAACAAAAAAGAACACCACCCCCATACTCCCCATAATTAGAGATCCCATTTTGATTGATTCCCAGACCGCCATCCTGGCTTTTTCCCGGTTGCCTGCGCCGATGGACTGACCCACGATAATCCCCGATGCAATGGAAAAACCGATACCAGGCATATATGAGAAGGACTCGGCCCGGAGTATCACAGTATGAGCTGCCAGGGCCGTGGTGCCAAGGCTGGTAATAACCCAGGTAAAAGCGGTAGAAGCTAAGGAGAAAAATCCGTTTTCCATCATAGTGGGCCAGCCGATACGGATGATCCGCTTCATCATATCCCAGTCAATCCGGGCAAAGTCCGATGGGGTGACTTTAATCTTGAAAACTCCGATAAAAAGACCCCCAACTGCCAGAAAAGCCCCCAGCAGTTTCACAATGGCTGAAGCCTCGGCAGCCCCGATTACCCCATGAGCGGGAAAGCCGAACTTGCCGTATATCAGGCAGTAATCCAGCCCCACATTTAAAATATTGATTATGCCTGTTATCAACATGGGACTGCGGGTGTCGCCGGTGGCTTTTAAAATGGCCTGAGCACCGAACATCATTCCTGCATAAATGGTGGTGGAAACCAACACTCCCAGATATCTGCCCCCCATTTCCACCACATTGGGAGTGGCTCCCATCAGCCGAAGAAAATCCTTCCCCCAGATGACCAGCATTACTGTCACCACCAGAGGCATAAGCAGATTGAGCATCAGAGCCTGCCCGGCAGCCCGGCGGGCCTTGTCATATTCTCCCGCGCCCCAGTATCGGGCCACCACTGCGCTGACCCCGGCGTTCATCCCCCACATGGGCATATAACAGTAAAACAAAATGGCCCAGGACAGCCCCGATACCGCCAGGGCCTGGGGGCCCAGCCTCCCCACGAATATGGTGTCCACAACTCCCACCATCATCTTGAGCAGGTAATCGGCAATGGATGGCAGGGCCAGGCTCACCAGCTGTTTTCTTATAGCCCTGCGCTCCAGGGGATCTCCCGGATTCTGAGGGTTTATTGTTGCAGAACTGTTCAAAGAAAGCCTCGAAATAATTTTTCATCATACCAATTCTGTGTCTGAGGCCTGATTACTCTTTTTCTGGGGGAATCAAAATATTTTTCTGAGGTGACTTTCCGGGAAGGATTGGCCGGTGCGAAATGTAATACATGACAGGGTTGCAAAGTCACGGAAAGATGACATTTAAGTGAGTTTCTTTCAATATCTCATATCCAATGTAGGTTTCAAGGATGTCATAGACATTCTGATTGTGGCTGTTTTTCTCTATGCCTTCTTCACTCTCATCCGGGGAACCCGGGCAGTGCAGATAATTCAGGGCGTGGGGGTTCTTCTGCTGGTAATGCTCATGAGTTATCTGTTAAAACTCGAAGCCCTTTACTGGCTCTTGCGGTATTCCATGATCACCATTGCCGTGGCAATCCCCATTGTCTTTCAGCCGGAGCTTCGCCGTGCCCTGGGAACCATAGGCCGGGGAGGAGTTTTTCCGTCCCAGTTATCAGCCCTGGGAAATGAAATGATAGCAAGAATTTCCGATGAGATTTCCTGGACTGCATCGATTCTTTCCCAGACAAAGTTAGGCGCCTTGATTGTCATTGAGCGGGAAACAGGACTGCAGGAGTTTATTGAAACAGGAGTCATGGTTGACGGGGAGGTATCGTCAAAACTGCTCCTTTCAATTTTTATGAAAGGATCTCCCCTCCATGACGGAGCAGTGATATTGCGGGGAAGCAAGGTAGTGGCGGCATCCTGTTACCTGCCCCTGTCCGAGGATATGCATTCCATGGCTCAGACGGATCTTGGCACCCGGCACCGGGCAGCCATGGGGATTACCGAGCAGACCGATGCGGTGGTGGTGGTTGTTTCCGAGGAAACCGGGGCCATATCACTGTGCCGTAACGGTAAGCTGAAGAGGAATCTGTCGCCGGAAGTGCTCAAGAAACTGTTAATATCTCTATACACCAGGGATTCCAACAATGCAAGCCGTCTTGCAAACCTGGGAGGAACCGATGTCTTTCGACTTTTTAAAAAGAAACTTGGGAGTTAAAATTATCTCCCTGATTCTGGCCCTTTCCATTTGGGCTTATGTAAAATATACCTCCACCCCATATGCTTCCATGTCATCAGAGGCCAGGCTCACCATCCCCATCACTCTTGAAGATAAACCCGAAAACCTGGTTGTTCTGGATATGCCCCAGCAGATTTCTCTTATTGTAAAGGGAGCACCGGAGAGGCTTGCAAAGCTGAACCATTCCCATTTCCGTGCCCAGGTGAATCTTGCCGACAGGAAAGACGGAGTTCACAGCCTTCCAGTAAATATTACTTCTCCTCCCGAAGTGAAGATCATAAGAACCGATCCCTCTAAGGTCAATCTGCGGCTGGATCCCCTGGAAAGAAGATTGATGCAGGTCAAAATTGAAACCACCGGTTCCATCTCCGGGGGAATGATATTGGGGAAAATGTCGGCAAAACCGGAAACCGTGCTGATCTCCGGCGCCAAGTCCATCATATCCAGCGTCAGGGAGGTTCAGGCCATCTGTGATGTTGACGGCGCAGAAACCGACTTGATTCAAAGGGTTTCCGTGGAGCCGGTGGATGAAACAGGAAAAGTCCTGGATGAACTGAAAGTGGAGCCTCCCAAGGTTCGGGTCACAATTAATGTCCACAGAGAAGCAGTGACTGCCACTGTTCCCGTCCTGGCGGACATTACCGGATCTCCTGCAAAAGGGTATGCCATCGAACAGGTGAAACTGACGCCTCCCACTGCCACCATCCAGTTTTCTTATTCCCTTCAGCCGGTCCCAAGGACAATAAAATCCCAGGAGATTTCCATCGACGGAGCCACATCCAGCATAAACCGGCAGGTGGGCATAATTGCTCCTCACGATACCACCCTGCTGGACCCCAGAAATGTCGAAGTTAATGTAATCATAAAGAAAATCGAAAACAAAAAACCTGAGTCAGAATAACCGCTTTTCCCCGAAGAATCAGAAATATCCCGATGTTTACAAAACCTTAAAATTTTATATACAGATTTGTAACATGAGATTGATATAATTTATTAAAATAATTGTTTCTGGAGTATAATCATGAATGTAAAATATACAGGGCACTTGCAGAAATATGACACCTGGACAGAACATAAGGGCTGGGGCCTGGCTCAGCATTATGAAGCGGGAGAAGTTTTGGGAGGCGAAGGCGACAAGGTGGACATTTCATCAAGGATGTCCCTTGGCAATACCCGGCTTGTTTCCAGCAATATCTCAGGAGAATTGCAGGAAGCTTCCTATGTCAGGGATCTTGACGGCAAAGCGAATTTAAAGGTGGAAGTAAGCGACCAGGGGGATGTTGTGGTGAAAAACCCCGGCAGGGAACACACCGGGGAATTGATATTTACCGAGGCTCTCCCCAAATCGTGTGTTGACAGATCCCGCCAGTCCATCGAAAGGGCCGAATCCCGAGGGCCTATAAGCCAGGTGGAGGTAAACTGGAGTGACGGTTACATAAGACTGAAGTAAATCTGAAACCGGTGCCTTCCCGGAGTCAATGCCGGGGAGGTCTGGCGGTCAGGTTCTTCAAAAGATATTCCACCTTGTCGGGGCAGGAGATCACAATAAAATCCCTGGAGAGCTGGCCGTTCATCAACTGGTTTAATTCCATTGCGGAACCGTCCAGATAACGGGCCTGGCATCCGATTTTTTTCAGTATGGCCCATGCAGGAACAATATCCCAGAGAGCCCCCTTCACTATGGCTGCCACTGCATCACCCCTGGCCACATAACACATATGGGCGATGGTGCTCCCCATGGATCGTACTTTTCCGGGATATACCAGATCAAGACGGCGATGAAAGTATGACACGGTACAAAGAAGGGATTCCTTGCCGATGGGTTCCCGGCAGTGGGACAGATCCATGGGAATACGGCCCCACCGGGGAGTTTCAAAGATCGGGTCAGTATCCATGTCGCTGTAATAAAGCTCATCAAGAACCGGGATGTAATTTACCCCCATCACCGGCTCCATCCCTTTCATCAGGCCCACCGCCACGGTCCAGGTGGGCATCCTGCGGGTATAGCTGGAAGTTCCGTCGATGGGATCAACCACCCAGGTATATTCATCAGGGCCGGGAATACGGTCCAGAGTTGTGCAGGTTTCCTCGTTTATGATGTTGTAACCGGGAAACTCCTCGCCAAGGCGTCGGCTGATGAACTGACCGGTTTCCACATCGGCCCTGGTCACCAGACTGGTGTCTTCCTTCAGGGTTGCCCTTACCAGCCCGAAATGCCCCATGGCTATTTCCCCGGCACTTCGAACAATATCTATTACCTTGTCAAGCCTTCTGCTTCTTTTCATTACTGCCTCGTTAATAATATCTGGCAAAATCGCCGGTTTTCCTTTTTATTCGCCAGGGAAATGGTTATTTCTTGTAGCCGGGCCATCTTCCTGCACCAGGGGTTGAAGGTATTTCTCCCCATATGGTTAAGATTAAGAAAAACTCCGGAGGTTCAAATGAGTCTTTCTGTGGGCATCGTCGGCCTTCCCAACAGCGGAAAATCCACCCTGTTCAACGCCCTGACCCGAAGCAATGTCCAGGCATCCCCTCACATGTTCACCACCATCGATCCTAATCTGGGGATTGTAACCCTTTCAGATCACCGGCTGAAACCTATCTCGGAGATATTTGAATCCAGAAAGAGAGTCCCTGCGGATGTCACCTTTGTTGACGTGGCGGGATTAATCCGGGGCGCTCACCGGGGGGAAGGGCTGGGAAACAAATTCCTGGGGCAACTTCGAAATGTGGACGCCCTGTGCATGGTTTTGCGGTGCTTTGGACAGAAAGACGTCCCCCTGAGCCTTGGGGAACTCAATCCGGTGCTGGAGCTGGAGATTCTTGAAACTGAACTGATCCTTGCAGACCTGGAAGTTGTAGAAAGAGCCTTGGAAAAACGGGCAAGATCCGTCAGCCTTGGAGAAAAAAAATATCTTGCACAGGCAGAAGCTCTGGAAATGGCCAGAGATGCCCTGTCCCGGGGAATCCCCGCCCGCAAGGGGGATATTCCTCCCCACCTTGTGGAACAGTTGCGGGAATTCTCTCTGATAACTATGAAACAGGGATTTATTGTTGCCAACATATCCGAGGATGACATATCTTCAGAAGAATTTATCCAACATAATGAACTGGCAGAAGCCTCGGAAAAAAGGGGAATGGAAGTAGTCCCCATATCCAGCCGGTTAGAGTGTGAGCTGTCGCAGTTAGAGGCAGATGAGGCAGAGGTTTTTGCCGGGGAGATGGGGCTGGACCGCACAGCCTTGGACAGAGTAGCAGAAACCGGTTACCAGAGCCTTGATCTTATTACATTTTATACAGGTAATCGAAATGAAACCCGTGCCTGGAGCCTCCCCAGGGGATCCACCGCCATTAACGCCGCGGGTATGATTCATACCGACATGGCCCGGGGATTTATCCGGGCCGAGGTGATAAAGGCAGACCAACTCATTAAAACCGGATCATATACAAAGGCAAGGGATCTGGGAATAATCAATCTTGCCGGGAAAGATTACCCCGTGGAAGATCGGGATGTGCTGTTGATAAGGTTCAACCTGTAAGACCCAGATCATAACTGGATATAATACGTGCCGGGCCCCCGGTGATAAAACAAGTTCCGGGCGTTGATATGGCCGATTTTTTCAAACCAATCCCGGTGGTTGTGGCCAAAGAAGGCATACTGCACCTTTGGAAAGGACATAAGCAGAGCCCCCATTTCGTCGGAGCCCAGAAATGCCCGGTGAAAACTCCACACAGGATCGGGGATATCCGGCACAAACCGGGCAAAGGGCAGATGGTGAGTGACTGCCATCACCCGGTCCACCTTGGGGCGGATTTTTTCTATATCGTCTGCAAGTCGATTTAAAATAAAATCGAGAGCCTGGTAATCATCCATATCCCAGCGGATAAAACGAAAATCCTGCCAGGTGGATCTTTTCCAGTTGCTCCCGTCATAAGAAACCTCGCATGACTTATGCCGGTAGTCCCTGGCGTCAAGTTCCGGCCAGCTTTTGATGGCACTGCCCCCTTTTCCGTTGGGGATGCGGAATTTGATGTTTCGAAACAGATAAACATATTCATCGGGAACATGCCGGAAGCTGTAATCATACCAGCCAACGGATCCTACAATCCCCATGTTTCCTGCTATCTGGGGGTTGCCGTCCAGGAGAATCATCCCGTGATGACTCATCATCTCTCCCAGCTCTCTCCTCAGGAGTTCCATGGAATCCCCCCGGCGGGTCCACAGGTCGTGGTTTCCGGGAGTTGCCATGACCCTGCCGGGAAAAGCTGACAGGATTTCGAGAAATTCGACAAAATCCCGGTGGTGAGGCCCCCGGCTTGCCATATCTCCGGCGATTACCAGTATATCAATGTTCCTTTGGACAAGAAAATCAATATAATCTTCCAGCCCCTTCCGGTCAACAAGGGTCCCGTAGTGTATGTCTGCAGTAACTGCAATGGTGGTGGATTTCACACATCTGTTTTCTTTTTTGTCTGCAATTAACCTTCCCTTCTGGGGAAAAGGCTGTTAGGAATTTAATTCAAGCAGGAATAATCATTGTCCTGATATAAGTAATGAAAAAATATTTAACTTTTATGCTATGGAAAAAGAAATTTTATGTTAAAGGTTTAATTAAAATTATGTGGGAGGTACAAAACTTACACAATTAATGGATGGACTTTTAGTCCTGCCGATTACGCAGCAACATATTACTATGGAAAGTTGGAGAATGCAAAATGCTCAAAGCAATCATACCGTCACGATGCAGAAGAAAACTACTGTCCCTCTTCTTTCTAAACCCGGACAAGGAATTTTATCTCAGGCAGATCGCCAAACTCACGGATCAACCCGTGCGTTCAGTTCAGCTGGAGATCCAGAATCTCTGTGATGCCCATATTGTCACTGAACGGCGCAAGTCGAACCGGAGGCTTTTCAAGCTGGATCCAGGGTTTTTCTACCACAATGAATTGAAACAGCTGGTGGAAAAGACCATGGGACTGCAAATGGAGGTGGAAAAACATCTTCGCAGTTACAAGGATTATGTAAAAATGGCCATAATCGACCGCAGTTTCGAGGAACCAATGGACGGTGATCAGGTACAGGTCACCCTGCTGGGGCGATTTATGAACATACCCGAACAGGAACGCCAGAAACTTATGAATATAAATGGACAGTTGCCTTTTTCCATTCAGTTCGAGTTAACGGAACTCAACGGCGGGCCCGATGAACCCCAGGATATTATCAAGAATTTGCCCAGGGAGAAAATGGTGATATTCTGCAGTGCCAACGGGATTGTTGACAACTGAAGCAATATTGAAAACTCCCACGGTTAAAGGGAAATTAATACCGTTTCAAGAATTACCACCGGGCCGGGATAATCGGCGTTTGGTGGTTTTCTTGTTTATCAGGGTTGTCATATTTGGAGGCTGATTTTTGCAAATGAAGCAGGTAAAGGACTACAAACAGGCTTTTCATGAGTGCCTGAAAAGAATGGGTCTTCGCAGTACCGTTCAGCGGGATGTTATTGTGGATGAATTTTTTGCCCAGGACCGGCATTTAACCCCCGAAGAGCTATACCGGATTTTGCGCCGGAAACACAGACGAATCGGTTTTTCTACCGTTTATCGCACCCTGAAGCTCCTCACCGGTTGCTCTCTGGTTCGGGAAGTTGGCACCAGCAACGGCACAACCCTGTTTGAAGCCAGCTTCAACCACCCTCACCATGATCACCTTATATGTGATTGTTGCGGCAAGCTCATCGAGTTTCTGGATCAGGAGATTGAATCCATTCAGGAAAGGGTTGCCCTCAAGCACCAGTTTCATATGACCGGCCACCGGCTGATTATTCAGGGAATATGCCGGGAATGCATTAAAAAGGGGAAGTCCTGACACAGCATGCCCTCACCGGGAGCCGATGCCGAATAAAACCCCGTCGGCGGTGGTGACATAGAGAATATTCTCACCAATGGCAGGCTGGCCTTCCACCCTGCGCCCCAGCTCAAGACTCCAGAGCAGGTTTCCATCCCGATCAACACAGTATAATATTCCGTTATCATCACCCACATACACTCGGCCATCTCCATCCACCGATGCCCCTGCAGTGACTGAACCGCCGGTGTCAAACTGCCAGCGAAGGCTTCCATCTTCCAGGTTCAGGCAATAGAGGCTTCCATCCTCGGATCCAGCCACAATGGCCGTATCATCCAGCAGGGCAGGAGTGGCGCTTATCCCATGGCCTGTCTTGAATTTCCATAAAAGATCTCCATCCGGTGAGAGGCAGTAAACATGATGATCCATACTGCCGAAGCACAGCCGGCCATCGGGAGCCACCATCACTGCGCCTACAACCTCATCGCCGGTTTTATGGCTGAATTTAAGAAGTCCCCTGGCATCAACCCCGTAAACATGGAAATCCTCACTGCCAAAATATATGTCCCCGTTATCTCCCATGGATGGAGCCGAGGAAATAAAACCGTTGGTGCGGTATTTCCAGATCATCTGGCCATCAGGGTTCAGGCAGTAGAGGTGATTATCTTCACTGCCGGCAATGATTATGCCCTGGGGAGTTAACAGGGGAGTTGAGCTGGGCCCCCGGAAGGTTTCAAAGTGCCAGATGAGTTCTCCCCGGGGACTCAACAGGCTAAGCCGGGGTTCATAACCGGGAGAAAGAATCCGCCCTTCTTCATCCACAGAATGGGTCACATCGGCCCTGTTGGAAAACCTGTGCTTCCATAAAAGATCGCCCCGGGGACTGACACAGTGAAGGTGATTGTCCCCCCCGCCCACAAGGATGGCCCCTTCGGCACCGATTACCGCTGATGATGCCCCAGGCCCATCCAGAGAATATTCCCACAGGATCTTTCCGGGGGATGGCCCTGCATGTTCTGAGCGACCTCGGCGGTATCTGTCCCGGCCCAGGGTCGGCCATGGGGATTGATAGAAGCCGCCATCAGCATTTGACGGCCAGTCCCCGAGGTATGTGATCATCAGCAGGGACAGGAAGGCTATGATTCCCAGCCATATGAAGGGAATCTCTCTGGAGGATGACGGTTTCTTCTGGTTTTCTGTTTCTGGTTTCATAACACCTGGTTACTTTCTGTGAAACATCCTGTCCAGGTGATCTCTGGAAAATTTGATCACCACTGGGCGTCCATGGGGGCAGAAGTTGGAAAAATCCATCTGCACCAGCTCATTGACAAGGCTGTTCATTTCTTCAAAGCTCAGAGGATCCCCGGCCCTGACCGATGCTTTGCAGGCCACGGTGGAGCGCAGGCGATCCGTGAACTGGTCCAGGTTGCGATAAGGATAACCTTCAGCAACCTCCTCTAAAATGTTCATGAGGTTGTCATGTTTTTCCAGTCGGTCAAAGCCATAGGGGATCGCTTTCACCAGAATACTGGTCCCACCGAAAGACTCCATTTCAAACCCCAGGCAGTCAAACCGGGAAAGGCTGTCGATGACAAAATTATGGAGGGATGCGGGAAGCTCCAAAACCATGGGGAAAAGCAGGCGCTGAGATCGGGACATGTTTTTCCCCATGTGGCCGAGGCGTTCATAATTTATCCTCTCATGGGCGGTATGCTGATCGATTATCCAGAGTTCATCTCCTGCCTGACCGATAATATAAGTATTTTGAAGCTGGGCCAAGGCGCAGAAACTCTTTCCGCCAAGAAGCCGGGCCTTTGGCTTTTCTGTAAGGGCTTCTTCTTCGAACTCCAGGGAAAGCTCCCCGCCGGTATCGGACACTCTCCGGTGATAGCTGGATTGAAAAGAATCAGAACTGACTTCTTCTTTTCTATATGTCTTCCCGATGGCTCCCGTGGGAGGAACTGCCGAGGTTCGAGGCCAGGTGTCATTCATATGCCGGGGATGGAAAGCTTCTCCCATAGAGGCAATCTCATCGGCAGGGTTGTCCCGGGGCTCCGGCACAAATCCGAAGGAACGAAGCTGACGTTTGATGGCATCCCGCACTTCCTTGAAGATTCGTCCCGGTCTGATGAATCTCACTTCCATCTTGTTTGGATGAACATTCACATCCAGGTCCTCCCCGGGCATTTCGATAAATACCAGGACCATGGGGAATTTCCCCGCTGGAAGAAGAGGAGAGAAACCCTCGGACACTGCCTGATTGATCATGGTGTTTTTTATATACCGCCGGTTCACAAAAAAAAGCTGATATGACCGGTGAGATTTCAGGGCATCGGGGGGACATGCAAAACCCCACACCCGCAGGCCGGGAATCTTCTCGTCAAAGGAAACCACCCGGTAGTCCAGGGGCTGTCCCCATATCTTGAGTATCCGCTCCCGTAGAGTCATATCCCGGGGAAAATCAAATATGGTTCGCCCGTTGGATTTGAGCCTGAGCCCCAGCTCCGGGTTCACCAGGGACAGCTTCTGGGCTATGCCGATAATATGAGATGTTTCCGCAGCAGGACTCTTGAGGAATTTCCGCCGGGCAGGGGTGTTAAAAAACAGGTCCTGCACCCGGATGGTGGTTCCCTGGGGAAGCCCTGCATCGGATACTTCCTTCAGATGGCCTCCCTCAATGAACAGGCGGGTTCCCGGTGTTCCCTCCCCCGGGCTGGTAAGAATCTCCATCCGGCTGACCGCAGCAATGCTGGGGAGGGCCTCCCCCCGGAAACCAAAGGTGGACAGTTTTTCCAGGTCTTCCCAGGTGTTTATCTTGGATGTGGCAAAACGAAGAATAGCCAGTTTCGCTTCATCAGCTGTCATCCCTTCGCCGTCGTCACATACTTCCATCAGCTTGTGGCCCCCCTGCTGGAGGTTTATGAAAATATTGCTGGCACCGGCATCTATGGAGTTTTCCAGAAGCTCCTTGATAACAGACGCGGGGCGTTCCACCACTTCTCCCGCGGCGATTTTATCGGCTACAGTTTTATCCAGAAGGGCAATCTTTGACAAATCAAGGCTCCTGTTATACCAAGAAACCCACCTTCTGGGGTGGGTTCCCATATTTCAACCTGCTCCACTCCCTACTGGGAAGCGAAACAGATTTTGTTTCTTCCTTTTTCCTTGGCTTCCAGCAGGGAGTTGTCGGATTTTTCCACCAACTCCTTCTTGGTGCCGGCGTCGTCGGGGAAGGAAGCCACTCCACCGGAAATGCTGATGTGGACAATGTTGCTCCCCAGAACAAATTCATATTCTTCCACAGCCTGGCGGACTCTCTCGGCTACCAGCACCGCTTGAATCCGGTCAGTCCCCACCATGGTGATGGTGAACTCGTCACCGCCATACCGGCAGACTACATCGCCGGGACGGGTATGCTGTTTGATGATCCCCCCCAGCTGTTTGAGCAGGGCATCTCCCTGGGGATGACCGTAGTTGTCGTTGACTTTCTTGAAGAAGTCCACATCCAGAATCATCAGGCTCACGGGATGCGGAGGATCTGCATATTTTGCCTCGTTAATCTTTTTGGCAAGATGCTCCTGAAAAAATCCGTGGGTGTACATGCCGGAAAGACTGTCGGTAATGGCCAGAAGCTGGGTTTCCTGCTGAAGCTGAACATTTCTCACTGCCAGGGCTGCCTGGTTGGCCATAAGGGTGAACAGCCGGAAAGCTTCTTTGTCGAAATAATCGGGAGTGCCATGAGCCATCACCACAGCTCCCAGGGATTGATCCTCGAAAACCAGGGGCGCAATGGCCATGGCCCGCAACCCTTTTTCTTTCTGGATCACTTCGTCTTTTTCTTCGTTCAGGAAATCCTTGAATACTTTACCTTCCTTGGTTTGAACCACCTGGCCGATAACGGATCGGGCCACATCGGGATTAAAATCCTGGAAAGCGTCTTCGTGGGGAGTGATAAATGCTTTCTTGCGAAGGATAATCTCCTCGGGTTTTTCGTCGTCCCTTAGAAAAACCACAACTGTTCCACAGGAGAACAGGTTCTTCACCATCTGAACCACAATCTTGAGGACAGACTCAAGACTTGCTGTGGTCCCAAGCTCCTGGCTGGCGGTTATTATTGCAATAAGGGCCTTGGTCTTTTTTTCGGCCTTCCCCTTCAACATTATCAGGATTATGACAATAATAAGAAGAACCAAGCTCACTCCACCCAGAACCAAAAGGATTGGGTTATCCATTTTGCCCTCCTTCTTTATGCAGTCATCTTTCGGGGGAGTATCCCAAAATATACGCTGTGGAATGAAACCAAACACCGACATTGACAGCTACCTGCCAGAGCATGCCGGCATGGAGTCGATTCCGGATCGTCTTATATCTCGAAAAGATACAGATGAATATTTGTTTTTATTTGGTGAATTCCTCTTTACCAGCAAAAAAAAACATAAATGTCATAAAGTTAGTCTATGGATTTTTTCCAGAGATAAATCTTGTCAAGGGCATCCCTGGGGGACATTTCGTCGGGATTTACCTGGCGCAGATCATCCACAAGGGGACTTTGAAGAAGATCATAAAAGGTCAGCTGGTATGAGCCTCCATCCACCGGCTCCGGCTGGGATCCGGGGTGTCCTGCCTCCAGCCGTTCCAGAATTTCTGCGGCCCTGCTCAGAATCCGGTTGGGAAGTCCCGCCAGACGGGCAACATGTATCCCGTAACTTCTGTCGGTCCCCCCGGGTACGATCCGATGGAGAAAAATCACCTCTCCTCTGGTTTCTTTTACATCCACCCGGTAATTTTTGACCCCGGCAAGCTGTCCTTCTAACTGGTTGAGCTGGTGAAAATGTGTGGCAAAAAGGGTTCGGGGATTGATTTTGTCGTGGATATACTCGCAAACCGCCCAGGCGATGGAAAGCCCGTCATAGGTGCTGGTTCCCCGTCCGATTTCATCCAGTAAAACCAGGCTCCTCCGGGAGGCGTTGTTGATGATGTTGGCGGTTTCACTCATCTCCACCAGAAAGGTGGATTTGCCCTGGTGCAGGTCATCGCTGGCACCAACCCTGGTGAATACCCGGTCCACCAGCCCCGTCACCGCAGATTCCGCCGGCACGAATGAACCCATTTGCGCCATAATGGAGATAAGCCCCACCTGGCGAAGATATGTGGACTTTCCCGACATATTAGGCCCGGTGATGATGTGAAACCGTGATTCCTTTTCATCCATCCGGCTGTCGTTGGCAACAAACCCGTCCCTCAGGGATCTTTCCACCACGGGATGCCTGCCACCGACAATTTCCAGGGTATCCCCGGAAACCACCCTGGGACGGCAGTATTGATAACGGGAGGCCACTTCCCCCAGGGATGCCAGTACATCCAGGGCTGCCACAACCCGGGAAGTTCTCTGGATCCTGACTGACTGGGCTGATACCTTGTCCCGGACTTCCATAAACAGGCGGTATTCCAGCTCGTTTATCTTTTCCTCGGCCCCCAGGATTTTTGTTTCATATTCCTTCAGCTGGGGGCTGATGAATCGTTCGCCGTTGGCGATGGTCTGCTTCCGGATGTATCCCTCGGGCACAAGGTGCAGGTTGGGACGGGTCACCTCGATATAATAGCCAAAAACATTGTTGAACTTGATTTTTAGAGATTTAATTCCCGTGGATTCCCGTTCCCGGGTTTCCAGCCCTGCAATCCACTGCCGGGCATCCCGGCGCAGAGATCGCAGTTCGTCCAGCTCCAGGTTATAGCCGTCGGCAATGATGTTTCCCTCCCGCAGGGTGATGGCGGGATCAGTGGCGATGGCGTCATTTATGAGCCGGGATATGTCCTCCATAGGATCAAGGTTTTCGTGAAGGATCTCTAACAGGGAGGCTCTACATTCTGAAATGAGTTTTTTTAAATACGGGAGGGGTTTGAGGGAATTGCCCAGGGCCAGCATATCCCGGGCACCGGCAGATCCGTATATTACCTTGGATGTGAGCCGTTCAAGGTCATAAATCTCCTTCAGCTTTTCCCTCACCCCTTCCCGCAGGGTGAAGTTTTCCCCCATCTCGCCGACAGCTTCGTGCCGGGACTCAATCCGCCGGATGTCAATCAGGGGCCTTTCCAGCCAGGACCGCAGGAGCCTCGCTCCCATGCCGGTTCTGGTTTCATCCAGCACCCAGAGCAGGGAGCCTTTCTTCTGTCGTTCCATCATGGTGTGGGAAAGCTCAAGATTTCGCCATGTCACTCCGTCGAGGATCATGTAATCCGCCAACTGATAAAACTCTGCGCCGGAAAGGGAATGACGTTTTGTCTTCTGGGTCTGGTTGAGATATTCCACCAGCACCCCGGAGGCCATGCTTCCTGCGGGATCCTGATCCCAGTCGGGGGGATCCTGATTCCGGTCAAAAGCGCCCTTTAATATCTCCCGGCATATCTCCCCATGAACCGGCTCCATGTTGACTGTCCAGGGGATCTCCATCTCCCGGAGATATTCTTTTATCAGGGGCATCCCGCTGGTGTTCTGGTCAATTATGACCTCCGATGGAGCGATGCGGAAAATTTCATCTTTCAGGCGGTTGATCTCCACTGCAGGAAGGCTGGTAATCTTCAGGTGTCCCGTGGATACATCGGCCAGAGCAATGCCGGTGGTTTCACCGTCGGTGGCCAGGGCCATCAGATAATTGCTTTCATCGGCGCTGAGCATGCCGGGATCTGTGATGGTGCCCGAGGTGATAACCCTGGTGACATCCCGCTTTACCAGTCCCTTGACTTTTTTAGGGTCCTCCATCTGCTCGCACACTGCCACCTTGATCCCCTTGGAAATAAGCAACCGCAGGTAATTATCCAGAGCATGATGAGGGAATCCTGCCATCTGGATACGGGAGCCTTTAGACATATCCCGGGATGTGAGGGATATTTCCATCAGCCGGGCCCCCCGCACTGCATCTTCCCCGTAAAGCTCGTAAAAATCCCCGCAACGAAACAGAAGCAGGCTGTCGGGATAACGTTCCTTCAGATCGTAATACTGTCGGAACATGGGTGTAAGATTTTCCGGTCGGTTGATGGTTTTCTGGGTCATTTATCCTTTAGCAGTTCCCTCACCTTTTTTACCAGGTCCCTGGGGTCGAAGGGCTTTGTCATATACTCATCCATCCCCAGAAGGGATGCGTATTTGATGTCCTCAAACTGGCTCTTTACCGTCAGCACTATAACCGGCAGGGAGGATGTCCTGTCTGATTCCTTCAGGGATAGAAAAAACTCCACCCCGTCCATTTCCGGCATCATAATATCGGTGATGATTAAATCAGGAAGCCGGTCTGAGAGCATGTCCAGGGCCAGCCTGCCGTTTTCAGCCTCCCACACTTCAAATTCCTCAAGCTCAAGAACAATCCGGGCAATATCCCGGACATGATGTTCGTCCTCCACAATGAGAACTATCTTTTTTTCCTCTGCCATCGAGGGTTCCCCCTATTTGTGTTCATGCTATATTATCTGCCACCGGCAGGATTCCTTTCAGGACTGGCCGGCTCTGCCCCGGTAAAAAAGCTCCACCGGGGTTCCCATCTTAACATATCGGGCAAGTTCCAGCACATCCTCATCCCGCATACCGACACAGCCCCGGGTCCCTTCCCGTTCAATTCCTCCGCCATGAATCCCTATCTCCCCGCCAAGGGGAGTATCCCAGGGAGGTCGTCGGCAGGCCCGGTGAGCTTGAATTATGGATTCAAATTCCTCCCCGCTGATAATGCCCTGTCTGAGAGCTTCTCTGGCATCGCCGGGGCCGGGATAGGATAATCCAAAAAACAAGGTGAACCTGGACTGCCGGTTCAGGGTGCAGACCCGGTAAACTCCCCGGGGAGTCCGGCAGTCCCCCTGGAAATTCTTATGGCCCAGGCTGGTTCTTCGCCCTACAATCACCGGATACTCTGCCACAAGTCCCCCGGTTGAATCAAAAACCCGGAGAATGCAACCCTGCAAGTCCACCCGGATGTTATATTCCGTATCATTCAACTCTGTAATCCTGCCGGAAAAATTCTGCCGGGATAACAAGGGAGTCCTTCCGGACTCCCAACAGTCAGCCTCAGCAGTATCGAGATTATTTTGAAATCCTGAAGCATTTGATCTCGTTCCTGCTCATCAGTATCATCTTGCGACCGCTTCTCATGAAGCCCACCCGGTAAGGCTGCTTCAGAGTCATCAGCCGGGAGAACTTCTCGCCGGGCTTGCCCATGTAAAGCTCCATGGAAGCTCCCTTCACCGCGGAATAAGCCACAGTGCCGTCATCCAGGAGTTTTGCCGATATGACCTTGTCATTGGCAATAACAGTGATTTTGCCTTCTTTCCACATTTTGAGCTGGGAATTGCCGTCAACGGTTTCCCGGTAAAGGACCGCCGGAGGAGTGCCGGCATGATCCATGGGAAACAGTCTTCCCTCGCTTTTATCAAGAAGGATCAATTTTTTGTTGTCTGAAAGACGCATCAGGTAATCTACTTCCTTGCCGTCCCGGCCACGGCCCTTGGACTTGAGGATAAAAACCAGGCTCTTGTCAGGGCCGAATGTGAGAAGATCCGCATGATAACGCCATCCGCTGGGAACTCTTCCGCCTCCCACCGCCAGCTTTACCGCCAGATCCTTTAACTCCCGAAGAGTAACCATCTGGAGTTTAGTGAAGGGAGTAGGAATCATCGCCAGAACTGCGGTATCAACCACAAATCCTTCTTCGTCCCGCTGATCCAGTATGGTGTAAGCCCAGAGAGAATCAGCATATTCCAGGGGAGATATACTCAGGATGTTGAGTCCCTTTCCCTTGGTGTTTTCATAAAGCCGGGTCCAGTTACCGGAGCCCAGGTCCAGGGACCATATGGCAGTAGGATACCGGGAAAATGCCAGAACCCTGTTGGCCAGGGGTGATATGGTGGAGGCAGTGAAAGCGGCGAAAGGACACTTGCCCTGCCGGACAACTCTTCTGGTGAAAGGGTTCACCAGAAACCATTCCAGGTCACGGGTGGCTTCATCCCGTGCCATTACAAACATCATACCCTCCACCGACGAAAAGCGAACCAGGGGCATGGATACCAGCTTTGGCCCTATAATCTCTTTGAAATCCCTGTCGGTTATCACGCTTTCTTCATGGGCGGTAAAACCGTAGGCAACCCCCATGATAAGACAGAAGAGAGAAAAGACCAGAATCAGACGTTTCATTGGATACCTCCCGACGATTATCTTTTTTCCATTGATTTATTCGACGCATCAGGACAAGAATCATTCCACAATATTAATTTAGTTTACCAGAGGGAACAATCTTTAACATTTTTTTAAAATAATATCCGTGGACAGGGTATGCATTTGTTGTTATAATATATGGACAGACACCTGAAAGGATTTTTATCATGTATAATATCACCCCGATTCAATATAACCCCAATATGATTTCCGGCACCGGTATGATGCCTTATTCCCCGGGATTCACCTCCTCCACCGGCGGGATGCCGATTTTTTCTCCCGACAGGATGACCTTCAGCCGGGAGATGCCCATTGAAATGCCCCTGGCGGCAAAGGCCATACAGCAGTTGCGCATGGGGAATTTTTATACCCCGGTGGAACCGGTAGATCCCATCGATGCTGTTGACAGCAGAAGCAATCAGGAATCCTCCGGTTATTCCGCTGTCACGGCGGATAAGTTTGCTCCAAACAATCCCACATATATTTCTGCTCTGGAAGACCTGGATCAGCAGGCGGCATATTTTCTGCCCTGGCACGATGCCCAGGATCTGTCCATGGGAATTCGGCAGTGGGGCGACAACCGGGATGCCGGCTTGCGTTTCCTCGACTACAAGCATAACGAGAGGAGTTTTGCTCTGGAGTCGATGATGAACCGGCTGGAAGAGGTGGCCCGGCAGAAAGCCGAGATGAAAGCCCAGCTGGAAGAAAAAAAGGCTCAGGAGGAAGCCCTGAGAAAAGAAGCCGAGTCCAGGAAAAACGAAATCGACAGCCTCGATTCTCCTGACAACCGGCAGGATATTGACAATCGCCTGAAGGAGGTCAATTCCGGCATATCCCAGGTTTCCGGCGACATCTCTTCAAAGGAATCCAAAATCGCCCAGCTGAAAGGGCAGGTCAAGGATGATCCTGAAAAGAAAGAAGAGCTTGAGCCTCAGATAGCCCAGCTGGAGAAGGAAGTTTCCGAAAAACAGACTCAACTGGAAAGCAAACAGGCAGAAAAAAGCCGGCTGGAGGAAACGAAACGCAGGGACGAGGCTAAAGCTCAGGAAGACCGGATAAAAAAAGAAGAAGCTCAAAAAGAAAAAGACCGCCTGGAAGCAGAAATTGCCCGGCTTGAGGAGGAACAATCCCGGCTGAATTATGATATTGGCCAGGTTCGAGAACACCGGGACAACATGAAGAGCGACATTGACGAAAAGAAAACTCAGCTGGATCGGCTGGGATGGCTCATCAAGGATTTCGAATTCACTACCCGGTGAAAGTATCGGAAAATACCCTTGTAAAAATTAAACCCCGACAGGACTGATACTGCCGGGGTTTTTAACATTGCTGGCGTTGGTTGCCTGCGGGAAACAGCATCAGCGTTTTTTCAAGAAATACTCGTTGATGCGGATGACGTCCGCGGCAGCTTTGAGGGGTTCTGTCCACAGAAATATGGTGATTCCGATATTGTTCCCTGCGAGGTTGTCCTCAAAGAAAAGCACAGGCTTGAGGCTGATCTTGCCTTGTCCTCTGGGGACCGCCAGGGTGACCATCTTCAGGGCCTGGGCTGTGCCAACATCGCTCATTTTCTGGAAAAGAACATCCACATATCCTATCTCTTCTGATTGGATGCCGTAATCGAGAATAATGTGAAAATCCGATGACTTGCCGGTAATAATATCGCTGTTGGGACGGGGCTGAATGTCGATGCGCCGGATAAAGTCGCGGGTGGCCTTCCGGTTGTCGGGGAATATCTTGAAGGTGCCTGCCACGAAGTTTTTAGAGGATGAAAAGGCCAGCTCCCTCCCCCTGGGGCCGGTAAGGCTGGCAACCATGAACAGCATGGTCACATCATCCTCGGTCTTGAACTGAACCGGGCCCGAGCTTACCTGTTTGACCCCGCTTCCACCGGTTATGGGATATATCTTGCGGGAACTGGTCAATTCCGATGCTTCACCCTTGCTGTTTACCATTATTACCTGGAATACAATCTTTCCTTCGGTTTGAGTCGCCAGATTGTAATCCACCTCGGCGGTTACCTGATAGTTGATTGGTTTTAACAGGTGGGAAAGGGTTCTGGGCGTTATTTTTGTAATTTTTACAGTGTCCTTTTCATTATTGGATACGTTCTTCACCTGGGGGTAAGCCCATGGTGCAATGGCTAAAATAGTAAGGACAGTCAGCAAAATGCGGAAAACTTTCATGGTGAAGGCTCCTTCGGGATCAATTCCCCTTTTTTATTACCGATGTATCGCTTGTTTTTTTATTCCATTTTATAATGATTATTCCTTTTTAATACCCTGTTGAATAAGTGCCGGGTTTTTTGTTATACTTGGCAGGTGATAATCTCCTGCGGGAAGCAGGCCCTGAAGAAAGAGCATCAGATGAAATTAAAATTTTTCCGTTATTTTCCGGTGGTTCTGCCGTATCTTGTTCTGGCAATTCTTGTTTTGCCGGCATGGGGTGATGTTGTCGCAGGCCCGGCCCAGATATTTGAGCTGGAGTATGTGGCTACATACACAAATCATCATGGAAAAACAGCGGACATAGAAATATCTATGCCGGTTCCCATCGATGGGTTATCTCATCAGAAGGTCCTGGAAATCTCATATTCTCCTGTCCCCAACAGAAAGGAAATAGACTCCAGAGGTGACAGGCTAATTTTCCGGTTTGAAAATACTCCCCCGGGTGAATCAGTGCAGTGCAGGGTTTCATCGGTGGTGGAAAACCACCGGGTCATTCACCTGACAGATCAGGACAAAATTACCGACGATATACCCCGCAATGTCCGGTCATTTCTGCGGAACACCCGGAGATACCCTACGGAAAGCCCCCCTGTGAAAGAGGTATTGTCCCGGATTATCAGTCCAGGCGATAACCGATATATGAAAGTGCAAAAAATATATGACTTCATCCGGCAGTTGGATTTTCAGCTTTCCGCCAGCCCAAAATCCGTGGAGGATGTCCTCCGGACCGGCACCTGTCAGTGCTCCGATGCCTCGGATCTGATGATTACAATGTGCCGGAGTGCCGGGATTCCCGCCCGGTTTGCCGGAGGCATTTATCTCAAGGAAATCCACCAGACAACCCCAGAAACCCATGCCTGGGTGGAGGTTTACCTTGCCCCTTATGGCTGGTTGCCGGCGGATCCCACCATGGGGCGGTTCAATTTTTTCACAAGGCTTTCCCGGTTCCTGGAGATCGATTCTCCATATCTCCTCCTTTGGAGAAAGCACCGGGCACCCTATGGCGTTTATACATCCCACGGGCCGGGCCGGGAAGAATTCTTCAGCCTGAACTTGAGCTATCAGGCAAGACATCCCCGGCGGGGAGTTCCCGCGACGGCCATTTACCCGGCCTTCAATCTGGATATATCCCCCATGGCATCCGAAACACTGCTTCCTGATGATACTGAGGCCCGCAAAAACTACCTGGAAGGCCTTCGCAGGGCTGAGGCGGGAGAAATTAGCCAATCCAGAGAATTTTTTAACAGAACCATTGCAGAGGAGCCGGGTTTTCTGCCGGCATACCTGCAGTTGTTTGGGATATACTCCCGGAGCAACAATCTGGATTCTTTGTCTAACAAGATGAATGTTCTTCGGGACAAACCCCGGGCCCGGGGGCCGGCATATGTGGTTCTGGGCCTGATTCACCAGGGCGCCGGCAGGAATGTTCAAGCTCATGAAGCTTACCAAAAAGCACGGCAGGCAGGAGTTGAATCTCCCCTGCTGGATGTCTATCACGGGGATCTGATGCTTCAATTGAAACAATTGCCAGAAGCTGTTGCAATGCTGAACCGGGCCATTGAAACATCCCCGTCCCACCTGCCTGCATACAGTGTCCTTTTTGACCTTCTCAACTACTTGGAGGACTATCCGTCAACCATCCAGCTGTCCCGGCTGGGAATGAAAGTCAGGCCCATGGCGGATTTCAATTATCAGATGGCCAGGGCTTATTTTCATCTCCAGCAGTATGCCGAAGCAGAGAAACAGGCGCAAATCGCTCTGGATGCGGATTCCGGTTATGGATCATTCCTGGGCTTGATGGGGAGGATATATCTAAAGACTCATCGGGAGCAACAGGGCCGGGAGCTTATAATAAAAGCCCTGGCCACAGATATGCCTCCAGATGAAAGGGCAGAGTTGAAGGAAGTGCTGGAGGGGGAAAGAGAATAAGCTTCCCCGGCATGTATCAAGGTTATGACAGGGCGGTATCGATAACGGAGGCAACAGGCTCATTGAACAGGCATTTTCTCATAACAGGCGCAGGGATTGCGGGACTGACGGCAGGGCTGGAGCTTGTCCGGCGGGGTCACCGGGTAACCCTGATTGAAAGAGAATCACAGGTGGGGGGCCTTGCCCGTTCCTTTCGTTATGGTGATTATGTCTTTGACATCGGCCCTCACCGTTTTTATTCTTCAACACAACGGGTAATGAATTTTCTTCATGAGGCTGTTCCCGGCGGTTACAACGAAATTGAGAGGTTGTCTGCGGTTTATTATTACAATCATTATCACACGTGGCCCCTGCGGTTGAGATCCGTATTCCAGATGCCCCTTGGTGTTTCTCTGCCGGCTTTTTTTGATATTATTGCCAAGACTGGTTACCGAGGTCATGAAGATCCTTCCTTTCGCAGTTTTATCCTGAAAAAATATGGAAGGACCCTTTATGAAACCTTCTTCCGGGTTTACACAGAAAAATTTCTGGGGCTGGATCCGGAAAAAGTACATTATCACTGGGCAAAAATCGGTGTTGAGCGGGCTACCATCGACGAAAAAATAAAAACCGGTTCAATTTTCCAGCTGTTCTGTCTGATGATGATGCCCCGTCCCCGACAGCTTAATTTTCTTTATCCCCGGGGAGGTTGCGATGTTTTCTGTCACTGCCTGAAAAAAATGATCCTCTCGGCAGGGGGAGAGATTAAAACCGGGGTGACACCGGTTTCCATGAGCCTCCAGCAGGGCAAGATAACCCGGATTGATATGAGCGACGGCACCGTTGAAACTCCCCAGGAGATCATATGGACTGCGCCGGTCACTGAAGCCCTGCGGTTGATAGGTTTTGAAGATCCGGGGTTGAAATATCTGCCTATTGCCATCTTCAATATCCAGCTGGATCGCCCCCCGGAGGAATCTTACCAATGGTGCTATTTTGGAGGCAGTCGGCAGGTTTTCTCCCGGGTGACCAATCCCGCCACTTTTGATGAGGGTAATGTCCCCCCGGGAAAAGGAGCTCTCTGTGTTGAGGTAACCTGCCCCGATTCGTCAGGTTACTGGGAGAATCCGGAAAAACTCCAAGACGAGGTAATCAGGGGTCTGGTGGAAACGGGATCCATAAAAAATCACCGGGTTGTAAAAGAGATACATGTGGAGCGGATCCCCGACACTTATCCCATATATGACATAAACTACATGGACAGATTAGAGAAAGTGCGCCGGGCTCTTCGTCCCGTGGAAAATTTGCATCTGGCGGGCAGAACCGGCCTGTTCTGGTATAACAACATGGATCACTCCATCGAAAATGCCATGGAAACCGTGGCCAGAATCACCGAACCGGGACACTGCACCCGGGACTTCCGCCTCAGGGATCCCTTTCACCTGGGCGCGCCGGTGGGGGACCCGGTATAATAGATTTCTAAAGCATCGGCAGTTTTTATTCGTCTGTCAGTGGCCGGGTTACCTGTTCTGTGAGAAGAACCAGCTTAGGGCCGTTTTTGTCGAATATCTGGGTGGATTTTGCTTCGTCGGGAGAAGCAGTTTTATAATAATCAAAGTTGTCATTGGTTACAAGATGATATTCCCCGGCAAATTTACCTTCCACTGCAACTGACAGCTCCACCGATGACAGCCTTCCGTCAGAGGGATCCCTGGTTACCCTGCCGGAAAACTCCCCCATACTGCCTTTGGGGCCAAAAACCTTTGTCCCGTCAAGCATGACAGAGCCCGGCGCAGGATCCAGATCCGCCGGAGTATTGTCCAGAAGGTTCACCCACTGGGCGACATTTTGCACCTTTTCTTTAATGGATTCAGAGCGGGATTCCAGCTGTGGCGAAACTGCGGATTCAAAAAAAATCATCTCTTCAAAGGATATGGTGTCCTGGCCGTTATCCCGCCGGGTCAGGATGCCTGTTTCCTTGCGGGTGTCGGTTTTCATAAGGACTGTTTTGCTCCGGGATCCCTTTTCTTCCTTCAGGGAATACTTATATTGAACTTTCCCGCCGTGGCCTTTTTCCTCCAACTCAATGCGGTTGAAATCTCCTGTTTTCAGGTTCTTTTGCACCACGCCGGTCATGGTGACATCTCCTCGGGTGGGGACATCCCGGACATACACATCTCCAGGGCCGGGGAAAAGATCCTGCTCTTTGTCGTCAAACTTCAGAACCTCTCTGCCTTTGCCGGCAACTCTATTTTGAAGATTGTTGAATTTTGCCCTTATCCCGCCTGCATCCATGGAAAACCGCCTTTCATGATACCTGTGCTCAACTTATTTTACACCAGTATGCCTAAAGGATCAATTGATAAAATGTTAACATTCCGGCACATTGATCCCCGGGGCATCTGACAGGAATGTCAATTTTGCAGGAAAATCACGCCTGATGTTAAATCCGTTAACATTCCGGAGGTATTCCTGATTTATGAAAAACTGGATTATTGGACTGATTGTTACAACGGTGATGATGGTGGCAGGGCTTTGGTATGGCCTGACTCATATGAGGGTTGACTGGCTCCAGGGGATTTTTCTGATATTCACCCTTTATGGAATGACCCTGATTTTTCTTGCATCGGTTCTGCCCCACCGCAGGTATTCCAGAGATCCCGACTACATGCCCTTCGTCAGTTTCATCATTCAAGACCGAAACGAACAGGCTGTCATTGCTCAGACCATAAGATCCCTTATGAATGTGGATTATTATAAAAACGGCAAGCCTCATTTCGAGGTTGTGGTGATGGATGACAACTCTTCCGATGAAACCCTCAGAGTAGCCCGTGCTCTTCTTGGGGAATTTGACAACCTTCAGGTGGTTCATCGGGGGCCTGATGTGGCGGGCAAAGGCAAGTCTGATGTCCTCAACAATGGTATGAAAGTTGCCCGGGGCGAGCTTATCGGTGTCTTTGATGCCGATACCGATGTTTCACCGGATTTTCTGAAAAAATCGATTCCCCTGCTGGCAGATCCCGGGGTCGGAGGGGTTCAGGGGCGGGTTCGCCTGTATAACCGACGGAAGAATATTCTGACAATGCTCCAGGAGGATGAATTTGCCATCATCTGCCATCTATACCAGTTAGGCAAAGAAATGGTTGGAGGCCTCACTGCTCTGGGGGGGAATGGCCAGTTTGTAAAACGGGAAGCCCTCAAAGATGTGGGAGGCTGGAACTACATGTCCCCCACCGAGGACCTGGATCTTACCTTCCGGCTTCTATTTGCGGGATGGCGTGTCAGATATGCCCCGGAAGCTGTCCTTTGGCAGGAAGGGGTTGAAACCCCGGTGGCTTTTGTCCGCCAGAGGGTTCGCTGGGCTGAAGGTTTTCTCAAGTGCATATTTGACTATCTGGTTCCTCTGATTATCGGCCCTTATCCTGCAACAGTGAAAATTGACGGGGCCATGACCATGCTCCGGATACTGGTGCCATTTTATGTATGGATCGGATACCTGTATATAATTGTATCAATGGTGAGGGGCATCGAGTTTTATACCGGCATCTCCCCCATATTCATGGCGGCTTCTTCGTGGAGTTTCTTTGCGGTGATGATCATTGCAATGAATCGGATTCTGTATCCGGGCATCGCCATGTCTGTGAACCGGGCCTTTCAGTATCTGATATACGGCAGTTTCTGGATAATTGCCGTCCCGGTGGGTTTTGTCAACTGCATCCGCAATATCAACGACATATACTGGGATAAGACCATTCACACGGGATCTACCGATGAAGATACAACCCACCAGGTAAAAGCGATCCTCCAGACGGAGTGATTCCAGGGGGCAGTCCTCTGTAAAAAAAGTGTATCCCCAACACAAAGAGCCTTGCGGTTCAAGACGCCACAAGGTCTTTGTTTTTTTTAATAATATTAATCACTACAGAGGAATTTAACAGACCGAATTGAAATGTAAGGTAATTTATCCCGACGCTGAGGCGTTTGCGATAAGTTGCAGGCAGTATTCCTGCCTTTAATTAAACCAACGGACACATGAAAGGAGGCATGGAGCCTTAATGTCAAAGATGATGGAAATCAGGTGGCATGGACGGGGTGGTCAGGGAGCCAAGACCGCGGCAATGCTCCTGGCGGAAGCTGCCATGGACGCAGGCAAGTATATCCAGGCTTTCCCCGAATACGGCCCCGAAAGAGCGGGGGCCCCCATGAAGTCATACACCCGCATCAGTGATGAACGAATTGATATTCACTGCGGAGTTGCCAACCCCCACGTGGTGGTGGTCATAGATCCCACCCTGCTGGGCTCGGTTGATGTAACCGAGGGCCTTGACAGCGATGGTATTCTGCTGGTGAATACCGACAGAGAACCCGGCAAGGTTCGGGAGATGCTGGGAATGAAAGGTGGAAAAATTTTCACCGTGGATGCCAGCACCATTGCCATGGAAACAATCGGCCAACCCCTTCCCAACACTCCCATGATGGGAGCCTTGGTGGGAGCTACTAAAATGATTGACGAGCTGGTTCTGGAGGGTAAAATTCACCACAAGTTCTTTGAGAAACTTGGCCAGAAGGGCGTTGATGCCAACATCAAGGCCATCAAGAGAGCATCTCGGGAGGTGAAGGGCGAATGAAGCTGAAAACCTGGAAGGAAATCCCCATGGGGGGACTTATCCTGGAGGCGGGAAACGCAGATAGCTACAAGACCGGTGACTGGCGATCCCAGCGGCCCATAGTCGATCTGGATAAATGCATCAACTGCCTTACCTGCTGGATGGTCTGTCCCGACTCCGCGGTAGTTGTCAAGGATGAAAAAATGACAGGTTACGATTACGATCATTGCAAGGGATGCGGCATTTGCGCCAATGAATGTCCCGTCAAGTGCATTGAGATGAAACCAGAAGCAGATTTCAGATAAAAACCCGAAGGGAGGTTTAACTTTGTCCACAGCAACCATTAAGAAAACCCGTGTGGCCCTTACCGGCAATGAAGCCGGGGCCGAGGCAATGCGCCAGATTGATCCCGATGTGGCGGCGGTGTTTCCCATCACTCCACAGACGGAGCTGATGCATGCCTTTGCGGCCTTTGTGGCCAACGGTAAAGTTCAGACAGAACTTGTTACAGTCGAATCCGAGCACTCGGCAATGAGTGCCACCCTGGGAGCTTCCGCGGCGGGAGCAAGAGCCATGACTGCCACTTCCGCCAACGGCCTGGCCCTTATGTGGGAAATTGTATATATCGCAGCATCATCACGGCTTCCCATTGTGATGCCTGTTATCAACCGGGCTTTATCTGGCCCTATCAACATCCATTGTGATCACTCGGACATGATGGGTTGCCGGGATTCGGGCTGGATTCAGCTCTTCTCGGAAAACTCTCAGGAGAACTATGACAATATCATCCAGGCGGTGCGAATAGCAGAGCACAAGGATGTACTTCTGCCGGTGATGGTGGGATCCGATGGATTCATCATATCCCATGCCATGGAAACCGTAGAGATATATCCCGATGACATAGTGAAGAGATTCATCGGTGAATATGAACCGGTTCATGGTCTTATCACCGACAAAAAGCCTTACACCTTTGGCCCTCTGGACCTGCAGGACTACTACATGGAGCACAAACGCCAACAGCACGAGGCCATGTTGAATGCCCGGCGGGTAATCCTTGAGATTGGCAAGGAATTCGGCGCTCAGTTCGGCACCGGTTATGGATTCTTTGACACTTACAAGATGGAGGATGCCCAGTATGGCATCGTAGCCATCGGTTCCACCGCGGGCACGGCCCGGGTCATGGTTGACAAGATGCGGGAAGAAGGCCACAAGGTGGGTCTGATGAAACTTCGCGTCTTCCGGCCCTTCCCCGGGAAAGAGATGCGGGATGCTCTCAAACACCTCAAGGGTCTTTGTGTTCTGGATCGCTGTGCATCTTTCGGTGCCAACGGAGGCCCTGTGTTCAATGAATTGCGGGGCGAATTCAACGAGATGTCTGAAAAGCCTATGATTCGCAACTATGTTTACGGTCTTGGAGGCAGGGACATCAATGTTGGGGACCTGGAAACCCTGATGCATAACACCATGGATATGGTCAAAACAGAACAGGGCAACGGGTCCAGTGAATTCTACGGAGCGAGAGGTGATGAATAATGGCAACCTTAAAAGAGATGTCAAAACGGCCTGAAAGGCTGTCGGGAGGACACCGTCTGTGTGCCGGCTGTGGTGCCAGTATTGCGGTGCGCCAGATACTTCAGGGAACCACTGATGATCTGGTTGTGGGATGCGCCACCGGCTGTCTGGAAGTTGCCACTACCATTTATCCATATACCGCGTGGAAGACTCCCTTCATCCACAACGCCTTCGAAAATTCCGCGGCAACAGTTTCCGGAATCGAGGCGGCATACCGTGCCCTTCAGCGCAAGGGCAGGATACCCATGAACAAGGAAGTCAAGTTCGTGGCTTGGGGTGGCGACGGCGGCACTTACGACATCGGCATTCAGTCCCTGTCGGGAGCCATGGAACGGGGTCATAACATGGTCTATGTCTGTTATGACAACGAGGCCTATATGAACACCGGCATCCAGCGTTCATCGGCAACTCCCATGTGTGCCAGCACAAACACTGCCCCTGCGGGGACATGTTCTGTGGGGAAATCCCAATACCGCAAGGATCTGACCATGGTGATGGCGGCTCATCACATCCCTTATGCGGCCCAGGGAACCATCGGCTACTGGCAGGATCTAATCAAGAAATCCGAGAAAGCCTTTGCCGTTGACGGCCCGGCGTTCCTGCTGGTTCTGGCTCCCTGTCCCCGGGGATGGCGTTTCCCCGGCGACAAGGCCATAGAAATCGCCAAACTGGCGGTGGAAACATGTTTCTGGCCTCTTTATGAGATCGAAAATGGGATCTTCCGGCTGACCCGCAAGGTCAAGGCCGACAAGAAGAAACCCATCGAGGAATGGCTTCGAGCCCAGGGGCGGTTTTCCCATCTGTTCAAGCCCGGTTGCGAGGGCTGGCCGGAAAAGATCCAGGCCAAGGTGGACGAGGACTGGGCCCATTACCTGGAGATGGACGGCAAGAAGCTGTTCTAATCCCCGGCACATGTCAAATCAAAAGGCATCGTCATTGGGCGGTGCCTTTTTTCATGGATAATGCATGGGGAACATATGCAATCTGTTAACACTATGTTTACAAATATTGGTTGATTTGTTACTGGAACATCTGCAATAATAGTATTGACCAGAAATAAATGAATTTGGGAGGAAGCAGAAATGGATTCCATAGGAAAGATAAACACCCCTCAAAATATACCCTTGACCCGGCAGGCGGAAGCCAACCCTTCGGTCAAGGAAGAAGCATCCATCAACACCACTGACAAGATGTCAGGCTCGGTGGAGTCAAAGCCAAAGGAGATGGCGGGATGGAAACGTTCTATTATTAAGTTCTCGGATCGCCTGACGGGAACCCTGGGAATGGTAGCAGGCGGAGCCTTGGGAACAGCAGGGCTTTATGTCGGGGCCATCGGCGGTGCCGTTGCCCTGGGTATTACCGGATTAGCTCTGGGGCCGGCAGTTGCCGCGGTAACCACTACGGGAGTTTTAGCGGGCATCGGCAAGACCTTTGCCACTGCAGGTCTGGTGGGCAAGGCGGGTCTTGTGACCGGTTCAGTCCTGACGGGATACGGCATGTTCAAGGCGGGCAAGGGGACTGTTGAAGCTGTAGGCACTGGGGTTAGAAAAACCCTGGGAGCCCCTTCCCAGAAAGAAGAAGCAGGGGACGTGGGAGTGCCGAATAAGCCCAGCCTGATAGAATTGGGAGTCGCTGCGGTGGGATCCGTTGCGGGAGTCGCCGGCGGAGCCATTACAGGAGCTGGAGTCATGGCAGCGGGGGCTACTATTTCCGGGCTTCTGGCCACGGGAGTTACCCTGGCGGCCATTACAGGGCCTGCAGCCATCGGCGCTGCGGTGGGGGCCACGGTTTTTGGAATCGGCGGATTCAGCGGTTCATGGTCTGCCATCGATAAAGTGAAGTCCGGGGCAAAGAAGCTCATCGGCAAGTTTGTTAAAAGTGAGCCAAAACAGGAAGCCAAAGAAGCAAAATAACCAGTAAAAATATTGTCATATCAGGGCATCCCAAACGGGGTGCCCTTTTGATATTACTTATTGATCTTTGTCTTTATATCCAACAGTTCTGCTTCCCCAGCGATTCATCTCCAAGGGGCAACAGCCGGGGTTATGATTCCAGCATAAAAGGTTGTTTTTATCTGGTTTCCACTCTCATGTACAGGGTGTATGTTTCTTTCCAGTCATGCTTACTTGAAACTCTTTGTTCATGTATGATAATACTCTGGTTTATTGGCATCTGGTAACATTTTGTTAACATCGGAAGTATTGATAATGACTGACCCATCTGTCATAATAAGATGATGTATATTAGGAAAATACTTTTAAACATATTATGGAGGTGCAACTGTGGACGGTATTAAGAAAATGGGTGTTGATACAAACATCCCCCAGAAAATGGAAAAGGCCCCGGTGAAGAAGGACGAAGGGGCAAAAATCGATACCAAAGACGGATTCAAAGGATCCGTTGAGGATAAGCCCAAGGAGATGTCCAGCTGGAAACGGGCGGTAATCAAGTTCTCCGATAGGATTTCCGGCACTGCGGGAGTTCTGGCGGGAGGAGCTTTAGGAACTGCGGGGCTTTATGTGGGTGCTGCCGGCGGAGCCATAGCCCTGGGAATCGTCGGAGGAGCCTTGGCCCCGGCCATCGTTGCGGTTACCGGTGGCGGTCTTCTGGCAGGAATCGGCACCACCTTTTCCACAGTAGGCACCATGGGAAAAATCGGCATGGCGGCAGGATCTCTTATAACCGGCCATGGCCTTTTCAAGACAGGAAACAAGTTAGCGGGATCCCTGGGAACCGGTGTCCGGAAGATTCTGGGAGCCCCCACAGGCAAGCCGAAAAGCGGAGATGAAAGCCTTGAAGCTCCCAAGAAGCCGGGACTTCTTTCCACTCTGGTTGCCGGTGTGGGCGCAGCCTCGGGACTGGTGGGCGGAGCCGTTGCCGGCGCAGGAGTCGCCGCGGCGGGCGCTACCATAGCTGGTCTTCTGGCCACAGGGGTTACTCTGGCGGCTATAACCGGGCCGGCGGCCATCGGTGCAGCTGTAGGGGCCGGGGTCTTCGGAGTCGGCGGATACGTGGGAGCATGGTCTGCCATCGACAAGGTGAAAGACGGCATCAAATGGGTGGGCAACAAACTCTTCCAGGGTCGGAAATTTGCAGAGCTTCAGAAAAAAGAAGAACTGCTGTCCACCAAGGAAGAGAATCTCAAGTCCGCTGCCGATAAGCTTCAGAATGAAATATCCCAGGCCAAGGATCTCCATTCCAAGAGATCAAAAGAGCAGGATCAGCGGGACAGCTTCCTCAATTCCGAGGAGAAACGGATAAATACCAAGGAAGCCAATCTTGACCAGATCATCGACACCAAGTCCGATGAAATGTATAAGGAAAAAGCCACGGATCTCTTCAAAAAAGAAGGCAAGCTCAACGAGAAAGAAGAGCATCTCACCGACTGGCAGTCCAAGGTTGACAAAAAGGAAAAGGAAGTTGACCAGCACATTGAAACCGGCGCCCAGGAGCTGTTTGACAACCGCAAGGTGGAGCTGGAAACCGATTATGCCGATAAGTTCAGCCGTATGCAGGAAATCAAAAGAAAACTTGACGATCGCAACAAGAACATCGACAAGGAAGTGGCCGCTAAGGTGGAAGCCAAGTGGAAACCCCTGGAGAAAGAATGGAACCGGAAGATAGATTCAGCCGACACAAAGGAAAGAGAAGCAGACCGCAAGATGAGGGAAGCAGACCGTGAGCTTTCAACGGCTCGATCCCTGCGGTCTGAGGCATCCCGGGAAAGGGATAACGCCAGAAATGAGCGGAACCGTTATGAACAGCTCAACCGGGACGTGGAACGTGCCCGCCAGCAGGTTGAATCCGACAAGCGACGCCTCCAGCAGAAGGAAGAATATCTGAACCGCTGGGAAAAAGAACTCCAGAGCAAGGCGAACAGATAGTCTGACCTGAAAAGCATAAGAAAAGGAGGCTCAAAGATGGATTCCATCAAGAACGTTTCAAATAAAATCGGCAGCTGGGTAAAGACCAATGTCACAGGAAATACCGACAGGGACTTTGCCACCGCCACCGGCGATGAATATACCCCGGTTCACCCCGGTGCCAGAGAAATATCAAAAGAGCTGAACCGCATTGAATCCGATGTCAAGGATATCAAAAAAGATGTGGAAAACATAGCAGATCTCTCACAGCTCAAACCGCCTTCCATATCGGATCTTTCCGATAAGGAGCTGGTGATATTCGGCACCGCCGGCGGTGCTGCTATCGGCGGGGCATTGGGAATGGCCAATGAGGTCATCAACACTGCCCTGGATCGGCCTAAGATAGAAATCACCAAGATAGATCATGATATTACCCGGCCCACCATGAAGGGCTATGAACACCACACCCAGCAGATAAACGACAATCAGGGTTATCTTCAGGGGACGAAGCATTCCTTCTCTCCCAGGATAGAATATGAAAAGGTTGGATCATACACAGAGAAAACCGGGGAAGTGATTCACACTGCAGATGTTTCCAATCCTGTAATCGCAGGGGCCAAACATATGGCCATCGGCGCCGTAGCGGGTCTTGGGGTGTCAACAGCTATAGCGGTGGGACGCAAGGTGATGAAAAAGGGAGAACATGTTCCCAGGGAAAGCAATCGGGATCTGCAAGGTGAAAGCAAGCTCATAGCTGCAACAACTGCCGCGGGAGCCATCGGCGGAGCAACCATGGGGGGCCTGGCAGCAGTTCTGGAATCTGGAAACACCATTTCAAAGGAAATATCTTATAAGGCACCGGTAATGGAACAGGTGACCATCGGCCAGATTCCCCAGGAAACTACCGTGTCCAGCTATGATGTATTCCGTGAATCCCAGCTTCCCCGGCAGGATGTCACCGTGGAATCTCCCCAGATGAGAAATCCTCTCATCGGCAGTGAAAAACCGGTTCTGGAGAATGTCACCAGCGTGGTGGAATCAAAAGCCCGGTTCGGAGCAGTGGGACAAGTCCTGGGAGGCACTGTTCTGGGGGCCATCGGCGGTGCTCTGGTTGGCATCATGGTTAATGTGGTCAGGAAAATCATCTGATTCGAACAACTTGACAGACCGGCCCTGCATAGGGTGACCTTACGGGGCCGGGGTCCTTGTTTTGAAAGGATTTATCCCAGGAATGAACATAAGGAAAATCGGCCAGACAATTAAAAATATCCCCCGGAAGATCAAAGAATACGCCACGCCCCGTCCCGGGGTAAGCGGGCAGGATCGTTTTGAGCCAAACCCCACGGCAGGGGCCATGTCGGGGACCATCAGCGGTTATATTGCCGGTGGCCCTATCACCGCGGCATCGGGAGGTCTTGGAGGATATGTGGGGGGCAAGGTGGGGAAAGCTACCCAGTCATATCTGAAGGCCCTGGGGGCTGGTTCTCTTACCGGGGCCCTCATTGGCGCCGGGGCATCGGCATCACTGCTGGCAGTTACCGGCGGAGCCATAGCTTTGCCCATAATTGCCGCGGGGGGTATTCTCGGGGCATTCTCAGGAGCTACGGGGACACTTTGTTCCAGCACCAGGGCTTCTACCCGGGACGGCACCTATGGCGGTTACCTGACAGGAGCTTTGGCTACGGCGCTGACGGGAAACACAGCCCTTCTGTCTGCTTCCACCGCTGCGGGTGGTATCGGCGGGAGCGCAGTGAAGCCCTTGGGACGGGTAGTCCTGGGAGCTATGGCGGGAGCTGTCACCGGAGCTGTCAGCGGAATTCTGGGAGGGCCTGTGGCCATGGGCATCGGAGCAGCGGTTGGCGCTGGGGCGGGAGCCATCGGCGGAGTCCTGGGGCATCCCATCCGGGTCATAATGGAAAACTTTATCGAAGATTCTTCCAACAAGGCTGTTGAAAAATTGGAACCACATCTGGAAAAGGGCTTGAAAAGCACCGGCTCAAAGGTTGCCCTGGGAGCAGCTGCCGGGGCCATCAGCCTTGCGCCTCTGGGTTTGATTCTGGGTTCGGGGCTGGCTATTGCCGGGCTGGGCATTGCCGGGGCGGTTCTGGGAGGAATCAAAACATACCGGGGCGTAAAAGCCAAGCTCAAGTCGTTGAAGAATCAGGAGCAGAACCCGGCAGATTCAAAAACAGAAAACAAAGTCAAATCTTAAGACAAGTATATTTTTGGTTTAAAAAGCAGGCATTCTCACCAGAGGCCTGTTTTTGTCTATTCTGCATAGTTATTTCAGTTCATGTACCAGGAAATCATATCTCACCAGCAGGGGCACCAGCACCATTGCTACAATAAGAAAAGGAATAAACAGGGGGCCTTCGTCCAGCAGGGTTATGGCCCAGATCACCGGCCCTGTGGCTTGAAAATAATATGAATATATGATGTAGGATCCCGCCAGGGTCACTCCCAGACGCAACAGCGAGGCAATAAGAATCCCCCGGCGATCGTGGAGCCACTTTATGACTCTGTTGTCGGATTTTCCCATTCCCGGCGGAAAAAACCCCGCCAGGGCAATCATCATATATTCCAGGGGGGCTTCGATAAATACTACGGGATGCAGGTATAAGGGCCTGATGACAAGAACCATCATCCCCACTGCCACCGCTGCAGCCATAGCCACTTTTGGGCCCCGGCGGTATGATATGAAGAAAACCGGGATGGATGCAGGTATCCGAAAAACACCCAGAAATAAAACAAACATGGCAGATATGGCCACGGCCATGCCGATTTCGATAAATAAAACTGTTTTTTTGTATGGCTGGACTCCTGCAAAAGACCGCCGGGAATCTGAAGGCTTCATCATATGTTAATTATACCAGAAAAGGTTCATCTCCTTGACAGGAAGGAAGTTGAACCTTATTAAAGAAATTATGATTATATCATACGGGAGGCAAGAAAGTTGGAATTAACCACAAACATATACACCCTGGAAGACTTGGAAAGCACTGATCTTACTCCTTATGACGGGGTTTATCTGGGAGATCCCTGGTCCACCGATTACCCGGCCAATCTCAATCTCAACCTGACAGATCTTGAGCAGGCTCTGAAAATATTAAAGGCACGGGGACTTCGGGCATATATTTCTACTTTTTCCGTTCCCAGAGAAGAAGACATGCCCGGAGTAGAAAAACTTCTGGAGCGGATCCATGATAAGTCCCTGCCGGTGGATATGCTGGAAGTCCACAATGCCGGAGTTCTGGAAATGATAAATTCCAGTCCCTTGAATATTCCCATACATATGGGGGCAGTGGCCAACATATATACCAGCGCTGCGGCAAAGCTCTTCAGGGAGCATGGAGTCACCAGGGTTACCGGCAGTTACGAACTGACCCTGGAAGAGTTAAAGGTGTTAAAAGATCTGGGTCTTGAAGTGGAGATACTGGTGCAGGGGCCAATGGCCCTGGGAGTGTCGGAAAAATGCCCAGCGGGCTGGTGGATGAAAGGTGAAATCAGCCAGGCCCGGATTTGCAATGAGGTGGTTCATCTGGAGTCGGAGCATATGGCCTTGAGGGCCAGAGGGCGGGCCACATGGAGCGGTAAGGATGTCTGCCTGCTGGAGATTCTAAGTCGTCTGTGGGCATTGAAGTTTGGGTTTTTCCGGATTGATGGCACTCTTTATGGTTCTGATTATATCAGGGAAGCTGGCAGTATTTACCGGGAAGCCTGGAATGGTATCGCCAACGGCACACCTGTGGATGTCAAACGTCAGAAGGAAATGGTGAACAAGCTGGCCTGGTATAACTCCAACGGTCTTTGCAACGGATATCTGCTGGGGCAGTCGGGTTCCGATTATATGGGAGATTTGTGGCCTCCCCGGGATTGACGGCTTTCTTGTTCTTTCAATCCACTGCACCCTTCTGAATCAGGAAACGAACCAGTTCCTGATTGTTTTGACGCTTTGCCAGGGACAGGGGAGTGTTGTTGGAGCCGGTGACACTATTCACATCAGCCCCTTTGGTTACCAGAAGAACTGCAACTTCAAAGCGTCCGTAATAACAGGCATAATGAAGAGGAGTCCACCGGGCTTTGTCAACAGGTTCCACGGGAGAACCCTTGGCCAGCAATAATGAAGCCCGCTGAAGATTGCCTTCCATGGCTTCAAAGTGGAGCAGGGTGGATTTATTCTCGTTGCATTCAAATACAAGTCCGGGGCTTTCTTCCAAGATTTTCCGTAATTTTCTGATGTTTATCTCATCGAGAAAATCATCCATGGTATGGGTGGACTTGGGCAATACCGGGGGAGTTGACATGGTGTCTGGCGGTTCCGGCCCTTTTTGTTTCTGGAGCTTTGCCCGGCGTTCTGCTTCTTCCCGCAGTTCCTGCTGACGCAATTTTTCCGCCGCCAGCCGTGCCAGCTGTGCCTTCTCTTCTTCTTCCTTCTGCCGGCGTGCTTCTTCTTTGGTTTTCTGCTCTTCTTCCCTGGCCTTCCGTTCAGCTTCCAGCCGGGCATCCCGGGCAGAAACCCTTTCCCTTGATAACTCCCGCCGTTTCTCCATTTTCTCCTGGTGGAGCTTTCCCCCTTCTGCGGGGGTTATTCCAGCTTCGTTCTGTATGTCATGTCGGGCACCCCGTTCCATCAGGGCATTGGATGCTTCTTCATGACCGTTAAAGGTGGCCAGGTGCAGGGGAGTATCGCCAAACTCGGATTTAGTGTCGGGATTTGCTTTCTTGTCCAGAAGCAGGTTGATCGATTCCACTGCGCCGTTACGGGCTGCCAGGTGCAAAGGAGTGAACCCGTCCTGATCCTGGGAGTCAACAGCTACTCCTTTTTCTATCAAGGCCCAGGCTATCTCGCTGTTGTTTCTGATTGCCGCTCCGTGGAGTGCCGTTCGCCCGGCGATGTCTTTCTGATCCACTCTGGCTCCCCGCTCCAGAAGGAGTTTTGCCACCTGATCCTGCCCGGCGGAGATGGCAATCATCAGGGGAGTAATCCCTGCATCAGTCTGGGCGTTGATATCCGCTTTTCGATCCAGCAAGAGTTTGCAGATATCAGTTCTGCCTTTTTTTGCCGCCACATGAAGGGGAGTCAGCCCCCGGATATTTCCCAGGTTGGGATTTGCTCCCCGACTCAGGAGAGTTTCCATTATATTTTCCCGACTGGCAGGGGTGAACATGTGTAACAGGGTTTCTCCTGCCAGGTTGCGGTGGTTCAGGTCTGCGTTTTTTTCCGCCAGGTGATAGACCATGCTCTCGTTGCCATCTCTGGCCGCCAGCATGATGGGAGTCATCCCCTGAAAATCCGGTTGGTTTATGTCAAGTCCCCGGGAGATAAAATAGTCGGTAAATTCCCTGTTGCCGTGAGCAACAGACTGGGCCAGGAGGTTTCTCTTTTTACCATCTTTTTCGTTGAGCAGGGAGGGATTTTTTTCCAGAAGACGGGTAAGCCCCTCCAGATCACCAAAAGCCATAAAATCTGATGGAGTGTCCAGCTTTCTGGGTTTTCCCCGACCCTGTTTACCCAGCATAATATACCGCCTTCTCAGTTAAAATCGCAATCCTGATTAATTATATGATTATTATTAATTTTATAAACAATTATCCCTGCAAGAAGAGGCATTTTCATTTTAGACCGTCTTTCTCTGCTTTCATGGTGTCTTGATGCATTGATTCAGAAAAACCTTCCCATTCTGTGGATTTTTTGTTATAATCAGAGGTGCTGTGAAATTATTGCCTTATGGAGGAGTGGGGATGAAAAAGTTTTTTTATGTTTTACCAGCGGTCATATTAGTATATATATTGACGGTTCTGATGGGGTGCACGCCGAAACCGGAGGTGACTCCCACCGAGAGTCCCAGTCCTGCTGAAACCATTTCCGAATCGATGCGGGTGAGAAGCGACAGGCTCATCGCCGAGGGGGAAAGGCTCTATGAGGATGGAAGGTTTGAAGAGGCCATAAAAATGTATGACGAAGTACTGGAGATTGATGACACCAATATTTCAGCTCTCAACGGCAAGGCAGAATGCCTGGTGAGCCTGAAAAAATGGGAAGAGGCTCTGGTGGTGTTGAATAGACTCCTGACGGTGGATCCGGATCATGTGAACGGTCTTCTGGTCAGATCCAGGGTTCATCTGATGATGGGCAATGCAGACATGGCCCTTGCCGACACCCGCCGGGCCACAAAGAATTCTCCCTTCACATTCCGCACAAATTTTGACATGGCTATTTCTCTGATTGAAGCTCAAAAATATGATGAGGGTATTCATCTCCTCAATAAGACTATGGATTTGGCGGAAACCTTTGAACAGAAATATTCTGTCTATGTTCAGCTTACCATGGCATCAATCAACAAGGGGGATCTCAGGGAGGCGGAAAAGTATGCCAAACAGTCCCTGGAATATGATGAGAGTCCAACCCATGCATATATTCTCCTGATGGATATTTACACGGACCTGGGCGAAGAAAGCGAAGACAATGAAGAACTCATTGAAAAAGCCATGGAGATGTATGAAAAGTACAAGGAATCTGACCCGGATGAAAAATTGATCGATTTCCTGGGAGAAAAGCTCCGGGCAAAGATATATGACAAACTCGGGACAATCCATCGGATCAGGATGGAGCTGGACACCGCAAAAGAGTATTATGAAAAATCTCTTAAAATATTTCCCGACAACCAGGTGGCCCTGGTCAACTATATAGGGCTTCTGGCATCAATGGGCTACCCTGACGAAGCGAAGAAATATGCCCAGACCTGGCTGGATATGAACCCGAATCCGCCGATGGATACAGATGATTTTGGCAACCAGGCGATTATTTATATGATGCTGGGGCAGGATCAGAAAGCCATCCAGCTCATGAATACTGCAATAAACCGGGAGCCTGATGAGGCTGCCAATTATGGAAACCGGGCCCTGATATATTATTACATGGGTGACAAACAAGCCTATGATAGGGATTTTCAAAGATTCATGGTCATGGCGTCCAATGAGGAAAAGAAATATACTGAAAAAATCTTGCCGATGCTCAAATCCAGGGTCAAGGAACCTCAGCAGTAGGGTGATATGCCAGTTTGTGGGGGATCCCTTCGAGGGTCTGACAATAAAAAAAGTTTAATCGCATCTTTTGTTTTCCTGTGTCTTTTATTGATGATATTGCCTGCATGTGACAGGTCTGGTACTCTCGGCAGTCATTCATTGTCATCTGACACCCAGTTATCTGATGAAGCAAGAGCCCAGGTGAATCGTCTGCTTCATGAAGCAGAACAATGTCTTGCTCAGGACAGAAAGCCTGACGAAGCCATGGATTTTTACCGGCAGGTTTTAAGAATTGACCCGGAAAACATCGAAGCCAGGGAAGGTATAATCAGGGTTTTTGCTATCCATGAGGAGTGGGAGCAGGTTTTTAAACACTCCAATGAACTCCTTGAGGTTCAGCCGGATAATGTCAACGGATTGCTTTACCGGGCCAGCGCTTACCGGGCCACCGGGGATCTGGAGGCATGTCTTTCCGACAGGATCAAGGCAAACCGGGCGGATCCCCTGAGCGTTCACACCACCGTTGAGCTGGCCAGGGCTTTTTCTGAAGTGGGAAAATATGACCAGTCCCTGGAAACGCTCCGACGAGCTGAGGCCCTGAATCCTACACCAGAAGAGAAATCAAAAATTCTGCTGGTGAGCACTTACAGCTTGTTCCACACAAACCCCCCCATGGCGGAAAAAACTGCAAAGATGGTGGTTGAGCAGGGTTTTTTCAAGCCCCATGGCTACCTGAGGCTGATGGAAATATACATGGACACCGACCAGACAGAAAAGGCCTGGCGTGAATATAAGAATTACCTGAAAATTGATCCTCAGTTGAAACAGGTTGACGACATCGGCCCAGAAATGAGGGGAAACCTGAATAACATCCTGGGAGCCATCCACCGGGACAGAAGAGAATTTGATGTCGCAGATAAATATTATCGGACTGCCCGTGAATGCAACCCGGAAAACACCGGGTTCATCCTGAGTCATGTCAGCTTTCTGGCAGAAATAGGCAGGGAAGAACAGGCCCGGGCCGAGGCTCTAATCTGGCAGGAGGCTAACCCAAAACCCCCTGAAACATCAGAGCAGATGGCAGATTACGCAGTCATGTACTCCCTGCTGAATAACAGAGAAAAAGCTCTGAACCTGATAAATACCGCCATCAAAAAAACTCCCGATAATCATCTGCTGTTGGCCACCAGGGGACTGGTTCATTATTATCTTGGGGATCCTCTGAGCTTCAGGAATGATCTGAACCTGTTCAGAAAGAAAGCCTCCCCCGATGAGTTGGAAGCGATCTCGGGTTTTGAGGATATCTTTCTTTCTGGGAAAAACTGAACCAGGCCCTGTGGATGGCAGTGTTTCCGGAGGCATGAAAAACCCTGTCCCGGAAGGGCAACCGCAGTAATATCCTGACTGATCCAGCACTGGTATGTTTTGATTCTCCTGTTTATCAGGGGATATTTCTTTTTGTTGAGCATGTGCCCTCTATGACTAAATAATACCGATTATGTCATAATACTTTAGTCTGATTTTTGATTATTATTCTAAACAGATTGTCCATTCAGGCCGATTTACCTTATAGAAACATGATGGAGGTAACCTTATGGCTCGTGTACTGGGTAAAAGAGAAGGGAATGGCGGTTCCAGGGGTGTTGCATCGGTTGCATCGGTGCCGAGAATGTCGTTTATTGACAAGGTTGATCGAAAGGATACCCTTCGAAAGCTGGCCATGAAGAAACAAAAAGAAGCACAAATGCGCCAGCAGGTAGCCCAGCAGCTTGCCGATGCCACATCACAGCTTGCATCGGGAGTGGAGAGGGTTGCCGCGTCATCCAATGAGATAATTGCCTCGGGAGAGAAGCTGGCCCACAATGTTGAGGTTGCCAGTGCCACTGCGGAAAAGGCAAAGAAAATCGCTCAGAAGGCCGACGGCAGGTCCAAACAGGCATCCAGAGATTCGGAGAATGTAGTGCGAAATGTTGACAGCCTGGCATCTCTTTTGCGGAACTCCCTGGACAAGATCAACACTGCCATCGAGGGGATCAATTCCTTTGCCGAGGTGAATGTTGAAGCGGTGAGAAGCGCTGCGGACCTGATTCTCCAGGGAGATGAGATAGGCAGTATAGTCCAGTCGGTGGTGGAAATTGCAGATCAGACCAACCTTTTAGCCTTGAATGCTGCCATCGAGGCTGCCCGGGCCGGGGAGCATGGCCGTGGTTTTGCGGTGGTGGCTGACGAGGTTCGAAACCTGGCGGAAAATGCCGAAAACGCTGCCAGGGAGATCAGCCAGGTTGCCCGGTCAGTGCAGGAAGATATACGGATTGTATCAGAAAAAATAGAAGGCGCCGGGAATTCTGCCTCCGGGGTTGTTGTCAGGGCCCGGGAGGTGGGGGAAACCATGGAACGTTGCGGTCAGATTGCCAGGGATATTGTGGATCAGGCCCAACAGGTGGGAAGACTGGCAACGGAACAGTTGGTGACTCTGGAAAACTTTTTGAACAGCGCAGAGCAGATTGCAGCAGCCTCAGAACAGACCGCCGCGGCCACCAATCAGTCGGTGAATTCCATCAAGGAGCAGAGCCGTGCCCTGGAGGAAATCAAGATTGCCACCAGCGAGCTTTCAGCTATTGCCGATGAGCTTCATGAGAATGAATCTACCCTGGAAACAGCTAACGAGGTGGGAGCCGCCGCGGAGGAAATATCCGCCACTATTCAGGAATCCAACAGCGCTGCCCAGGAGATTAAGAACGCCATAAGCGAAATTGCCCATGGCACCGGTCAGGCTGCCGAAGGGGCAGAAAATTTGCGACAGGCAGCCCTGGAAGCCCAGGTGAGCACTGAGATGGTCAAAGATGTATCCCAGGGGATTCGAAACGGCTTTGATGAGCTGGTGGAGGAATATTCTGAAGCCAGGAGTCGCATTGCTGTTGTGGTGGAAGGTATCAACGAGGCTGCAGCTTCCAACATGAGTTCTGCCAAGGAACTGGTGGCCCTTGGAAACAAGGCCAAGAAAATCAGCAAGATTGTTGATGCCATTGTCAACATTGCCATTCAGACCAACCTTCTGGCCCTCAACGGTGCCATTGAGGCAGCCCGGGCCGGTGAATATGGCAAGGGCTTTTCCGTGGTGGCAGCTGATGTAAAGAACCTGGCCAATGAATCTTCCCATTCTGCAGAGAAAATCAAGGATCTGGTGAGAAATATCCGGGATCAGATTGCCGTGGTGGGAGATGATGTGGAAAAGGCGGGAAATCAGGCGGAGGTGGAAGCCCGCCGGGGTGATGAGATTCACAGTGAAGCGGAAAATATACTAAACGCTGCCAGTGAGGCCATAGAGATAGTTGACAAGCTTATAATGCTTTTTGATGACCAGCTGGAAGACACCAGCCAGGGAGTGGAAGCAGCCAGGGAAGTAAAGTCCGAGTCAGAGCAGGCATCGGCTGCCGGTTCAAAAGTGGCTCTGGCCTCGGAGGAACAGGCCCTGGGAATCGAAGAGCTGGCCAGGGCAGCCGAGGAGATTTCTTTTATGGCAGAAGAGCTTCAGGCCATCTGAGAAGCCCCCGCAAAAAAGGATGGTTCATATGTCCCCGGCTCTGTCAGAAAATAGAAACATTGAACAGCTTGTAACATTTCGTCTTGGTGGAGAAGAATACGGCATTGAGATTGGAAATGTTCAGGAGATTATCAAGTTGCCGGGCATAACTATGGTGCCCAGGGCTCCTCATTATCTGGAGGGGGTTGTCAATCTCCGGGGACAGATCCTGCCAATCATTGACACCAGGAAACGCCTGAACATGGAGGAGATTCACCATGGGCCTTCCAACCGGGTTGTGGTGACAAGTTATGACGATACCCCAGTGGGCCTGGTTGTGGATTCGGTTTCCGAAGTCCTCAGGATTAATTCCGGGGAAGTCGAACTGCCTCCCCCGTCACTATACCAGTCAGGCTCCGGCAGTCTGAAGGGGATTTGCAAACACAAATCCGGCCAGCGATTAATTTCCATATTAAATCTCGATACAATAACCAGAATAGATGATGTTTCCGATGATATGGATTCTTCTTTTGATTATCCGGCAGGGATTGACGGCGTTGACGATTCGGAGTCGGCAGGATTGAATCATGATGTTCAGATGGTCAGTTTTCAGCTGGGGGCCGAGGAGTATGCCGTTGATATCAACAAGGTGGAGGAGATTATCAAGATTCCCCGGATTACCAGAGTTCCTGAGGCTCCGGGATTTATCTCCGGTATCATAAGCATCCGGGGAAAGGTGATGCCTGTTATTAATCTTTGCAGTTATTTTTGCATGACAGAGTCGCCCATAGACAAGCGATCCCGGATTCTCATCCTTCGCCGGGATGTGAATGGCGAAAGAGTTCTGTCGGGGGTTCTGGTGGATATGGTCAATGAGGTGGTCAGTATTCCCAGGGATCGGATTGAGGATCCGCCGGAAACTGTTGCCCTGGATGGCAGGCTTCAGGGAATAGGAAAGCTTGAGGGCGGAAACCGGCTTGTTTTGATTCTTGATTCAGATAGTATCACCTGCAGTTCGGATATTTCCGGGATTGATGAAAAATCAGCGGATGCAGTCGGGGCCAACCGGCATCCGGCAAAGGAGAGAGGTTCATTGGAAATCAGGCAGATGGTCAGCTTAAGGCTTGGCAATGAAGAATTTGGTGTTGATATCAGAAATGTCCGGGAAATAATCCGCCTGACTGATATAACTGCAGTGCCAGGCTCACCAGATTATGTCCGGGGTGTGGTCAACCTGCGGGGAGATGTTCTGCCGGTGATTGATCTTCGCAGCAGATTCGGGCTTGATTGGAAAGAACCCAGCGGTTCCGATCGCATTGTTGTGGTGACCTGTCAGAACCGGGTTTCCGGCTTGATAGTTGACTCGGTTTCTGAAGTGATTCAGTTGACCGCCGACAGCATTGAATCTGCCCCGGAGATAATCTCAGAAATCGATGCTTCGTTTATCGAAGGAATTGGAAAAATGAATGGCGGTCAGCGGTTTGTTATAATTTTAAATGTGGCCGGCATATTAAACCTGCAACAGGAATCGCCCCAGGATGTTATTGATGATGATTCAGCAATTGATGTTGTCCATAAGAATTCCGATGCCCCTGGTGCCGAGGATGATTTATGGGAAGTCGGCTTGGAAGAGAAGGTTGCTGATGATTTATTGCCTGTGGTGGATTCAGATTCCCGTGATGATTCTTTATCTGGATCAGATGAAGGGAAGACAGATTTTTCCACTATCGAGCTGTCTGAGGAGGAGCAGTTGAGAGCATTGCAGGAGCAGTTGCTGGCTCAAATGGGTTCTGATGACGATGATGAGATTGATGAGATTGATAAGATTGGTGAGATTGATGATTCTTCGGGAGGGGATAATATCCAACAGTCCCCGGAGGATTTGAATACTGTTGAAGACTTGAGTGGAACAAATCTCGGCGGTGTTTCCTGTCTGGATGATGAGCTGACATGTCTGGAGCCAGACAGTGCCGATGAAGGGAAGGCCAGTTGATTTTTTGTTTACCTCTTGGCTAAAAGTTGACGGAACCCGGTGATGATAGATGATATCTGTTGTTGTTGTTGATGAATCCAAAATGATTCGCAAACGGATCAAGAGGCTTCTGGAAAGCGATCGCCGGATTGTTGTTGCAGGTCTTGCAGGGGACGGCGATGAGGCTCTTGAAAAGGCTGCGTCCCTCAATCCTGATGTGATGACTTTGGATATGGAGCTTTTCAGGAACAACGGAAGGAGTATTATCGAACAGCTTCGGCAGGTGTTAAGGATTCCGGTGATTTTCATCGGTTCAATGTCAAGGCAGGAAGCAGAGCTTGACTTGAAGACATCACTTGATGAGCATTCTGATTTTATCACCAAGCCTTTTATGTCGAATCGACAGGATGTTGATAATTTTCGAAGGGATCTGATTATCAAGATTCGTTCTGCTGCCTTGAGAAGAAGGAAGAAGCCTTTGAAATCAGGGAGTGTAACGATTTATAGAGAGCCTGTTGCCGAAACTGGGAACATGAATGCATTCAAAAGGCATTTTATCAACCCTGCCATTGCTCTTGGCATATCTACCGGAGGGCCCAGAAAGCTTCTTGAGATTCTTCCGATGATTCCTGCTGATTTTCCAGCGCCGATATTTTTGACCCAGCATATGCCTGCGGGGTTCACCAGCTCCCTGGCCAACAGGCTTGACAGCATCTGTGGGATAAATGTGAAGGAAGCCAGAAATGGCGAGAGAGTCAGACGTTCCGTGTGTTATATTGCCCCGGGGGATCAACATCTGACAGCAGTTACCACATCACTTTCCAAGGGAGTGGTGATCCGCCTGAGTCGATTTCCTGAAGATGTGATTTATCGGCCTTCGGTGGACATCATGATGGAATCGGTGGCAAAGGTGTATGGAAGCGATACAGTGGGAATCATAATGACTGGAATGGGCAGTGACGGCACCCGGGGTATGCGGGAAATCCGCAAATCAGGAGGTCTTACCATAGCTGAGGATTCCAGCACATGCACTGTTTATGGAATGCCCAGGTCTGTTATTGAATCAGGTCTTGCGGACATAATTGTTCCCGACAGTCAAGTTACAGAAATTCTTGTGTCATTGCTAAAAATTTAATCCCCTCAGAGCTCAGATTGGAAGTGTTGAGGTTGAAAGGTACAAAAACAGAAAAAGTCATACGGGAATCGGACTATCATGACCGGAAAAGTTCACAGGTGTTTGATAATAAGCCTGTTGGTGAAACTAAACAAGAAGAATATTCAAAACTTGTTGATCAACTTCGTCATGTCCGGGGAGGCTCACGGGAGGTATTAATTGATACATTGTCGGCGACAGAGGATCCTCAGGTTATTGCTCTTCTTGTGGAATACCTTCGTGACAGTGATGTCAGGTTGAGAAACGATGCCATTGCAATCCTGGGTCAGATTGGAGAATCTGCCCTGCCTGGGGTTACTCCTTTAATTTATGACAGGGACAGTGATGTCAGGAAGTTTGCAATAAATATTCTCGGGGATATCGGCAGTGGAAACAGTGTTGAACATTTGATTCCGCTTCTGAAAGATGGGGATATTAATGTGTGCACAGCAGCTCTGGAAAGCCTGAGTAAAATAAATGATCCCCGGAAAGTCCAGCCGGTGATTAAGAAGATTCAACAGGAAAAAGACCCGTGGGTGAAAATTTTTGCAATCGAAGCTTTGTCAAATATTGATGATCCCGGCATTATTCCCGTTCTACTTGATGTTCTTGATGAAGGAAGTGCTGCAGTGTCCCTGGCTGTGCTAAAAAAGCTTTCTCGAATAGGGAACATGGACACTGTAAAACTGCTGATAGTTAGGCTGGGCAAGGAAAAGGGCCTGGTGGATTCCTACATCATCTTTGCAGTGGGAAATATATGTCGCCGGTTTCAGTTAGAATTTGACCGGGACAGCCTGGATCACCTGCACAACAACATCTCAATCATCTTGTCAAACCTGGAAAGCAAGGATCGGGACATCAGTGGCATGTCGGCATACATTCTGTCATTGATGGGGCCAGATGAGCTGATTGACCCCGTGGTCAGTTTTGCCATGTCCAGAGATGAGCTTCCTGGGATAATCCGGGAGATTTTTAATAAGCCTGGTGAAGAGTGTGTCAGGTCGATTTTAAAACAGTTCAACTTTAGTAAAACCAAGAATCCCGGGTATTTCATAAGGGTTCTTGGTCAATCCTCGTCAAAGTTGCCAATCCCCTTTCTCCTGTCTGTTCTGGATTCCCAGGATGACGATATCAGGCTGGAGGCATTGAATGCCCTGACAGAAATCGGTGCTGAGTCGATTAAAGGCCGTCTTATTCCGCTACTGCATGATTCTCTGGGGCACGTCCGAAGGGCATCGGCAAAGGCCATGGGTGATATGAAAATTTGTGAGGCCCTGGAGGATCTGTTTGAATTAATGCGGGATGAGTATGAAGACGTGAGATTTGAAGCTGCTGAAGCCCTCTCTAAAATTGGCGGAAGCCACGTGAACCGGAAGCTTGTGTCGCTTCTTCATGATTTGGATGAAAAAGTCCGATCCACCGCAGCCTATGGATTGACCCATGCTTTTCTTTCGGCGGAATATCTTGATGACATCATCATCGCATTAAATGACAGCAACTGGCAGGTTCGAAAATATGCCATAGCAGTTCTCTCAAGAATGCCGGGCCCCCTGCCTGTGGAATATTTAATACCTGTTTTGAATGACGAACACAACGAAGTCAGGATGAAGGCGATTAATGTTCTGTGTCGGCTGGCGCCTCCCGATGCACTGGATTACCTGGTTCCATTGCTGGGTGATAATGATGTCTGGGTGAGATATGAAACCGTCCGGGGCATTGGTAATTTGAAGGATCCCCGTTGTGTCGAAGTGCTCAACCAGTGTCTTGATGTTGAATCTTCATCAATTGTTCAGGTGGCCGCCCTGGAAGGACTCCAGAGAATCGGTGGAAGTCAGGGTATGGAAGCCATCAGAAGAATGCTATATTCCAGGGATTACGAGGTTCAAAGCACCGCCCGGATGATTCTTGGCGTCCTGGGAGAGGATGGTGATGCAGAATGAATCTCAATCCGGATGACTTCAGATTGTTTCGGGATTTTATTTATGACAAGACCGGCATATTCTTCTCCCCCAGCAAGAAGTATATGCTGGGCCGACGACTGGCCCGTCGAATGGAAGAATTAAACTGTGAAACCCTTAAGGATTATTACCGCCTTCTCCGTCTTGACATGCGGGGAAATGAGGTCAACAGGCTTATTGAAATAATAACAACAAATGAAACATACTTCTTCCGAAACATTGCACAGATGAAGATATTGGGAGAAGAGTTATTGCCGAGGCTGATTCTGGAAAAAAAGCAACAGAACAGCAAGACCCTCAAAATATGGAGCGCAGCTTGTTCCACCGGAGAAGAACCTTATTCCATAGCCATTAATATACTGGAGAACCTCCCGGACACCGATGGTTGGAACATTCAGGTTCTGGCCAGTGACATCAATCATCAGGTCCTTGATACTGCAAGGAAGGGCAAGTATTCTGCCAGGGCTCTCAAGGAAGTCCACAGCTACTATCTTTCCAAATATTTCATTGGAAACAATGGCACATATGAGGTTGATCCCAGATTGAAGAAGCTGGTTCGTTTCTTTTATCTGAACCTGATGGATAGCCAGCAGGCTGCAAATATTAGAAATATTGATATTGTCTTTTGCAGAAATGTTCTGATTTACTTTGACCAGAAAGCCCGCAGACAGGTGGTGGGGCATCTTTACAACAGCCTCAGAAGCGAGGGTCATATTTTTCTGGGACATTCCGAGTCTATGAGCAGAATTAGCACAGCATTCAAAATTTGCCGTTTTAGCAACGGAATTATTTATCAGAAACAATAAAAGCAATACAAGAAACCAATTTTTATGAGGTGTGTTTGATGGCAACAATTCTCGTGGTGGATGACTCCAGGACAATCAGGGATATCCTGGCATATATCCTGAAGCTGAATAATTATGAGGTTGACACTGCCAATGATGGGTTGTCGGCACTTGAAAAAATCTACAGCAGTAATTATGATCTTGTGATTACTGATATAAATATGCCAAAAATGGACGGCTACAGACTGATAAAATCAATCAGGAAAGAGAAGGCCTATCAGTATTTGCCAATCATTATACTTACAACCGAGGCCAATGAAGAAGATCAACGGAAAGGCATCCGTCTTGGAGCGGATCTTTACTTGGTAAAACCTCCAAATCCTGATTCTCTGCTTGCATATATTGAGATGTTGATTTCTGGTAGCAGAGGTAGAAAGGCTTCATAATGATTAAATTTCAAAGAAAATTACAACTGGAAATACTCAAGGATTTTATGGACGAGTCCATGGGGCATGTTGATGAGATCAATGTTTTAATTAAAATGCTCAACCGGGATCCATCGGATAAGAAGTTGTTAGAAGAGCTTTCCATGGTTTTAGGGAGTATTTATGAAGGTGCTTTCATGTTGGGACGGGATGGCTTGATGACAGAGATTGATCAGGTCAGAGAGCTGGTTCTTGAAATGAAAAAATCTACCCAGGACAAGGGATTGAGCCTGTATGACAAGCTGATCATGTCAATTGCTGTCTTGAAACAGAAAATCGACAATCTTTCCAGAGAATCGGCGGAGGACAACTTGGCAGGTGCCAAAATTCCAGGCAGGGATGAGTCGAAAAGCCAGATGGAGTTGTTTCAGGAAGTTGCCGAACAACATATTAAAACAGTTCAAGAATATCTTCCCATGTTCACTCCTTCATCGGATATAATCGTGGTTGCCAATATATTGCGCGCCATGAAAGGCATTAAGGGAGCTACACTTTTCATCGGACATGAACGTCTGAATCTGACTGCAGAGAAGATCGAAAACAACCTTGAGGATATCATTGCAGGAGAGAATGGACATGGTATAACATCAATAATTGAGGAAATAAAAACATTGATTTGGGAAATCAGGGAGTTTGTGAATCAGTGGGATGATTCTTCCGCCCAGGAGAGCACCAATGGCGAGAAATATCGCAATGACAATGGCAGGGGTAAAATCGGCGATTCTCCACTTCAGTCAAATATGAAGGTGAACATAAAAAAAGTTGATGGCTTGATGAACAGCATCGGGGAAATGATTACCCTTAAAATGAAGATATTGAACTTGAAGCAGGAGATTACCCAGGATCGCATGCTGACGGCATATGGCAAGGAAATGAACGGATTGGCAATACTCTTTGAAAAGCTGACGGAACAGTTTTACAACCAGCTGTTATCATTACGAATGATGCCCATAAGATCACTGTTCCGGCAGTTTAGAAAAGTTATCGAAACTCTGGCATCAGAACAGGATAAACAGATAAACGTGAGGATCATCGGAGAAAGCACAGAAATTGACCGGGTTGTTCTTGAAAGCCTGAAGGATCCCCTGGTTCATCTTATCAGAAACGCCGTGGATCACGGAGTCGATTATCCTGATGAAAGAAGAAGAAAGGGCAAGAACCCCGCTGGAAGCGTATGGCTCAAGGCATTTAACGATGTCAACTCAGTGGTGATTGAGATTGAAGACAATGGCAGGGGTATTGATCACAATGTTATTCGGAACAAGGCCGTGGAAAAAGGGCTTGTGTCCATGGAGAAGGCTCAGTTCATGTCAAAACAGGAAATCCTCGACTACATATTTATGCCCGGCTTCAGCACTGCAGAACGAGTTACGGAAATTTCCGGCAGGGGTGTTGGAATGGATGTAGTTCGCACCAGCATTAAAAAACATGGCGGAACCATAAAAATCAACACAGAAAAGGGAAGAGGCACAACCTTCAGCATTCGACTTCCTCTTTCCCTTTCGATGGTTGATACATTGATTGTCCGGGCCGGCAGTGAGATGTTTGCCATACCCACCGACGGAATTCAAAGAATCATGAAAATCAGAAAGGAACAGCTAAAACCGATACTCCACAAGAGGGTTATTACATACAACGGAAGCATAATCCCCTTCAGACAGCTTTGTGATGTGATGGAAATCAGTCCCCAGGAAAACCATGAAGATGGCACGTTTCTTGTGGCGGTAGTAAATGGGTTCAACAGAAAAATGGCGGTGGGTTTTGATGAAATTGTTGGCAAACAGAAGATTGCCATCAAGACCATAGGTAATTATTTGAGAAATATCAGAGAAATTGCCGGTGCTTGTATTCAGGGCGACGGAAGCGTAGTTCTGGTTATAAATCTTCAGGACATGGTAAAATCCGCAGGATCATGATTTAAAGCCGTCTTTAATGGATGCTCTTTTGGCCGATTATTATGATGAGAGATATCAGGATCCCGACAACATCAATAATTGCAAAAAAATAGTGAAAATGGTGGACTTGAATGGACTCATACATGATGGAGCTGATGCAGACTTTCCAGGATGAGGTCGAAGAGCTGTTTGATGCCATCGACTCCAACCTCTTGATCCTTGAAAAAGATCCATCAAGCACTGCGGTAATAAATTCAATATTTCGACCGGTGCACACCTTAAAGGGATCCGCGGGAATGATGAATCTGGATGCCACCAATATGCTGGCCCATGCCCTGGAGGATCGTCTTGACCAGATACGCAATGGTAAAATAAAATGCGATTCTCAACAAATCAATTTGTTCTTTGAAGCTACCGATTGCCTGAAAGCCCTCTCCCACGCAGAAATTTCCAACAGCCCATTGCCAAAAAATTATTCAGGACTACTGAAAAACCTCAAAGAGTCGCCGGCGGGAAAGACAGGACAAAGCTGTGAAGCGACAGCTCTGACGATGCCCCGCAATATTGAAGAAACTGCACGAAAAGGAATGGAAGAAGGCAGAAGCGTTCTGGTTATCAAGGTGCCTTTTGACTCTGATTGCCTGATGAAGTCATCCAGCGCATTTCTTGTCGTGTCCAATCTTGAGGAGATTGGTGATGTGGCCTGGGTTGAACCCTCGCCAGAGGATCCTGCCATCGAGGAAGTGGATTTCTTTACCCTAATTCTTTTTGATCCACGGGAAAATATTGATACTGTTCTGGAGCTTACAGAAATTCCCATGATGACAGAGATTGGCATTGTCATTCAGGAAAGCCGAGGAAAACAGGAAAACAGACCCATAGGGCCTGCCGTTGATGTCAATGAAGCCCCGACAGAAAGACCAATGTCGGAGAAACCAGAAAGAAGCGAAGAAGAAAACTTCTTCGTAAGGATTCCCATCCACAATATTGACGAGATGATGAGCCTGGTTGAAGAAATGTTTGTGGGAAAATCTCATTTTATTAACCTGATCGACAAGATTAGCCGTTCAAATCCATATCATCCTGTTATAAAGAAACTGAATCTGCTTTCTCGAAATATGGATAAACTCACCCTTTTGCTGGAAAAAAAAGTCATAAGCATAAGGAAGGTGTCACTGAACAAGGAACTGGCCCGCTTCAACAGGCTGGCCAGGGACCTGTCCCGGAAGCACAATACCGATGTGAAACTGAATATAGAAGAAACAGACATTGAGATTGATCTTGAAATGTGGAAAAAACTGGCGGTTGCCATTGAGATTGTTCTGGATAATATTGTCGCCGATATCATTCAGAGGTTGTCATCAGGAAAAGAATCGCTGAATATAAAGATTTTATCTCAATACCGGGATTCTGATATTATAATTACCCTAATATGCGATGATGAGAAATTCAGCTTCAAGGGAATAGATCATGTGAACAATATCCTCAATTCCATCAGTGGCCGGCTGAATGTGTATCATAATAATCAAAACCGGGGACTCTGCAGTTTTCAGGTTCCCATCGATTCATCCAGGGTTGAAGTTATCTATTTTAAAAAGGGAGATAACATATTTGCCGTTCCGGTGGCCTGCATCGAAAAGATTCTGAAACTAAAATCCCGACAGGTCAAGACTGTGAACAGACAAAAAGTGATCTGTTATGCCGACAGAGTTGTGACTCTGATGGAGGTGGGCCTGAAGGGTGATATGATGGAATCTGACCCCGTTGATGGGGATGAAACGGGACGGATGTCGGTGATAATATCCGACAGTGACAGGTACGCGGCAATCCTTGTAGATGGCGTTCTGGGAGAAGACAAGGTTCTGGTAAAAAAGCTTGACGATCTCTTCTTCGACACTGATTATGTCATCGGCGCTACAGTTATGGGAGATGGCAGGGTAGTGCTGGTGATCAATCCTCTGTCCTTCTTCAAGTCTAATGCCGGTATTCTGGAAACTGTATGAAGGGAGAATGCAAATGGTAAAAAAATATGCCAAGCCCTTTGCCCAGGGCGCTTATGATGTTCTCAAGGAGATGCTTGAAGGCCCTATAACGCCGGGAAAGCCGGTGATGAAGAAATCGCCGGTTCCCATGAATGGAGTGGCTGTCATCATCGGCCTTATCGGGGAGGTTGAGGGGAGATTTATCCTGGATATGTCCGAAGAATCTGCCAGGACTATTGCCGGAGCCATGAATTATGAGGAGCTGGATTCCTTCAACAGCCTTGCAAAGGCAACCATCAACGAACTGGCCAACATCATCGTGGGCAAGGCCATAACCACCCTGAATGACGGCGGAAGCAAGTTCAACATCACTCCCCCGGTGCTTTTATGCGGTAAGGATATGCAGACCACCGACTCGACCCTTGATACTATAATTATCCCCTTGAGCACACCCCACGGGGATCTGAATGTGAACATTGCTCTTAAAATAAAGGCAAACTGATGAGAGGAGATTGTTGAAATGACTATTGATACCTCTAACAGCGAGGCGCAGATATTCAAGAAGGATGGCTCCCCTTTTCGATTCATGGTTGTGGATGACTCTGAATTTATCCGGCGGAGTCTGAAGATTGTTGTTCGACTGATGAAGGGCGAGGTGGTGGGAGAAGCAGAAGACGGCCTTCAGGCCATTGAGGTTTATAAGAAAACACGTCCCGACATTGTGACTTTGGATATTGTGATGCCCAACATGACCGGGGTTGAAGCAGTCAAACACCTTGTTTCCATCGATCCCAATGCCACAATCATCATGATAAGCTCCCTGGGTTATCAGGACAAGGTCAAGGAAGCCATTGTCAACGGGGCCAAGTATTTTATCGTGAAGCCCTTTAAGCCTATAGATGCTGCCTTGATGATAAAGAAGGTCATATCAAAGACCTTCCGGGGAAAAATTCAATAGAATCCCCCGCAGGCCAATGTGCGTCATTCTTCATCCTCATCGTCATCAAATATGTCAGGGCCGAATTTTCTCAGGGTAAAGGTGAACAGGGTCCCGCCGTCATGGCACCTTTCGGCCCATATAGTTCCTCCCTGCATTTCCGTGAGTACTTTTGTTATGAAAAGCCCCAGCCCCATTCCTGATACTGCCCTGGATTTCTTTGTGATAACCCGCTGGTAACGATCAAAAATCCGATCCAGGTCCTTTTCCTCGACACCTATTCCATGATCCCTCACTGATACAGCTATCATTCCATCTTGTTCTTCTCTGGCGCGAATTATGATTTTTCCACCCCCGGGGGAATACTTGATGGCGTTGCTTAAAAGATTGCTCAGGATCTGTTCCACCTGGTCGGGATCAGCATAAACCGAGGGCATTTCCCCAACGGAGGGATCTAATGCAATATCGTGGTTTCTTGCGCTCAGGGAGTAGAGATCCACGATTTTTTGAATCAGTCCCTCAAGGCTTTGCGGGGTGGGGACAGCCTGCAGTTTGTCTGATTCCATCCGGGACAGGCTCATAAGATTGTATAACAGCCGGGTCATTCGATCAATTTCGCTGTTGATGACCCTCATAAATTCCTTCTGCATGTTTTCATCAAAACGATCCTGATGAAGCAGAAGGGTTGTGACATACCCCTTCATGGCTGTCAGGGGAGTAAAAATGTCGTGGGAAATTGCAGCCAGATAATCGGAACGCCTGGCCTGGAAAGCCTTCTCCTGGGTAATGTCCCGGAATACCAGCACCCCTCCTACGGGATCGCCGTCTTGTGACAGCAGTGAAGAAGTAACCATCAAGTCCCGCCACGTTCCGTCCTTCATTTTAAATTTTCCCTCGTTACGGCCCGCGGCAGGCTCCTGGGCCATGGAGTTGAGCAGGTCCATCAGGGGACAAACATCAACACACTTCTCACCGGGAGTGTCCTTGCACCGGAATATTTCGTGACAGAACTTGCCCAGAGCCTCTTCCTCGGAATAACCGGTGATTTCCACCGCTGCACGGTTGAAGGCCGTTATCTTCCGCTCCCAGTCGATGGAAACAACCCCTTCTTTCATGCTCTCAAAGACCGAGTCGATGCGATCCTTCTCCAGAAGGATCCGGGACATCAGAAGGGCGTTGTCTATGGTCAGGGCCAGATGGGAGGCTAAAAGCTTGTAGTATTCAAGAATGGTCTTGGTGTGGGCCTGGGGATTGTCGGAGCTTACCAGCATTGCTCCGATAGGGTTTCCCTTGGAAATCAGAGGCAGGATCACCAGGGATTTAATCCCCGTCCGGGCCAGAAGGGAGTAACGTTTCACCAGCTGTTCATAGTCGGTGGAAGAATAATATATCTGCCTCCGGCGGATTACTTCTTCGATAATCATCTGGATTTCCTGATTTTTAAGATGTTCGTCGAATATGTCCTGCCGGCCATACCGGGCATTTACCTCCAGCTGTCCCCACCGGTTATAAAGCAGAAGAATGCCGAACTGCTGATCCATCAGTTTGCAGGTCATTTCCACCAGGGGATCCATACGGTTGCCCTTTTCCCGGGAAAAAATAATCTCACCGGTAAGCTGGTTAAGCTGAGAGAGCATATCCGAACGCCGGCGCATCTCGGAATACTTGTCGGCATTGTCCAGGGATAGAGCTACCTGGTTCACCATGGCTGAAACAAATTCAATATCTTCATCATCCAGGAGATGTTCTTTTGTGCTCCCCAGTATCAATGTGCCAAAGGTTCTTTCGTTGTTGAAAAGGGGAAAACAGTAGAAGGAACGGAGTTCCTGCATCAGCCGGAGTTTTTCCACATCGGGATGACTGCGGAAATCGTGGAGAATTATGCTCTTTTTTTCCTGAACAAGAACTCTGTAAAGGGACTGGGGCATGTTGTTGAAAAACTTTCTGAGAAACAGGGCGTATCTGCCGGGGACGTTCTGGGCAATGCGCACTTGTTCGGCGCCTCCATCCTGGGTGAAGGTGACCAGGGATATGACCCTGGCATGCCGGGGGACGAGGTTTTCTGTGAATTCCAGGGCTGAATCCATTATGTAGCCGGGATGCCGGCTGCCGATGATCCGGTTTGAAAGTCGGTTGAGCTGAGCCAGCCGGGTGTTGATTCTCTCGGTAGCCTTGAGAGATAACTGAAGTTTCCGGGTTGTTTCCGAGAGTCTTCTCCCCCGTTCTGTCAGTTGAAGGTTTTTTTCCTTGAGTTTTTTGTTGTTGTCGGTCTTTTCAAGAATCAGCTGTTTTTGTTCCTGGGCAAGGTAGGAGTTTTCCAGGGCCAGGGCTGCTCTGGAAGCAATAAGGGATACAATCCGGATGTCCTGCTCATCAAAAATCTTGTCGTGGTAGATGCTCCCAACATTTATAACCCCTACCCTGCGTCCTTCCACAATCATGGGGTAGGAAACAAGAGAACGGACTTCTTCCTGTCCCTGGGGCGATTCCACAAAGATGCCGTCAGGTTCACTGCGCTTATACTGGGGCTTTCCGGTCAACAGGGCATGTCCTGCCAGGCCTTCTCCAATGCTGAGGACCTCCCGGCCAAAAGGACGATCGTCAATTCCCCAGTATTTGGCGACTTTAAGAGTTTCTGTGGTGTTGTCATAAAGCATCACGTTGACCCTTTCCACCCGCAGGAGGTGAACAATAAGCTCCTGGGTGGAATCCAGAATGGTGTCAAGATCCGATGATGATGAAAGAACTCCGGAAAGTTCATAGTTGGCAATCTCTTCCAGGGCTTCTATCTTGTCCCGGTTGGAATCAATCTCCTCATCTAAGAGGATCCTCCGGGCAGTGGATCCCAGGAGGATGGAAACAGTCTTGGCCAGGTCTGTGAAATCCCTGACCTCTCTTCCGCAAATCTCCAGGTATCCGGGCATCAGCTCCTGGTATGTTATGGGGGCCACTAACTGGCGCCCTTCGTTGTTTCTGCCGGTTACCGATGGAACACCCCGGGCCAGGATTCTGCGGATGTCCTGGGACAGGTGGTTCCAGTCCTGGTCATCCTTGAAAAAAACCACACGGCAATCGACTCCTAAGACCTCTGATATGATACTGCTGGTAAACTCCGCAGCCTTGTCCAATTCCTGAACAGAAGATATGGTGCGGGTCAGGCGGCTCAATATGTCAAGTTTCTGTTGATTGTGACGAAATGACTCCAGCTGAAGCCCCCGTTCCAGAAGCTGTCCTGCCCAGCCGGAAAACTTGTGGATTCTGCCGATAGAGTTGCTGCCGAATGCCTTCCCCGGAGGTCGGTAAAGGGTTAAAATCCCTGTGACCATATCCCTGGTGATTATGGGAAATGAAAGCAGTGAGTAACCGGGAAGTTCTGATTTGTAATGAACAAGAAACCGTGGATCCTTGGATGTATCGGTTACAATCATAGGAGCCCGGTTTTCATACACCCCTTTTTCCACGATGGGAAGAAGAGCGTCTTTATATAGCCTTTCCTCAGGATCCTTGCCGATGGAGCTTTCCACATTCAGTTCTCCGTCGCCTGATGCCCTTATAAAAAAAACCGAGTTTGCAGAAAAGGCCTCCATGGCTTTCTGGCATATCAGAAGATAAAGGCTGGCTTTGTCGGTTCTTGCTTCAGCAGACAGATCGTCAAAATTGATATTCATTGTGTCAATAACCTTCCCGGTTTTTTTTATCTTTCTTCTGCATCCTTCACAACTCCTCCAATAACACCGGCAGACCTGTTCTTCGCCCAAAACCAATTTGATTAAATAATACTTTAGTATGATTTTCCTAATCCTTTAGGTTTAAGTGTCAACACAGGGTATTTCGGGATAAATTGATCTGTATTCGATTGTTATTGGACTACAGGCCATAGTATTAACAATTGGTTTGACTTATCTGGTCAATTTAACACAAAGGATCCATGGTTGACTCTGTAAATAACGACAGCAGTGGAAAACCAGTAACTCCAGCAGGTATGCCGATTAGAGGGTGAGCAGATGAATATCAGTCCAGTCAACATCATTGGTGATGTCAACAACCTTATCCCCGACAGGACGGGGATTCTAAAGCCCCCTGGGGGATTATCCCCCGGAGAAGGTCATCAGAAATTCAATCCAATCAAGGAGGCGTTTAAAAACGTAAACCATATGCAGATCAAAGCAGCAGAATCAGCAGAACGTTTTTCCGTTGGCGATACCGACAGCATCCACAAGGTTGTGATTGACATGGAGGAGGCATTTTTGTCTTTGAAGCTGGCAGTGCAGGTGAGAAATAAAGCAGTGGAAGCATACCAGGAGATTATGCGTATGCAGATGTAACCGCGTTTGTGGGAAATTCTTAGGAGGGATTAGATTGAATGGCGGATTCATAACAACTGAGGGTTCAAGGGGCCTGCGACGCATGATGGATGTGATAGACCTTCGTCAGCGTTACCTTTCAAATAATGTGGCAAACATGAAAACCCCCGGCTTTCAGGCCCAGGATGTTGATTTTATAGGGCTTCTCAGGGATGCCCGGCAGGGAGATTTTCTCTATCCCGGCCTGGAGGCAACCCATCAGGATCATTATCCGGCCCAGTCCCTGAGGGATGACGAGGCTTTTCATCTTGACGGCCAGTTTTTACGGCTTCATCTTCGCAATGTTCGCCGATCCGAAGAGGAAGAGATGATAAGCCAGACTGTCAACTCCCTGACTTATCGGGCGGCATCGGATCTGCTGGCAAGGAAATACCGGATGATCTCCACGGCGATAACAGGAGGCAAATAAGATGGGAATGTTTGATGCTCTTCATACCAGCGGAAGCGCCCTGGATGTTGAAAGGCGCAGGCTGGAGGTCATATCGGAAAACATTGCCAATATCAATTCCCCCCGTTCTGCCGATGGGTTTCTTTATCAGGCCCGCAGGGTTGTCACCACTCCCATCCAGGGAAGCTTCGGATCTTATCTCCGGGGATTCCGGGAATTTCCCGACAGGGGAGTAGCCATTGACGGGATATATGAGGTGGAGTCCCAACCCCGGAGGGTGTATGACCCCGGCCATCCCGTGGCGGATGAAAATGGTTTCGTGGATTATCCAGATATCAATATCCTTGATGAAATGGTCGCTTCCACCATTGCTTCCCGATCATACCAGGCGAATCTTACGACTTTTAACGAAGCCAAGAAAATGTTCCTGCGGGCACTGGACATTGGAAAATAATTCTGCAGTTGGTGAGTGAATATGCCAGAAAAGCCAGAAACAGTCATGGATGCCCTGAAGCAGAAGATTCAGGATTTCAAGGACTCGGATCCGAATCAGAAGCTGATAATTCTTGCGGTTTTTGCTCTTATCATTTCTACCATGGTGGTCTTTACCTTCTGGATGAATCGCGCCAACTTCAGGGTATTATACAGCAACCTTTCTGTTGAGGATGCCGGGAAGATTACCACTGCCCTCAAGGACAAGAAGGTCACATATCGCCTTGAAGACGGGGGCCGGACCATCCTGGTGCCAACGGATCAGCTTCACCAGCTGAGGCTGGATCTGGCGGGTTCAGGTCTTCCCCAGAGTGGGAACATCGGTTTCGAATTGTTCGACAAATCCGACTTCCAGTCATCGGATTTCTCTGAAAATGTCAAATATATCCGAGCACTCCAGGGAGAATTGTCCAACACTATCCGCCATCTTGACAGTGTTGAGGATTGCCGGATAAACCTGGCGATACCCCAGCGCCGGATTTATCTGGATGAAGACACGGCTCCCTCGGCATCGGTGGTATTGAAGCTGGCCGGCGGTCAACAGATATCCGACGAGGAAGTTCGTGGGGTTGCCCGGCTGGTGGCTGGGACGGTTCAAGGACTAAAAATTGAAAATATATCCATAATGAGCACAGATGGCCGGCTTCTGTCGGAATTTCTGCAGGAGGGGGATCTTGGTCTTGCCACTTATCAGTTGCGGATTCGCAATGAACTGCAGAAAAGTTATGAATCCAGGATCAATGGTCTGTTGAACTCTGTTCTGGGCCGGGGTAAGGCGGTTGTAAAGGTTAATGTGGAGATTGAAACTGAGAAAAAGGCTATTCAGAAGGAAATATTCCAGCCGGTTGATGGGAATGTCGGGGTGGTGAGAAGCTCCAGAACAATGATTGAAGACTATAACAACAAGAACCTCCTCGAACAGGAACCTCCGGCGGTGCAGGGAGCAACCCGCCTTCCTTTGGCTGGAGCCGGCGATGACAATGCTCTTTATCAACAGAAAAGCACAACGACAAATTATGAAATTTCCAAAACTATAGAAAGCCAATCTATCACTCCGGGCCAGGTAAAACGGCTGACCATCGGGGTTCTTGTGGACAGCAATTCGGATATTACCCCTGAGCAGGTTGCCGATCTCAAGGATGTCATATCGTCCATTGCAGGAATAGACCAGGCCAGGGGAGATATTCTGACAATCAGGACCATAGGGTTTGAGATTCCTGAACCTCTGACCGGGGCGGAATCTGCTGACGAAATTATGTCCATTGTCAGGAAGTATGCAGCCCCGGTTTTTTCAGCCTTTGCTCCATTGATTATATTGTTGATGCTTATGGGTATGTTCAAGAAAAGCAAGAAAGAAAGACCTTCGTCAATTGATGTCAGGGTTGGCGCATCAGATTCGATGGGGTTGCAGGTGCCTCGGGAGGCCTCTGTGACCGGGATGCCTGAAGGCTCCGATATGGGATCCGTGGAATCAGATCCGGTGGTTGCTGAATTGTCAAGTACCCTCAAGGGGATTGTTGAGGAAAATCCAAAACTGGTGGCCAGGGCCTTCGAAAATTGGGCTTCTGCAGGGGGTAATTGAGAATGCCTTTGTCGGCTGATTTGAAAAAAATGACAGGAATACAAAAAGCAGCTGTTTTATTAAAGGTGCTGGGTGATGATGCAAAGATCCTGATTTCTCAGCTTGATAAAAGTTTAGCCCAGGAATTGAAGGTTGTTTCCTCGGATATCGGCAATCTGACACCGGATCTGGTGAAGGAAGTTCTCAGGGATTTTGTTGAGCTTCTTTCGGGAAAGGATTTCAAGGCTGACAAACGTTCAAAAATCCCCGCAGAATTGTTTGAGATCCAGGGAGATGATGAACAGTTCTATGTGCTGGACTATCTTTATAAGGCTGACAAAAAGCTGTTGTTTGAGAACATTCGAAATGAACATCCCCAGGTGATTGCATTTCTGGTGTCATATATTTCCTCGGATCAGGCAGGGTGGGTATTGTCCCAGTTTCCCCCGGCAGTCCAGGCGGATCTTACTTTTCGCATATCTCAGATGCAACCACCCAATCGAATCGCTCTACGGCTTCTGGACAGAACTCTGGGTGAAAAATTGAACCTGATGTCCAGCTCTTCCAGCCTTGAAGTTGGGGGAATCGATTCTGTTGTAAAAATCATGCGGGGAGTTGGCCGTCAGTCAGAAAAATCAATTCTTGAGGTTTTGGACAAGTCCCACCCTGATTTGAGTGAAGAAATTAAATCCCGCATGTTTGTGTTCGAAGATATTGTGCTTCTTGATGATCGTTCAATTCAGAAAGTGCTAAAGGAAGTCAATATGAAAAGCCTTGCCACGGCGCTGAAGAAGACATCGGATGAGATTGCCGATTTGATTATGAGGAATCTGTCAGACCGGGCCAGGATGGTTTTGAACGAAGAAATCGATACCATGGGGAAAGTGCCACTGCGAGAGGTGGACTCTGCCCAGCAGGAAATAGTAGAAACTATTCGCCGTATGGAAGAGGCCGGTGAGATCACCATTCAAAAGGAAGAGGAAATTTATGTGTAGTAGAACATCAAATAAAGATAGATATTCAATTACACAAAAAAGAGATCATTGACGGTAGAAAGGGTCGCAATTAATTGAGTAAAAAGCTTTCCAAAGAATCCAGTGGCTTGAGAAAAAACATCACCTGTGGCGAGGCCATAATAATGCTGGCCAGAAAAAAGGCTGATGATATAATTTTAAAGGCCGTGGAGGAAGGAGAAAAAATCAAGGAGGAGGCAAGGAAGAAAGGTTATGAGCAGGGCCTTGCGGATGGACGCAAGGAAGGCATAGTCAGAGGCCAGATGGAACTGCTTGATGAAATGGCGGAAGTTCGGGATCGTATGAAACGTCTGGAAGCTGATTATGAGCAACAATTGTCAGATTTATTGGAAACCCTTGTGCCGAGGATGAACGAGATGATAGTGACACTCTTGAAGAATATTCTGCGCAAAGAGATCAGAGATGATAACAACCTGATCATAAGAACCATTAAAGCTGCTACCAAAAGTTTGATTCAACGGGACAAGGTACAGTTGACGGTTAATCCCTCAGAAATTGAAATATTGATGCGAAACAGAAATGAGATAATTTCATCAAGCGAAATGATTGAAGACCTGGAGCTGACTGCAAGAAAAGAGATTAAAAAGGGTGGCGCCATCATCAGCTCTCCTGGGGGAATTATAGATGCCAGCATTGACAGTCAATTGGAGGTAATAAATGAAAACCTCAAAAATTGAAAAAGAGTTAATTACAATTAAAGAAGAAATGCTGGATCGGTTTCAGAGGGTTGAAAAAAGTGCAAAAAATGGCTCGCTGATGCGGGTTTACGGAAGACTGTCCCAAGTGATAGGAACTACTGTGGAATCTCATGGCCCTCCAGCATCGGTAGGAGATTTTTGTTGGATTCTTGATGCCCGCAACAACAAGGTTCCTGCCGAAGTAGTGGGGTTCAAGGAAAACAAAGTTATATTGATGCCACTTCAATACATGGCGGGAATTCATCCAGGAAACCTGGTGAGGAGCACTGGGAAGCCCATGAGGGCGGGGGTGGGACAAGGCCTGCTGGGGCGTGTTTTAGATGGAATGGGTAATCCTATAGATAACAAAGGCGAAATGGAAATTGAAGGAAGTATAAATATTGTCAATACTCCACCTTGTCCAATGGATAGAACGCCAATAAATGAACCGATAGCAACAGGCATAAGGTCGATCGATGGGTTAATCACTGTAGGAAAGGGTCAGCGTATTGGAATATTTGCAGGCAGTGGAGTTGGAAAAAGCACAGTCCTGGGCATGATAGCAAGGAATGCCAGTGCAGATGTCAATGTTATTGCCCTTATCGGTGAGCGGGGCCGGGAAGTGCCCGAGTTCATTGAAAGGGACCTGCAACAGGAGGGGCTGGAAAAATCAGTTGTTGTGGCAGTGACATCTGACAAACCAGCTCTACTGAGAATAAAGGGCGCGCTTTGTGCTACGGCAATTGCTGAATTTTATCGGGAAAAGGGCCTGGATGTTCTTCTGATGATGGACTCTGCCACAAGGATTGCCATGGCGCAAAGGGAGATTGGGCTTGCCGTCGGGGAGCCACCCACTACCAGGGGTTATACACCATCAGTTTTTGCCTTGTTGCCTCAGCTTCTGGAAAGGGCAGGAACATCTGCGCAAGGCTCCATAACAGGAATATATACAGTTCTTGTTGATGGAGATGACATGAACGACCCGGTGGCAGATTCAATGCGATCAATTCTTGACGGTCATATTGTTTTGTCCAGACAGCTTGCCGAAAAGAACCATTACCCGTCAATAGATGTCCTGGCAAGTGTCAGCAGGGTAATGAACAATGTGGCCTCTCAAGATCATAAGGAATTGGCGGGATATATCAGGTCAATCCTGGCAACTTATCGGGACTCTGAGGATTTGATAAACATTGGCGCATATACTCCCAACAGTAACCGGGAGATTGACTTTGCCATTGAAAAAATTCAGTCAATAAACAGATTCCTGCGTCAGAACACTGACGAGAAAACAGAATTTGACAAGGTTATTCAACTGATGAGGAATATTTTTGAATAATGAGGATCCCAAATGTCAGATGAAAATATGGATCAAAAAAGCATAAATGATCTCTTTGGGGACTTGAATGATTTTCCAGAGGAAGAAAGGGAAAAATCTCAAGTTTCTAAGGATGATATTGATATGATGTTCATGGGAGATGAAGATAAGGATCCAGACAATTTATCGGATGAGCCGGGAGAAGTATCTCAGTCCGAGATTGATGCCATGTTTGATTTTAATGATGACAGCCCGGAAGAACCAGACAGGGGAGAAGACAAAGAGCCGAAAAATCAAGGAATGTCCCAGGATGATATTGATGCATTGTTCAATTTTGATACGGAAAAAGAAGTTGAAGCAGAGGATGAAAAAACTACAAAAAATGATGAAGAACATGGCGAGAATCCAGAGATTATCCACCACTCTGACAAGGATGCCACCAGCGATGGGAATGAAGAACAGCATGAGTTTCCAGGGAAAAAACCCGGCGATGTTATGGAGGAATTTGATATCTCCGACTTCATCGATATGGGTGATAGCAGCGGAGATGACGAGGATTCCCACCAACAGGAGGAAATCACTCAAGCTGTGGAGCTTGACCTGTCGGACTTGATTGACCTGGACGATGAGGATGCAAAAACAATAGAAGATGAAAAACCGGAAAATCAAACGATTAAAAACAGAGAAAAAGAACCCGAAGTCACTACACCACAAGGCCAGGATAATTCGATCCTGTCCCAGGATGATATTGATGCCCTGATTAATTCCATCGGATCTGAACCTGGGAAGGATAAAACCTCTCCACAAGCAAAGGATTCAAATATTATCGGCATAGGAGGCCCCTCTGCAGTTGAATTGTATTCAGGCTCCAGCCGTGATGACTCAAGAATATCTGGACGTTATAAATTGTATGATTTCCGAAGACCAGAAAAGCTATCCAGAGATCAAATCAGGAAGATCAAATCAAACTTCGAGGCGATGCCTCGTTACCTCACCAACTATTTCGCAAAGTTAATCCATTGCCCGGTGGAAATCAATCTCATCGATGTTGACCAGAAGTATTATGGCGATATTTTCCGAGCAAAGGCGAATCCCATGGTCACTGCAATATTCGATATCGAACAGACCCTGTATCATGGCATTCTTGAGTTTTCACTGCACCACCTATATACAATTATTGAACGGATGCTTGGCGGAGAGGGGACTGTGATTACGCCACCAAGGCCTATGACCGACTTTGAAAGGGCCTTATCCCAGGAGATTTTCCTGACGGCCCTGGACTTCCACAAGAAAGTACTTGAATTATTTTTCAACTGCAACTTTAAAATTAATCATACTGATACCGACACCCTGATGATTCCTAAAACTCAGTCAGAAAACGAAGTGTTTATAAGACTGGTGTACAACATAAATATTAATGGTATTGTGGGGTATCTGAATATCTGTATTCCCTACAATCTGCTGGGGCCTTATTATGCAAGGTATGCACCGGCAGGCAGAAAGGATGAACAAAAATCTCATGGAGTGACAAAAGACAAGGTTCAAGCAAAGTACGGGAAAATCAGAGTTCCCCTGTCAGTAGAGTTTGCAAAGAAGAAAATATCTGCTCACCAGTTGTCAGGGATTTCTCCAGGCACAGTGATTTCTCTGGATCACCGAGTCGATCAGCTTCTTAATGTGGTGGTCAACGGCAAGGTTAAATATGTGGCCAAACCAGGCATAAAAGGAGATCGACTGGGAGTTAAAGTGATGGGAGTTTATGAGAACGAGGCGTTGGTATGACACAAATAATTGAAGAAAATGAAACACAGATACTGGATCAGTTGTTTCGTCTGTGGACCAAGGCAAATGATGAAATATTATCAACAATCCTGAATCGGAAAATTAGCTTTGAAATCGAAGAGATAGCCGACAAGGAAGGAGGCATTCCCACCCCATTGTGTGAAACCGGGAAGATGCTCATATTTCCAATGACTGTTTCATCAGGATTGTTGGGAGGAATATATATTGTATTTGATCAGAAGACCCTGGGGATTATTGTAGATTTAATAATCGGAGGCGATGGCAAATCCCCCCCTGAAGAGTTCGAAGAGCTGCATCTTAATGTCCTGGAAGAGGCAATAAACCAACTGGCGGGAACAATGGAATCAATCCTGTCGGATAACCTTCTCAGGAAGATTAATGTTCGACTGGGAAGCCCCGACAATACAGCTAAAAACTTAATAAAGTCCTGGCAGGCGGTATTAGTAAAAGCAAAACTGAAAATGGAGGGTTTCCCGGAATCTCCCATGGAGATTGTTCTACCCCTTGACTTTTCCCGGGACCTGACTACACAGATTGAGCACACCCAGAACAATCTTTCTTTGCCAAGTGGAAAATCCAGCCACCAGGGGAACTCCAGGCAGAATAACAGCAAAACACAAGGGGGTCAGGACAGAATGTATCGAAAGGCAATGTTCTCAGGACTTGAGGAAAATGATAATAACAAAGGGGGAGGCAAGATCGATCTTCTGATGGATATCCCCCTTGAATTGACTGTGGTTCTGGGGAAAACCAGAATCAGTTTCAAGGAACTTGTGGATATGGGATCCGGATCAATTATTGAGCTGGAAAAGATGGCTGGCGAACCCTCGGAAGTCTATGTCAATGGAAGACTGGTGGGATATGGAGAGATCATCGTCATCGAGGAAAACTTCGGAGTCCGCATGATTGAAACCATCAGCGAAGCAGCATCGATTGTTCAAGGCGGAAAAAAGTAATGAGAACATCAAGAATTGATGTAATATTGCTGTTTATCGCTTTGATAGTTGTAAATATGTCAATATTCCCAGGCCATGCCAAAGCCCAGGCCCTGACTCCTCCCAGTATAAGAATTGACTGGGAAACAGGGGAAGAACAGGATCAGGTGTCCAGAACAGTTCAGATTATTGTCCTCATAACAGTTCTGTCCCTGGCTCCGGCAATACTGGTGATGATGACATCTTTCACGAGGATTGTAATTGTTTTTTCGTTTCTTCGTCATGCCCTGGGCACTCAACAGATCCCTCCCACCCAGGTGATGGTTTCGTTCGCATTGTTTCTCACTTTTTTCACTATGCTTCCAACCATCAACAAAATCAACGCCGATGCCGTAATCCCGTACCGGGAGGGAAAATTATCCCAGAATGATACCATCAATGCCATGGAAAAACCCCTTCGTGATTTCATGTTCAGGCAGACAAGAGAAAAGGATCTTGAGCTTTTCATATATGCATCAGGCGGTCAGAGGCCCAGAAGACCCGATGATGTCCCCACAATGGTGCTGATTCCGTCTTTTGTCCTCAGCGAACTGAGAACAGGATTCGTTATGGGCTTCACCTTGTTTATCACATTTCTTGTCATTGATATGGTGGTGGCTTCAATCCTGATGTCTATGGGGATGTTCATGCTCCCCCCCATGATGATCTCCCTGCCTATGAAGGTAATGCTCTTTGTGTTGGTGGATGGGTGGTATCTGGTGGTTCGATCGATCATTTTCAGCTTCAGATAAATCGTCAAGTCAAGGGACTGCCAAAAACCTGCATGATCTTCTTTTTTAATTCCTTCATTTCGAAGGGCTTGTACAAGAGATGAACCCCGGCGGATTCGAAGTATTCCAACTTTTCCCGGTCAAGAATATCGCCGGTGCATAAAATTAGTCGCTTCAGAACTTCGGGCTTTTCTTCCATCAGGATGTCGATGAGCTGATCACCCCGAAGATCCGGCATTATCATATCAGATATCACCAGATCATAAGTGCTCTGACGGATTCTTTCAAGACAGTCTGCACCGTTTCTCACAGACTCAATAACATGTCCTTCTTTTTTAAGGAACTTGCCCATAAGCTTCAATATCAGAAGATCGTCATCGGCAATGAGTATTTTGATGGAATCCAGGTCCGCAATACTGCCTGCTATTGAAACTGGGCCAGAATCTGATGAAGAAAGATCCGGGACAAGATCGATGATAAATTTTGCTCCATGGCCCGGAGTGTCACCAACAGTGATTTCACCGCCATGTTCACGGATAATGTCCCGGGAAAGGCTCAGCCCCAGGCCTGTTCCCTGTCCTGTTGGCTTGGTGGTGAAAAAAGGCTGGAATATGCGATCCCTGCACTCCTCGGGGATACCCGGCCCATTGTCCTGAAAAACCACTCGAACCTTTCCGTCATAAAACTGTGACTTGATCATAAGAACCTTTGGGGTTCTATCAACATCCGTGAGGGCATGATAGGCATTTACAATAAGATTTAGAAACACCTGCTCAATTCGATTGCAATTGATGTTTACCCTGGGCAGATTATTGGCGAATTCAGTTCTAATTATCATATCATCGGTTTTTTTCTGATACTTCCACAGCTGAAGAGTCTTTATTATCACATCGTTGATGTTCGAGAGGACATGTTCTGATTTGTACTTGCGGGCAAATGCCAGGAAGTCTTCGATAATCCTCTTGCAACGGAGAGATTCCTCGATTATGAGATCAAAGTATTTCATAACCTCGTCAACATCTTTTTCTTCCCGGAAACTTTCAGAAATTCCAAGGATTCTGCTGAGAGGGCCGTTGATCTCATGGGCGATACCCGACATCAGGCTTCCCAGGACATTCATCTTCTCTGCATGGATTAGCTGGTCCAGGGTTCTGGTTTTTTCGATGGCAATAGAAAGCTGGGAGATTATTCCCTGAATGAAACGGGCAACCTCACCCTCAAGTTCATCAGGATCTCCCGATGCCATGAAGAATGCCCCGACAGCTTCTGACTGGTGCCCCACGGGGAAACATATGTAATGAACCACACCCTGACTTGTCCGGAAGAAACCGGGGATCATGTCGTTTCGATCCATCGCCTCGGATGCCACGGGATCCAGGTGAGTTCGTTGGATGCCCAGACCTGACAGCTGAGAATCTGAAAGCCACCAGCCTGGATTCAGCCCTGTAAGATCAAGAGCAAAAGCACAGCCGGGGAAGGTTTCTTCAAGGCCCGACAGGATGATCTCCCCCATATTGCGGATCTCTTCGTTGTTTATGATGCAAAGATCAACCCTGTGCACCAGGGAGAGTTCCATGACCCGCTGTTTGAGCTTCTGATCTGTCTGCTGGTAAAGCCGGGCATTTTCTATTGCCAGGGCTGCCTGGTCCGAAAACAAAGATAAAATCCGGACCTCTTCCTCGGGAAAATGCTTCTGCCTCTCGTCATATATGGATATGCATCCCTCCACATTATCCCGGACAATCAGAGGAACCGACAAAACCGACTGGAAGTTGAACCGGCGGGCAAGATCAGTAAATCCCCGATAGAATGGACTGTTATAAACATCATATATCTGGAAGGGGATCTGTTCGTTGATGCACATTCCCTCGCAACCCTGTCCCACATGCATGGTGATGTTGCCATTGAAATAGTCGGAGAATTCCTCGATGGATGGGCGGATGCGGTGGGAAATCATAAGCCGGCCATCTTCATCAATACTGTACAGGACGCATATGCACGAATCAAATATGTTGCTGAGCATGTCAACAATCATAGATATGATAGTGGCTGCGTCAAGGCTGGAAGAGAGCATCTGGCTGGCCTGGTAGAAATATGAAAGAACCAGGTTCTGTCTGCCCACCAGTTTTGATGTCTTTTCCACTTCCCTGGTATAACGTACCTGTTCGTCCAGCCGGGCCTGATATTGCTGACGGGTTTGATCCAGAACTTCTTTGAAGCCACGAATCAGCTGACCCAGCATTACGGAATCATCCTTGATGGAAGCAGGCTCTATGACTGAGAGGGAATCCCCTTCTCTGGAAAGGTTGTCGATAAGCTCTTGAACCACCCTGGAAATGGAAGCATCATCCAGAGCTTCCCGGCCCTGAATGACCCTGCTTACAAAAGTGTCAAGTATTATTTCATCCATTCTGCCATATCCTCGCATTACTTTATGGTTCTGTATCTGTATTTATGTTTTCGCTGGTGGAGTATATATCCCAAAAATCCCCGGATCCGATACTCTGGGGCTTCTGCACCGGGCGGGAAACCTCTGTTTGTCCGGTTTCGGGAGTCTTGCTGTGGTCACTTACATATTTTCGATGAACATTTAAAATCACAATATCAACCCTGCGGTTTCTAGCGCGGTTTTCTTCATTGCTGTTGTCGAACATGGGTTGATATTCGCCGTAACCGATGATGGATATCCGCCGGGGCATGATCAGCTTTTTTGTGATGAGATACCAGGCAACATTGGTGGCCCGCATGGTGGAAAGCTCCCAGTTTGAACGGAAACGGCTGTTTCCGATGGGAATGTCGCAGGTGTGTCCCTCAATCCTAAGGTAATGGCTGGTTTCCTTTAATATAGGGGCGACCACATCCAGTATGTCGTTGCATTTCTGGGTCAGCTCCGCATCGCCGATTTTGAAAAGGAGTTTATCTGTGATAAGACCAATCACCAGGCCCCGTTCTTCCATGTGGATCCTGGTGAGGGATGACATTCCATGCTGTTGCAGGGCCTCGCTGATCTTTTTTTCTATCTCCTTGAGATCGTCGGGTATCTCCTCCTCCACCGGCTTTGGGGCATCGGGACTGCCCAAGTTAAGAACAATTCCCCGGCTCTTCTTGACATTCTCATCCTGTTTACTGCTCTGTTCCACATTTGTCACGGATTTTTCGATGTGCACCTGGGTGCTGGCAACACCCCCGGTGGAAAGGGTCTTGGACAGTGCCTCGGCCAACTGGCGGAAACTTTCTTCGTTGATCTTGGACATTCCATAAAGAACTACAAAAAGGGCGAATAACAGGGAAATCATATCCGCATAGGAATCCAGCCAATTGGAAGCAGCCATGGTTTCCTCTTCCTGACTGCTAAGACGCTTCTGCCTGCAACTCAGCTTGCCCACCCTCGGTCTGCTCTCCCTTCTTTGCCGGGACTTTTTCCTGAAGGTCCTCTTCGGTACAGAAGGCCTTGAGTTTTTCCTCCACCATGAAGGGGTTGTCCCCCTCCTGAAGGGTCTGAAGCCCCGTGAGAATCATTTCATAATACCTGCTCTTTTGACGATTGTTGCGGTTGATCTTGTTGGCAATGGGTTCAAAGAACATCTTGGCAAAGACTATTCCATAGAATGTAGTAATAAATGCCTGGGCAATCCCCGGCCCTAATTTTTCCGGTTCCGACAGGTTCGCCAGCACCTGTACAAGACCGATGACCGTGCCCAGCATCCCAAAGGAGGGGGCGATGGATCCCATTGTTGAGAAGATCCTCTCACCTAATTTGTCTGCTTCTTTTTGCAGAGTGATTTTTGTGCCGGTGACCATCACCAGGATGTCGGAATCGGCACCGTCAATAATCAACTGAAGCCCCGCCTTGATGATAGGGTTCTCCTGATCGGCAAGGCGGTTCTGCAGGGAAAGAACCCCGTTTTTCCTGGCTTCTCCCGCCAGAGTGGTAAACAGAGTGATAGTCCCTTTCCAGTCGATTTTTTTGGGCATCAGAACATCCCTGGCTGCGAATATGGCCTTTAGGCCGTCACGAAAAGATATTCCCGCCAGAGCCGAACCGATGGTGCCCCCGGCGACAATCAAAAATGAATCCACACTGGTGAAAGTCCGCATATTGCCCCCGGAAAGGACAATACCCGCTATCATCAGGGCAAAACAAATAAATATTCCGACAATTACTGCAAAATCCATAATGCCTGCTCCTTCCCGGCCTAATCTTCCCCGGGACCGGGAACATTGCTGAGAATTCTTGCCTTGTATTTAATGATCCGCCGGATCACCTCGGACATGGGCTGGCATACCACGATTTTTCTGCCCGACATAAGGGTAATGACCAGATCAGGAGTTTCCTCCATAAACTCGATCTGGTCGGCGTTTATAACTATTTCACTGTTGTTGAGCCGGTTAAGACGAATCATAACCAGTCCCCCCCTTCACAGGGTTAACGTTTCAGGTTGGCCATCTCCTGAAGGACGTCGTCCATGACACTTACAACCCGGGAATTGGCCTGAAATGCCCTCTGGGCGATAATCATCTTGGTGAATTCTGTGCTCATGTCAACATTGGAAAGCTCCAGAGATCCCGCATTAATCTGACCCCGGGATCCACTGCCCGGAGTGCCGATTTTTGGTAGCCCCGTGTTTGAGGTCTGCCAGAGAGTCCCCCCGGAACCTTTTTCAAGGCCCTCGGGGTTTGAAAAGTCTGCCAGGGCAATCTGGCCGATTAGTTCCGTAAGACCGTTGGAATATGAGCCTACAATATTGCCGAAGTTGTCGATGGCGAATCGCTCCAGGGATCCGGTTTCAACGCCGTCCTGGCTCTGGAGAGATACCGAGTATTGTCCGGGGCTGGAAAGCTGAGTCATTCCTGCCCAGTTCAAGTCGATGGACAAAGGATCCGCCCCGCCCCCCACCGCAGAATTCGCCTGGGGATTGGGAGAGGAGTTGGCGGCATCGAACTGGCCGTTGGTGGAAAAGGCGATTACCCCGTTGCCTGTGGCTACACCGTCAATCTGGGTTGCAAAATTCCATTCGGAAGCTCCCGCTCCTACGGGAGGATCCACCTTGGTAAATGTAACTGTCAGAGTGTGCTCCCGGCCCAGGGAATCATAAACTATGCTGTCAATGGTATGAGTGGTGCCGTCGGGCTGACTGGCATCGAGGTTGCCGGAAAACCTGGCGTTGGTGGTGGCTCTGGCATTGGTGGCCTCCCCCACGGGGATTACTATGTCGGTGACCGGTTGGGCTGAATCCACTGCCCCGCTGACTGCCATCCATCCCTGAAGAATATTTCCATTGTTGTCAACCATGTTGCCGTCCACATCCACAGAAAAACTGCCGTTACGGGTATATCCCGTACGGTTACCGCCGGATCTTACCATGAAGAAGCCGTTGCCGGTGATGGCCAGATCCGTTGGCCGGCCCGTCACTTCCAGAAGCCCCTGGGTTTATTGGGTGTTCACTGCGCCGATGGCAGAACCAAGGCCGATCTGCAGGGGATTGGAACCACCGCGGTTATTTTCGGGACGGGATGCTCCCCGAAGGGTCTGGCTCAAGAGTTCCTTGAAAACCACGCTGTTTCGCTTGTATCCCGGGGTGGCCATGTTGGCAAGGTTGTTGCCCACGGTATCGAGAACCCTCTGAAAGTTGGAAAGACCGGTGATGGCATTGAATAATGCTACGCTCATAATTACCTCCCGCTAAAATCGCTTTATCTATTTAATTCCCACCACATCGTTGAAATCGTAATAGCTTCCGTTGACCACAATACCGGGGAAACCGTATTCAATCTTGATTCCGTCAACCTTGCCGGTAATGATGTTGCCTGTGGAGGGATCGCTGACGGCAACCTCCTTGCCAAGAAGATTTATGGAATTCATCATATTCTGATAGACAATCATGGACCCCATGCGCTCGTTGAGGGTGTCCAGTTTTTCAAGGGTCTGAAACTGGGTCATCTGGGTCACCATTTCCACATTGTTCATTGGTTCCATAGGGTTCTGGTGGGTGATCTGGGTAACCAGCATATCCAGAAAAGAAACATTATTCCCGGGCATTCCATTGTTGCCGGCGTTAACGTTCCGGGTCTGGTTCCCGGTTATCAGGTCCAGGGCGGCGGCACCTTTCTGTATTACCTGAGCAATGCTCATTCAATCTTCCTCCTGTTTTAAATCAGATAGCTCAATCGGCTGTTGGAGTTGTCGCCGGCGGCATGTCCGGCATTGGCTGTCGTATATTCATTGTCGCTGATGCTGTCCGGGAGAGGGGGCTGCCAGCTTCCATGAGATGAATCCCTCTCGGGGCCGGCGCTGTGGTCGCTGATGCCTGCCTGGCCCAGGGTGATTCCCTGGCTTGCCAGGTCTGTTCTTAACTGATGGATGTTCTGGCGGAGATGGTTGGAAGCTTCCTGGGAGCAGGTAAACTGGGAATGAAGAACGCCTTTTTCGATGGACAGGCTCACCCTTACTCTTCCCAGATGGGGCGGGTCAAGATGCAGTTCAACCCTGCTTTCACCTTTCTTTGGATCATTCCACAGGCGCTCCATTACCCGTTGGACCTGACGGGGGAGTTCTGTCAGGGTAATTGCCCGCCCTGCGGGATCCGGTGCCGGGGAATCCTCTGGCCCGGTTGTGGTTTCAATGATTCTTGAAGCTGTATTAATCTCGTTGGCCACATCCAGGGAAATTCTTCGGCTGTCTGGCTTGTCCGGCAGGGGAGCATCCACCGGGGACCCGGGAGATATTGTTGGAATCTTTACCTGGCTTTTTTCTTCCGGCAGTTTGACACCATCTGAAACTATCATTTCCCGGGAAAACTGTGGTTTTTCTGTTTCCACTCTGGCGGTCTGCATTGGATTTCCGGGACTTTCCATCTCTTTTTCCGGGATTGCTTCCGTGGTCTTTTTGACGGAATGAAACGACGGCATTTTATGGGTTTCGGGGAATTTGTCCAAAACTACTCCAGCATCGGTTTTATTTGCTTGAAAATGCCGGAGGTTCTCTGTTTCCTGCATTTGAGTGATGCCTTGCCGGGTTTGGATGCTTCCGCCGGGCAATTCCCCAACTTCCTGGGGGAATTCCATCTCCCCGGGGATGTCTTTCTGGGGACTGCTGATTTCCGACAGCATGAAACTCCCGGATCCGGGAATGTTTACCGGGCCTGCCGGCATCCAGGCCCCCGGCATACATGAGGTTCTTTCTTCCTGCGAATCCCCGTGAAATTGGATGACTGGCTCCTGAGGGCTGGGCATCATAAAAAGATGGGACGGCAAAATAAAACCACCGGGGAAGTTTCTTGCATCGGCAATATCCGGTATTTGCAGAAAGGCTCTGGGATTGTGGGTTTTTTCGTTATCTGGCTTTCTCCAGCTTTCCAGGCACTTTAAAAAAGGTCTGTCCTTGTCGGCGGTTTGATTATGCCGGTTGGTTTTTTGCCCGGTTTGCGATGGATTCTGTTCCGGTGCCTGCACACTCAGCAGGATTGCTTCAAGGGCCATATTTTTCACCTCAACATATCATTCGGCACATTCTGCCGGATTTTAAATTTATATTTATTTATACAAATATGTTAACAACATGTTAACATATGGCGGAACAACTGTTGCCGGGATCAGGAGAAAGCCGGGAAAGTCAAGTTTTTGTCGGTAATTTCGCATTTGCTGTCGCGCAGGGGCCGTGATTTTTTTCTGATTGTCAGATGAGGCTGAATGTAGTAAAATAAACAGGGAGAGTTCCCTCTGTCTGGTGTGAGTCTGGTGGCTGTGGGAATATTTCTTTGTGGAGATGCGATACTGATGCAAATTGATGGAAACAAGCCGATTAAATCAACCCTGGGCCAGAAAATCAAGAAACCGGCGGTCAAGGTCAAGGATGCCGTGATGAAGGCAGTTGATGTTGTTGATAAATACACATCTCCCAGGGAAGATACCGCCGGGGGACTCAAGAAGGCATCATATTTCCAGGCATGTCTTAACGGGGTTACCGAAGGCTTTTATACCATGGGGCTTCCCGGCACAATTATCGGGGCAGTCCCGGCAGCGGTAGGAGTTACCGTAACCCGGAAGACCGACAACACTGTTATTGGCGTCCTGGCGGGAATCGGTTCCGGGGCTGCCACAGGAGCTGCGGTGGGTGCTCTCACAGGGAATCCCGCAGGAATTATCGGTTGTACCATTGCCGGCGGAGTTATCGGCGCGATGCAGACCTTCCGGGGTGATCCCGATTCCAGAACCAGGGACGCCGGTGGCAATGCCAACATGATTTCTGCAGTGTGGATCCCGGGAACCGGTAAGATGGCCGCCGGGATAGGATCTGCCATGGGCTCAAAAATGAAGAGTAAAACAGCGAAGGCAGCGGTGGGCGCCGCGGTGGCAGGTACTGTGGGTGGAGCACTTGCCCTGGTGGGGTTTGCACCGGTGGCGGTTCCCGTTGCTGTGGCTGCCAGCGCTATCGGCGGAGCTATCGGGCCTTTCCTTGGCCCCCGCTTCAGCCAGTTCTTCCGGAATCTGGCCTCTGACGCAGGAAGGGGAGTCGAAAAATTAGGCAAAAAGATGGGCCTCTTCAAGGAAGATTCCGATAATGCAAAAAGAACCCAGAACTCCATCGGGACTATTCCCGCCAGCTTCCTCAAAGAAGGCATCCGGGGAATGGCCCTCTCCGACGGAGATCCCGTCAAGATGCTTGTGGGAGGAGTGATGGATGTGGTGAGTCAGGCTCATATATTCATCACTCAAAAGATGGGCAGTGATGACAACAAGAATGCCGTTGACAACTCGGTGAAGCCGTCAGAGGCAAAAGCCAACACCGAAGGGGAGATTGCCGACAAGATGGCCACCAAAAAATCCAATGATGAATAATTAAATATTAAATCAAATTCAAGCCCGGCATGTTCTGCCGGGCATTTTATTTTCTCCGGCGGGGTAAAAAGGAGGTATATTCAAAAGGGGATCTAATATAATTCCATATGAATAACACTGATAATTCAAGGGTTCGGGTTCGTTTTGCCCCGAGCCCCACAGGCAATCTTCATGTTGGATCTTTTAGAACTGCCCTTTTTAACTGGCTTTTTGCCAGGAAGAATGGGGGTTCTTTTATATTAAGGGTGGAGGATACGGATCAACGGCGTTCCCGGGATGAATTCCTTCGCAGCCAGTTGGCGGACTTGGACTGGATGGGTCTTGACTGGGATGAAGGCCCCGGCGTTGGCGGTGATTATGGGCCGTATTTTCAGATGGGAAGGCTTCATACTTATCAGAAGTTTGCCCGTAGGCTACAGAAGGAAGGAAAGGCCTATCAGTGCTGGTGTACCCCTGAAGAACTCAAGGCTATGCGGGGAGAGAACTCCGGCTATGGAGGCACCTGTCGGGACCTGACCCCGGAGAAGGCAGAAAAATTTGCCCAGGAAGGACGAAAACCCTGCCTGCGGTTCCGCACTCCGGAATCCGGCTTCATCGTCATCGACGACATGATCAAGGGAGAAGTGTCCTTTGACAGCGGGATGATTGATGATTTTGTCATTGTCAAATCCGACGGCATCCCCACATATAACTTTGCCGTGGTGATTGATGATTATACCATGGGGATAAGTCATGTCATCAGGGGAGATGAACATATGTCCAACACCCCCAGACAGGTGATGATATATAACGCTCTGGATCTGCCCCTGCCCCGGTTCTGCCATATTCCCGTTATCCTGGGACAGGACAGGGTCAAGCTGTCTAAGCGCAGGGGAGCAGTGCACCTGCTGGATTACCGGGACAGGGGGTTTGTCCGGGAAGCCCTGTTTAATTTTATGGCCCTGCTGGGGTGGTCCCCCAAGGATAACCGGGAGATTATGAACTCTCAGGAGATTGTTGAGGCTTTCTCCGTTGAGGGGATCACAAGGAATCCCGCAGTATTTGACGAGCAGAAGCTTGTATGGATGAACAGCCAGTATCTGAGCAGTTTGCCCGTGGCGACTCTTCTGATATACCTGAAGGAATTTTTCCGCAATAAAGGGATTGACCCAGACCTTCGAGATGATAAATGGCTTGCCAGAGCCATCGAAGTTTACCGGGACCGGATGAAGACCTTGGAGGATTTTTTTCTCAGCCTTTCGTATTTTTATCAACCCGTGAAGGAATATGATCCAAAAGGGATAAAAAAAATCTTCAAAGGAGAATACCTTCCCGGTGCTCTCTGTGAACTGGCCTGCCGGATCGGCAGGGCCGAAGCCTTTGACGAGGAAACCCTTGAAAGCCTGGTGAGGGAATATGCTCTGGAGCTGGGGATCTCTGCCGGCAAATTGATTCAGGCAGTGCGGTTGGCTGTGACAGGGGTCACTGCTACTCCCCCGATTTTTGATGTCATGGTTCTTGCGGGAAAGGATCTGCTGATAACAAGATTGGAAACAGCAGCCCATTTTATGAGAAGCCAGTCGGCAGAACAGGCCCCCACAGCAGGCTGACACCGCTGTTACCGGTGGGACAAGGGCTGGCAAAGAAACAGGACTGTTCCGACGAAAATAATACTCGTTCTGTATGTTGGCGCCTTTGATTGCTTGTTATGAGAAATTGCCCAAAAAGACAGCACGGCAGGGGTATTATGGCAGGGGTATTATGGCAGGGATGTTATGGAATGATTGAGCGGGATGGATTATCTGACTGTGGGAAGACTCCCATCCAGGAATCCCGCCTGACAGGGGATAATCCCGGTAGAAAGGTCAATAAAAACTTAATATGTTTCAAAAACTGAGGGTGTTGGAGCCGGACATAAAAACTGTTGATCGTCTTTCAAGGGAGGCTGATCTGTCCCCGGTTATTGCCAGGATTCTGGTCAATCGGGGAATATCCACCCGGGAAGGGGTTGACCAGTTTTTAAACAGCAGTCTGGATACCCTGTATGATCCATTCAGGATTACCGGGATGACCCAGGTGGTTGACATCATCAGGGAGCATCTGGATCGGGGGAGCCGGTTTCTGATTCACGGTGATTATGATGCCGACGGGGTTACTTCCACCGCCATCATGAAGAAAGCTCTGGAACGTCTTGGAGTTGCCGTTGAGTGTTATATCCCCGATCGGTTTGACGAAGGATACGGTTTTTCCCCGGATGCAGTGAAGATGGCTCTGGAGATGGGAGTTGCCATTATCATCACCGTTGACTGCGGATCCAGCAACATGGAGGAAGTGGCCCAGGCTCGGCGGGAGGGGATTGATGTGATCATAACAGATCACCACGAAGTCCCCAGGGATGTTCCGCCTGCTAACGCCTTCATCAACCTGAAACGGCCTGGCGAGGACTATCCATTTCGTGAGCTTTCCGGGGCCGGGGTGGCTCTCAAGGTTATAACTGCTCTGTATTCCCGCCTTGGCCGGGATGACTGGGTGGACTTTCTGGATCTTGCGGCCATCGGCACCGTAGCGGATGTTGTGCCTCTGGTGGGAGAAAACCGGGTCATCGTCCGGGAAGGCCTGAAGCTGATTGATCTTCGCCTGCGCCCAGGCATTGCCAAACTTCTGGAGATGTCCAGAAACCGCAAGGCAAAGCTATCTCCCCGGGAGATCAGTTTTGACATAGCTCCCAGAATTAATGCTGCCGGCCGGCTGGCGGATGCCACCGCTGCCTTGAACCTGCTTCTGGAGGAGGACCCGGAAAAAGCCCGACAGATGGCCATGGAATTGTTCAGCCTCAACCAGGAAAGACAACAGGTGGAAGCCCAGATCAAGGAGCAGATCGAAGAGATTATCAACAATGATCCCGACCTGTTATCCCAGCCCGTATGGGTGTTTGC
>CAYNGH010000001.1:0-93777 GCA_964396845.1 uncultured bacterium | reverse complement strand
AAGGGATTGCTCCACAGTTCACATGCAACAACCACCCTTCCGGCGACAGCTTTCAATCAACCGGAAGATGAATTTAAGGAAAACAAAACCTAACAACGCCTAAAAACGCCTGACAACGCCCACCGATACATAAACAACGGCCCGATAGTTATGTCCCAAGGATCATGACAATCACGACTCATGTTCCCCCATTCCAAATGGGGTGAGAGTATTTCGAGATTCTCATTCATGTCGCAGGGCCTGGATGGGATCCAGTTTTGACGCTTTCCATGCAGGGTAAAAACCGAAGAATATCCCCACCAGGGATGCAAAGGAGATGGAAAGAACCACGGAAAAAGCTGATATATAAACTTTCCAGGTGGTGATTCTTCCCACCACCGAGGAAGCCCCGTAGCCCAGGAGAATTCCCAGGAGGCCTCCCAGGATTGACAGGGTAATCGATTCGATGAGGAATTGCCCTAAAATATCCCGGGATTTTGCTCCCAGGGCCATGCGGATGCCGATTTCCCGGATCCGCTCATTCACTGAAACCAGCATGATGTTCATGATGCCGATTCCTCCCACCAGCAGTGATATGGAAGCTACAGCTCCCAGGAACAGGGTGAAAGTGTTAGTGAACTGCTTGACCATTTCCATGATTTCTTCTTGAGTGCGAACCGAGATGGCCTGTTCGGGATCTCCCTTTATCCGGTGACGCTGAGCCAGGAGCTGGAGAACTTCTTCCTTGGCGGGAGCAAGGTCTTCCAGGGACTGGGCGCTGGCCACCAGCCTCATCCTGTGCTGACGGCGGATTCTCTGTTGCATGGTGGAATAAGGTATGAAAACAAGATCGTCCTGATCCTGCATCCCTCCGGAGGCACCTCTGGACTCAAAGACTCCTACAACCCGGAAAGGGATGCGGTTGATTCGTACAAACCTGTTGACAGGATCTTCGCCGGCATTAAACAGGGCTTCTTCCACCAGGGTTCCGATGACGCATACCTTGGCTCCGGAGATTACCTCGCTCCGAGTGACAAAACGGCCCTGATCCACCTTCCAACCATAAATATAGTCCATGTTCTCGGTGCCTCCCTGGGCATTGGTGTTGTGACTGCGGTTGCCCTGGACAAGACTTATGGGGCTCACCATCCGGGGGGAACAATACAGGACATGCCGGCATTCCTTCTCGATGGCTTCGGCATCCTTCTCGTCGAGGCTTACCATTTGTACACCCCTACTGCTACTGGTCTGTTGCCAGTTGTGGGAAATGAACATGGCATTGTTTCCCATGGATTGAATATTGGCCATTATCTGTCTTTCGGCGCCGGCAGTGATGGAAAGCATAGTGATAACTGCGCCTACGCCGATGATAATGCCCAGCATAGTTAAAAGTGTGCGAACCTTGTTACGTACAAGGGCTCGGGTTGCAGTTTTCATCAGTGCCCAGATATCCAGTTTTTTCCTCTCCTTTCTATTCCCTGCGCAGGGTTTTTATGGGGTTTAATTTTGACGCTTTCCAGGCAGGGTAAAAACCGAAGAATATCCCCACAACAGCAGAGAACAGGAAAGAATAGATTATCGACTGAGGGGAAACAAAAGTTTTCCACTGGCTGAACCGGGCAAACAGTTGTGAACTGGCTACCCCCAGCAGGATTCCCAGTATCCCGCCGATAAAGGAAATCAACATGGCCTCCACCAGAAACTGAATCAATATATCTTTCTGCCGGGCGCCGATGGCCATGCGGATGCCGATCTCTCTCATTCTCTCGGTCACTGATACCAGCATGATATTCATAATGCCGATACCCCCCACCAACAGGGAAACCGAGCCGATGGACCCCAACAGGATTGTCAGCACCTTGTTGGATTCCTGGGCGGATTCAATACGGTCCTCCTGGGTGCGGATAGTGAAGTCGTCTTCGTCTGTTTCCTTCAGACGGTGACGCTGGCGAAGAATGGCAACAATATCATCCCGGGCTTTTTCTGAATCTTCCCGGTTATTTGTGGCCACGGAAATTCTCCAGATTCTCCTTTGGCGACGAATCTTCCGTTCGTATGCGGTATAGGGTATCAGGATGATATTATCCAGATCCCCCAGCCAGCCGGCATCGCCTTTCGCCTTAAGCACTCCGATAATGGTGAAGGGGGACTGGCGCAGGCGGATGCTCTGGCCGATGGGGTCATCACCTTCAAACATCTCCTCCACTATCCGGGTGCCAACAATGGCCACGGGAGAGGCAGAACGAACCTCGGACAGGGTAAAATTCCGACCGCTAAGTAGTTCCCGTCCCCGCAGGTCAATAAAGTCCTCGGAACCGCCGGAAATATCCGCCTCCCAGCTGTAGTTGCGGTAAACTGCATTCAGCTTTGTGGAATATTCCGGAGTGAACAGGGTGACATATCGGGAAGAACGTTTGATGGCTTCGCCGTCCTCGATGGTAAGGGTGCGGTAATGCTCCATCCGGCCCTCTTCGGTAATTTTCCATGAGAATATGGAAATAACATTTGTGCCCGATGCCTCAATGGTGGAGAGAACCTGCCGGCGGGCTCCCTCGCCGATGCTCAGCATGGCCACCACCGCCCCCACACCGATGATCATACCCAGCATGGTCAGGGCCGTACGCATCTTATTACGGTAAAGAGTTCTAAAAGCCAGGCGTATGGTCATCCATATATCCATGGGTCAATCACATCCGCCCTTCACACTCTGACCATTGATGGAAAAATCACCCTTCTCCAGCAATTCCCCCGCCAGAAGCTGATCTGCCACCGGTTCGTCTTTTCTCAAGGATCCATCCCGCAAAACCACAATCCTCCGGGCAAAACGGGATATATCTGTTTCGTGAGTGACCATTATTATGGTGATATTATTTTTAATGTTGAGGTCTTGAAATATTTTCATTATCTCAAAACTGGTCTTTGTATCAAGGTTTCCTGTGGGTTCGTCGGCAAGGATGATGGCGGGCTGGTTCACCAGGGCCCGGGCGATGGCAACCCTCTGCTGTTCGCCTCCTGAAAGCTGTGAAGGCATGTGATGGGCCCGATCCCGTAGGCCAACAGATTCCAAAGCAGAAAGTGCCATGTCTTCCCGGAGATCCGGATCCACCCTGGTGGAGTAGAGCAGGGGCAGTTCCACATTTTCCACTGCGGAAGTACGGGCCAGAAGGTTGAAACCCTGAAACACAAACCCCAGCTTCAAGTTTCGTATTGATGCCAGCTCATCGGAGGTCATCCGGGATACATCCACCCCATCCAGGAGATATTGCCCCGAGGTGGGAATGTCAAGACAGCCCAGAATATTCATGAATGTGGACTTCCCTGAACCCGAGGGCCCCATGACCGCTACAAACTCTCCCCGATGAACCTCGATGGAGATCCCTCGAAGGGCCTTGACCTGAATCTCCCCCAGGGAGTAGGATTTTGCCAGGTCGCTGACCTTTACGATGGTATTGTTTGAACCTTTCACCGGTATGGACTCTGGAGCATCAGAACCGGACATGGCCTCTCCTTCTTGAACCGCTGCCGGCAGTAGCATTAGCGGTCTTGTCTTTGGCCTTTTTCTCCTTGCGGGTCATGGCATCAACAATAACCTCCATGCCTTCCTTCAGGTCGCCGGATACAACCTCAGTATTTTCGTTATCGGTGATACCAAGAACAATCTCCACCTGCCGGGGTTTTTCATCGGAGAGCACCCAGATGCTGACTCTGTTGTTACCGCCGGGTCTGCCTCCCTTTTCTCCGCGGGCACCTTTGTTGCCCCGGTTACCCTGACCCCGGGGGCCTGCCTGGTTCTTTTCCCCGGTTTTTTCAGCTGTGCCGGACTTATCTTCATCTTTATCTCCGGGTTTCTGGTCTTTTTCCTCTTCGGGATATGGAAAATTTGGAAAACGGTTGGGCCTGAAGCGCATGGCACTGTTGGAAACCAGGAGTATATCATCCTTCTCATCCACGGTAATGTCAATGTTGGCGGTCATGCCTGGTTTTAATTTCAGGTCGTCATTATCGGTGAGGATAATCACATCATATGTCACCACATTATCCTGGGTGTCAGTATTGGGGGCAGAGCGAACCTGCTGTATAGAGCCTTCAAACTGATCGTCAGGATAGGCATCCACTGTAAAGCTCACCTTCTGGCCGGTTCTCACCTTGCCGATGTCTGCCTCGTCAACTGCAGCTTTCACTTCCATCCTGCGGAGGTTTTCCGCCAGTTGCAACAGAACCGGCGTCTGGAATGATGCCGCCACTGTCTGGCCCGGTTCAATCTTGCGATTGATAACCACACCGTCAATGGGAGAGCGGATGGTGCAGTAGTTGATGTTGACTACAGCCTCATCCACCCGGCCCTGGGCCTGCTGAATTGATGCCTGGGCGCTGGCAATCCTGGCCTGGGCTGAACGGGCATTGGCCCGGGCAGTATCCTCGGTAGTGCGGGCTGAAGTCAGGTTGGCAATGGATGCATTCAGGGTTGATCTGGCTGCGTTGATATTGGCTCCGGCTACTTTCACCCCGGCAAGGGCGGATTCATAACCGGCCTGGGAAACCAGATAAAGGGTATATGCCTTTTCCTTTTCCGATGCCGAAACAAGATCCCGGCGGAAAAGCTCCTGGGCCCGATTGTATTCGGCAAGGTCATTGTTCATCTGGGCTTCAGCTTTTTTTACATCTGTTTGAGAAGATGTCAGCTGGCTTTCCGCTCTTATCAGGTTTGCCCGGTCGCCGTCAACTCTGGCCTGGGCTGAGAAAACATCGGCCTGAGCCTTGCTGATGGCAATATTGGCTTTGTCCAGTTCTGCCCTGGCGCTGTCCATATCGGAGTGGGCGCTTCGAAGCTGGGCCTCGGCGATGTCCAGCTTGGACCTGTATATGGAAGGATCCAGGTGAACCAGAATTTGCCCTTTATTGACCCGTTCGTTAAAATCTACATGAACCGCCTCGATGGTGCCGGAAACCTGGCTTCCCACATCAACGGTACTCACCGGCGACAGGGTCCCCGTGGAGGACACCGTGGATGTAAGCTTGCCCCGGGATACCGTGACGGTGTCAAAAACCAGTTCCTTCCCTTTTTTCTCATTAATCAAATATAACGCCACCAGGACTGCTATGACGATGATGATTATCCCGACAATCAGCCGGTTGCGAATTTTTCGCCTCTTGATTTTTTTTTGCAGATCATTTTCCATCAGGCTCTCCATCCTTATCCCCGGGGGGATTTTCATCGGGAGGGGATGTTTCCATAAATTCCACCGGCGAATCTCCCATCTCTTCAATTTTCAGCCTTGCCAGGAGGGTCGTTCCCGTCGCCTTCTCAAGACGGGCCCGGGCTGTCTGGTAATCCAGCACTGCGGAGATGAGGCTCATCTTGGCCCTCTGGAGGGCAAGCCTTGCATCGTTAAACTCAAGGTTATCCGACAGGCCCACTTCATAACGGCCCTGGGCAAGAGCAAAATTCTCCCGGGCGTTGTCCAGGGTCTTTTCCACCACGGCAATTCTTTTCCGGGCTTCTTCCTTGTTCAGAAAAGCTTCCTGCACTTCAAGGTGAATATTCTGCCACAGGCGATCCCTGGAGGCAACCTGGGCTTCCAACTGTTGCGTTGCTTCCTGAACAGCCCCGGCCCGCTCACCGGAGGTGAATATGTCAAACTGCAGGGTTACCCCCCAGTTCCATGAAAAATCCTCAAAGGCAAGGCGATTGTCGCCATAACCCAGGCCACCGCTGGAGTTAATCCGGGGATAATATGCAGCCCGGGCAATATTCAACCCGGCTTCGTTGATTTTTTCAAGGGCACTCATCCGCAACATCTCAGGACGACGGGCCCGGGCAAATTCCACCGCCTCATCCCGGCTCATCTCCACCTCGGCCATCTGAACCTGATCGTCCAGGGCATAATCGAAGCTCCCTTTGATTCCGATGGTATTGGCGAGAACATAACGGGAGAGATTCAGGGCATTTTCCGCCCGGATCAACTCCAGCTCCGCCTCTGCCAGATCCACTTCCGCCTTGGTTACTTCAATCTTGGATCGACGGCCAATCTCATAAAAACCTCGGGCCTGCTTCAGATGAAGCTCCTGTTGGAAAACCGCCTCCTGCTGAACCTCGAAAGCCTTCCGGGCGGCCACCGATTTGAAGTACGCCTCCCGAATGGCCAGTATGATGGCATCGGCTTCTGCCAGCAGATCATAATGAGCTGCCTTCAGGTTTTCGCTGGCGGAGAGAACCCGATAACGGGTTCGGCCAAAATCATAAACCATCTGGTTGACAGAAACCCGGTTGCTGTAATAGTCAGTTCGACTCACCGCCACTGGCAGAACAACCCCCGACTGGGTTCTGGTGGTTTTGGATACGGAATGGCTGTAGCTGGAAGAAAGCCCCAGGGAAGGATAAAATGAAGCCCGGCTCTGAACTACCCTGGCCCGGGCCGCTTCCCGCAGAGCAAAAGACTGACGAAGGGATGGATGCCTCTCAAAGGCCAGGTGGATGCAGTCCTCCAGGGTGACAAATTCCCGATTTATATTATCACTGTCTTCACCGGGGAGATTTTCTTCTGAGTTCACCTTGTTGTCCCTGGCATCTGTTGTTTCAATTGAAAAAATCCCGGTCTTCTCAAAATCTTTCTCCGACGAAAAGGCCGGTGACGCCGTTATAATCAGGCCGGACAGCACCAGCAGGGCTACAAGAACCGGCAAGGTTTTATTATACGATATATTTCCAGGCAGTATTTTAAACAGGTATCCAGTCAAAGTCCCTCGAAAGTCACTCCAGTTATTTCCCCGACGGGCACAGAAGATTTCTACGAAGGATATTATTATCCTCCGGCAATAGTTTTTCATATACTGGATATGACTCATGAAACTTGATTTTGTTTTCCCCGGAGAAAAAAAATTTGATGCCGTGGGACTGGGCCTGACAGCTATTGACCATCTCATCGTCATTCCCCGTTTTCCAAAAAGAAATACAAAAATGCCCCTTACCAGTTATAATATTCAAGGTGGCGGTCAGATGGGCACAGGGTTTACCGCCCTTGCCCGGCTGGGGCTGAAGGTGAAATTTCTGGGCAAGGTGGGGGGAGATTCCTGGGGAGAATTATCCCTGCAACTGCTCCGGGATGAAGGAGTGGACGTATCCTCTGTGGTGCGGGAGCCTGATGCCACCACTCAGTTCGCCTTCATTCTTGTGGATTCATCCACCGGCCAGAGGACCATAATGTGGCACCGGCACCGGGATCTTTATTTCAAGACCGGTGATTTCTCCAGAGAAGCAATCACCGCAGGCCGGGTTCTTCACCTGGACGGCCACGAGGCTACATACTCCATTCAGGCAGCCCGGTGGGCCAGGGAAGAGGGAATCCCCATCCTTTTGGATGCTGAAAGGCTCAAGGAAGGCACTATGGATCTCCTGCCCTTGTCCGATGTAATAATAGCCGATGAAAACTTCATCTCCCTGATTTGTCCCGGCAACAGTCCCCGGGAGTTTCTAAAATATTTGAACCGCCGGTTTTCTCCCCGGTTCTGTGCCGTCACTCTGGGGGAAAGAGGTTCTCTGGGGCTTTTTGGTGAAGAGTTCATCCATGTCCCTGCATATACCGTTGATGTGGTGGACACCACAGGAGCCGGGGATCTTTATCACGCTGCCTTTGTATTTGGAATGCTCCAAAACTGGGACATCCCGGATATAATGCGATTTTCATCCGCCGTGGCTGCCATGAAATGCCGTCATTTGGGAGGGCGACAAGGCGCTCCAACCCTGATGCAGGTGAAAGAGTTCATGGGAGATGACTTTCCCCGCTGAGAACATGTTGTGTCTTCGAATTCGAACTATCAGGGATTCTCAGGCAGACCTCCCGGGCGGGTGGCCGGCTTTGGCCCTTCCTGGAAAGGAGTCTTCCCAAAGCCTTCTCATTCAGGCCCTCGGTAAATCGGTAAAGAGGGCTTTTTTTATTCTTTCCGGCCCCGGGGCTTTATTGTTCTCTTATGAGCTTCCGGGCGCACTGGATGGATCCCACCTCGTCAAAGAAGCAGTTTTCCGCCCTTCTCTGTTCATCCTTATAACGTTGATGATGCCGGGTCTTTACCGTTTCTATCATCTTTTTGTCCCGGCTTGCTTCCATCAGCTGGTTGCGGACATTCTGCACTTCTTCCCCCAGTTTCACTGTCTGGAGATACTGCCGGCCAATCTGCCGGTCAAGGGTTTCGATATAGCCCTGGTATATTAGAAGATCCTCAATGCCGTAAGGGTTCTCTTTGAAGTTTTCCAGCTGATGGGCGATTTTCTCCCGGTGAGCCTGAAGCCTTTCCAGTTGGTCGATGGCGTTATTATAGCGATCCCGGGCCTGGGCCAGGAGAACCTGAATCTCTTCCTCCCGACCCTGGCGAAGCTTCAATACCTTCTCAAGCCTGAAGTCAAATTTTTTCATGAGAACACCTCAAAATATTACCATCCTGTCAGCCGTCAAAAATCCCAATAAAAAAGGGCTCTTCATAAGCCCTGATTTACAAAATGTGCCGGTAATACTTCATTCCTGGCGACTGTCATAAAAATAACGCAAGGGCTGGGTGTTGTCATCCAGGATGATTTGTGCGCCTGTCATCCGGTCCAGGTTAATCACCACCGGGGCTGCCAGGTTCAGGCTGATGCCGGATTTCTTCCGGTGAATGGTTACCACTGACAGGGTCATCATGGAGGAGGCATCCTCAAGCTGAAGTCTGTCCACCTCGTGATCCGGTATTTCAAAGAGGTAATCCGGCTTTACCTGCCAGGGATCCACCAGGATGAAGTGAACTCCCGGCTCGTCTTCGGAAACCATCTTGAGGAAAGGTTCTATCTGGGGAGTGCTGACAATAGAATATTTTTTTGAGTCGGGAAAACCGATCATTCCCCATGGAAACTCACAGGCAAAAGATTTATCCTCGGGTTTTATTTTGGTTCTGTCCAGGGTGTCAGCTGCGATTTTCAAGGGTGCCTCCAGTTATCAAATATAGTCCAGAAATGACAGCCGATCCAGTCGGGCGGCCACTTCCATTGAGGATTTGTACACCATCTCATAGTTTAACAGTTCAGTGATGGCAAATGCAAGATCCACCCCTTCAATTTCCGAGGCTTTCTGCTGAATGGTCATCTCGAAGTTGCCCAGAAACTGCTCAATAAGTTCCAGGTGCTGGACATGAGAACCGATTTCTCCCCGTTTGTCAATGGTGCGGGTCAGGATCCGATCTACAGTGTCAAGGTGATGATCCAGGTTTTCCAGCTGGTTTCCATCCATATCATCACGAATGGCAATCATGGCTTCAAAGAGATCCTCCCCCATTCCTGCTCTGCCACCAATCATGGCCTGACCCGACAGGTTCACATTAATCTTCCCCGAGGAGTCGGAATTAATCACCAGGGGCTGATTATCTCCCCTGTATATGACATCGATTATTTCGTTTCCGCTGTACACCGCATCAAAGGGAAGGGTGTCGCTTCTGGATCCGGCAAACATGTAACGGCCCTTTATCTTGGAGTTGGCAATGTTCAGGATGGATTTCATGGTGGTATCCAGGCGGTTCTTGTATGTTTCCTTGAACTGTTCGTAAGTTGCAGAATTACCCATCTCCAGCAGGAGTTGTTTCAGGTCCTTAATCTTGTCAGTCAAATCCCCCACCTTGTTTTCCGCCAGTTCCAGTTCCGATTTAAACATCCGGGAATTGCTGATGTATGACTGGTTCTGAAAAGTTGTGTCCCGGTATTTCATCAGGACGTTGTAAGAGGAAGGATCATCATGAGGATTGATAACCCGCTTTCCGCTGGATATTTCTGTGGCCAGACGGTCAATCTCTGACTGGGTCCGCTGAAAATTCTCCAGGGTCAGACTGCTCCTTGTTCTATCGCTTAATCTGTAATACATTTGCCCTCACCTACATTCTTATCAGGGTCTGAAGAAGCTCGTCCATGGTGGAGGCGAGCCTTGCCCCCGCCTGGAATCCCCGCTGATACTTGATCAGGTCGATTAGCTCCTCGTTTATGGACACACCGCTTTCCGCCTGACGGCGGGCATCCAGGGCCTGCATATATTCTTTCTGGATACTCCTGGCGCTTATGTATGTCTGAGCCCGGAAGCCGGCATTGGTGGAAAGGTTGTGATAGCTGTCGTTGATGGTAATATTGGGAGGAGAACCGATAAGGGCCGTCTGGTAGAGATCAAACATCCGGATGCCGTTCTGGCCGTCCCCCGGTTCTCCCCCGGTGGTCACCGCAGTGGCGGTATCGGTGAACTGGGTGAAGTTGCCGTCCACATCGGTAATGGTAATAATGGAAGACCCCGGCGGGGTGGAAAAAAGTACCTTCTGGGATACCGCGTCAAAACTGGCATTCATGCCCGTATCCTGCTGGATCCTGAGAAGGATGTCCTGAAGAGTATCTCCGTTGGTCCAGGCAACTTCTGTCCCGTTGATATCGATTGTTCCTGATGCATCAGGGGTTACCCTGAACCGATCCTCCTGACTGGCAATATCCACGGCAGCACTGATGGTGGTGCCATCGTTGTTGATGTTGGAAACACTTTCCATTTTGGGGACAGACAAGGCCACCTGTTCAAAATTCATGGGGGATACAGCCATATCCACAGCAGAAGACCCGGTAAAAAAGTCCATTCCTGTGGATCCGTCAATGCCATAACCGCTCCGGTGTATGTCGTTGACCCCGTCTTTCAGGGCCATGGCGGTTATATCCAGCTCATCCAGGTATTCTGTAAGATAAACATTTCTAAACTCCATCAGTCCGGCCAGCTCTCCCTTGACGGCTTTCACCTCCCGGCCTGTGGACGAGAATATCTGCAAAGAGTTGTCGGGGTTTTTCTGCAGGGTCAGGGGATAACTGTTTTTGCCGGAAACTATGGGCGCGCCGTCAAAATAAATCTGCACCGAGTTGCGGACGTCCCCCACCACCTTGATGTCAATCAGGCCTGACAGCTCATCAATGAGATTGTCCCGGCGATCCATCAGAAGATTGTTCTGATAGTTGCTCTGGGTGGAGGGAATGATGTCCCCGTTTATAGTGGCCAGCTCCCTGGTGATGGCGTTTATTCTGCCGATGGTAATGTCGATCTCGGTATCAACCCGGGTGCTTATTTCATTGAGTTTGTGGGCTTTCATCCTGAAAGACAGTGCCAGAACTTCGCCTTTCTGGAGAATTGAGTTTCTGAGGGCTGCATCGCCGGGTTCCTGGGATGCCAGATTCCATGCCTGCCAGAACTGGTTCAGGTTGTCGGAAAGAGAAAAGTCTGATGAATCCCCCAACACCTGGGAAGCTTCCTGCAGGAACTCCGACAGCCGGGCAACCTGTCCCTCCACCATCCGTTCTGATCGGAAGTTGGCATCCATCAGTTCATTTCGAAATCGCTTTATCTGGGTAATCTGGGCGGAAACAGAAAGAACGCCATTCTGGGGCGGTTCTATGCTTTGACCATAAGCATATATGGTCTGAACCGCTTGCTGACGGGAATAACCTTCCACCTGGGCATTGGCGATATTCTGTCCCACAATCTCCAGGGATTTCTGGTTGTTGAACATTGTATTGGCTGCAAGTTGCAGACTGGCAAAGCTCAAGATATCACATCCCTTTTCATGCGCTTCCCACGAATTTCAATGAAACCGGAAGCTTTTTAAACTCGCCGTTGTTGCTGTAGGCCGCCGATTCCAACTGATCCGCAGCCAGAATTTTTTTATAATTGCATGTGAGCCTGACTATGGACTGGAACAGGCGCAGGTTGGCACTGTTGATGAACTGGAGAAGGGACAGGCTTCGCTTGATTCTTGCAGGACAATTGTTGATCTGCCTCATCTGCTCTTCCAATCTTTTCATCAGTTCAGCCTTAGACTTTACCGATCTGGTCAGGGCCTCGCCGTTGAGATTGATGGCATATTCCCGTTCCTTGGTCACCAGGACCAGGAGTTTTTCAACGGTTGTTTCAAGCTCCACCAGGGCCTTCTGATTGTCGCTGGAATCATCAGGTCTTGTTTTCACTGTTCCTGTCCCTTTCTGTTGTAATTTTGCTGATTAAATAAACTTTGACAATACGTCGGCAAGCTTTTCCTCGTTGATGGCATAGGTGCCATCCTGGATACTCTTCTGAATCTGCTGAACCTTCTCGGTGCGCACATCAGGGACATTGCGGGCATCTTCCTCCATCCGGGCCAGCTCCGAGGCCAGGGAAGAGATGTCAACTGTCTTTGGCGAAGAATTCCGGGAAGGCTTGAACTGCATCAGCCTGTCCTCGGGGTTGTGCTTGATTTCTTGTACCCTTGCCAGGTTCTGTGTTTTTGGATCAATCTTCATTTTTTCCATCTCCTTTTTACCGCGTTCTTTCAGGGACGGCTCAGTTGGCCATCCTCTGTTTATCTCTGTCTTTATCCTTTATTGCCTGTGCGAACTGATTTACCTCGTTTTTAACTCCATCTTGGATGGAATCTATCCAGTTGCGGTCAATCTCATATTTGAGCTTCAACAGGGCATACTCGGGGCCAGTCTTGTAGTCGCCTCCAAAGCCGATTTTCATCTCCTTGGATATGCAGTTGGACAGGGCTATCACTTCCGGGGGAAACAGATTGTTGTCCTTTTTAATCGGATGGTGATGCCCGTTGGTGCAGTCGATGAGAAGTCGGGGGATCTCCCATTTGGTCAGCGCCCAGGAGCCTATCTCGGCATGATCTATGTCCAGCAGGGTCTTCTCGGTTTCATAGAAGGACATATCATAACGTTGGGCTGTTTCCAGGGTCTTGAAAAACTTCGAGGTCATAAACTGAAGCATAAAAACCTTTCCAATGTCGTGCATGACCCCTGCAACAAAGTAATCATCGGCATTCCTGAGCCTGAATTTTTTTGCCACATGCCGGGATATGACCCCCACTCCCAGGGAATGAAGCCAGAAGTTGACCTTGTTAAAGGTGACTCCGCCACTCTTCCAGTCCAGATTGTCAAAAAGAGTGATGCAGAAGGTGAAACTGCGGATGACATTGTATCCCACCAGTCCCACTGCCTGTTGAATGTCGATGACCTCCTTGGACAGGCCGAAATATGCCGAGTTGACCATCCTGAGAAGCCGGCTGGACAGGACCTGATCCATGGCGATGATGCTGGCCAGATCTGATGCCGAGGACTTGGGATCGTTCAAAACCCTCATCAGCCTGCTTATTATCATGGGCAGGGTGCCGATGTTTTGAAGATTTCTTTCTAACAGTCTTCTGACCTTGATGGTCAGCACGTTGGTCACCTGCCTGTCCCTGAAAAATATTTTGCCATGTCTTTTATCGACCAATAGAGTATTTTTTTTAACCCTGAAGGATATATTTTTCCATGTTTTTTTGTTTTCCCGGATTAATCTCCCCAGGGTATATTCGGAATCTCATCCAGTAGATTTAACATTAAAAATTTACCCCAAAGGCCGATAAACTTCCCGGGAGGGAGAAAAGACATGGAATACACAGTCAACAATCTTACGGCTTATATGAATCGCTGTCTGATGCACTATGATGCGGGAGCCAATAATATCGCCAACACCAATACCCATGGATTCAAGAAGCAACTGGTGCTGGAAAGGGGACTCCACCAGGAAACCAGAGCTGACCTGTCCCAGGGAGCCATGATGGAAACCGGTAACAATACTGACATGGCCATTGACGGGGAAGGATACTTCGTGGTGATGACTCCCCAGGGAGGCCGTTACACCAGGGACGGCAGTTTTACCGTGGATCCCCGGGGACGGCTGGTCAACGGCGCGGGACTGCCGGTTATGGACAATAACGGAAACGAGATCTTCCCCGGGGGAGATCCTGCGGTTTCAGAAAACGGTACTATTTTTTCTGCAGGAATCCCCGTAGCAAGACTGGCACTGGTTCGGCCTCAAAACCGTCAGGAAGTGACACCCCAGGGAGGGAGTCTTTTCAATTTTCAGCCCGACTTTGCCCCTCCTGAAAGCTACAAGATCCTGGGAGGCTATCTGGAAAACTCCAATGTGGACACCCTCCGGGAGATGACTGATTCCATCAACTTCATCCGCAATTTCGAGCTGGCCCAGAGGGTTCTTAAAATGGAACAGAACCTTGCAGAGCGTTGCGCCACGGAAATTGCCAACACCGGAAACTAAAAACAAAAACAAAAATCAGATCCGGTAAAAGTAATATTTGCCAACAGGAGGAGAAATATGATAAGAGCTCTTCACACCGCCTCATCGGGCATGAACGCCCAGCAGATGAACATCGACAATATCGCCAACAACCTTTCCAATGTCAACACTGTAGGTTTTAAAAGATCCCGGATGAATTTTCAGGACCTGGTCTATCAGAATCTTCAGGTTCCCGGGACCCCTTCCACCGACAACACCATATACCCCACGGGGCTTCAGATCGGCCTTGGCATCCGTCCCATCTCATCCCAGAAGCATTATGCCCAGGGAGTCCTGATGCAGACGGAAAATCCCCTGGATCTCTCCATCGAAGGGGACGGCTTTTTTCAGGTGACCATGCCCGACGGATCCATCGCATATACCCGGGACGGCGGATTCAAGATTGACGGCGAAGGAAACCTGGTAACCAGCGAGGGCTACATGGTGGAGCCGGCCATCAATATTCCCGTGGATTCCGTTGCGGTATCGGTGGGGGTTGACGGCACCATCACAGCCCTGGCCCCCGGTGACAATGAACCCCAGGAAGTGGGCAGAATCAACCTTGCCCGGTTTGCCAATCCCGCAGGACTAATGAACATCGGCAGAAACCTCCTGAAGGAAACCGCTGCATCGGGAGATCCCGTGGTGGGGGATCCCGGCCAGGAGGGGATGGGATCCATCTCATCGGGATTCCTGGAAATGTCCAATGTGGATGTGGTCAAGGAGATGGTGGAGATGATCCGAGCCCAGAGGGCATATCAGATCAACTCCCGGGTTATCCGGGGATCCGACGAGATGCTCCAGACAGTGGCAGACATAAAGCGGTAGGTTGATGAATATGAATAAGATGCGTTTCTTCATTATAATTATTATTCTGTTTTCTTTGGTGTCGGGTATTGCCGGGGCCGGGGAAGAAACCTCGGTGGTGGTAAGAGAACAGGTATTTGCCCAGGGGCCAAGGGTTTATCTTTTCGAGGTGGCACAAATAACCGGCGGGACAGAACAACAGCGACAGGCCCTGTCCGGGGTGTATCTCTGTTCCGTGCCTGCGCCGGGCCAGCATGTGCGAATATCAAGAAACAAGCTGATCCAGAAAATCACCGCCGAAGGGATAACCATGGACACCATCCATCTGGATTCCCCCCGGCGGGTGCTGGTTTATCCTTCCCGGGGGATTCTCCTTCGGGGGGATCTAATCCGTCAGGCCCGGGAATGCCTGAGAGAGAACAAGGTGAGCTACACTGCCATAGCTCCTGCTGATTCCCATCTTCCCGGCAGGATTGAGATCCCCGGGGGAACAGTCGATTATTCTTCTGATTATATCACCGGTGAGGATGGGCCTGCGAGGGTTCGGGTAACAGTTATAATCGACGGCAGTCCCTGGGAGAGCTTTGATTTTATCCCGGAGATTCCCTCTCCGGCACCGGCTCCCAAAGCACCGCCACCGGTCACTTCTGATGGAGTGGAAATAAGCCCCCCCCAGACAGCTTCCCACATCCGGGAAGTTATCCCCGATGCCGGCATCCGGATCCGCCGGGGTGACCCCGTCAAGGTGCTTATTCACCGCAAGAACATGATCATAAGCGTTAACGGCATCGCAGTGGGGTCGGGCCGGGTCGGTGACAGGATAAGGATTCGCACTTTTGATGACGGCGGAATGGTAAATGCAGTCATCATGGATCAGGCCACCGCCAGGATAGAATTATAGGAGGTATATCAATGAATATATTCAGAACTGCCGTTGGAACCCTTCTTCTGGTTTTCCTCACGTGTCATCTTTATGCGGTGGCGGATTCCCTTCTGTCGGACAGCGGAGGGTTTGTGGATCTCTACGGATCCCGCACCGCATCCCGGGTGGGAGATGTCATCACCATTGTGTTCAACGAAAAGACCGTTTCCACCCAGTCCGCCCGGGGCAAGCTGAAAAACACCTTCAAGACCGGCGCGGATCCGGGGACGGGCCTTCTGGAAAGATTCCTGGGCATCGGCATGTCTGGCGGAGAAACCACCGATGTGGAAACCACCACCACCCAGAGGCACTCCCTGGAATCCACCATGAGCGCGTCCATTGTGGAGGTTCTTCCCAACAACCATTATCTTATCGAAGGGGTAAAAACCCTGGAGGTCAACCATGAAACCCAGAAACTCACCGTCACCGGAGTAGTCCGGGGCCGGGACATCACTCCATCCAATACCATCCAGTCAACCCAGGTGGGGGATCTGAAAGCCCGCATCAACGGCCTTCCCATTGAAAGAAGCGTCAAACGTCGCCGTGGGGGAGTAATCCGGTGGGTCTGGAACCTGTTGTTTTAGCTGATATGGGAGGTGTATCGTGATAAAAGCCGATGAAAGAAAAATTATAAGATTTACAATGATAATGTGCCTTCTGTTGGTGGTTCTGCTGATACCTCTGACTGCAAGGGGATCTGATAAGACCGGAATGGTGAGGGTCCGGGTCAAGGATCTTGCTACTATCCAGGGCAACAACAACAACCAGTTAGTTGGATACGGCCTGGTGACGGGCCTGAGGGGAACCGGCGACAAGACCAAGGTCCTTTCCAATATTATGATAAACAATATGTTTGACAACCTGGGAATGAAACTGGATCCCAAGGAACTGAACCGTCTTCAGGCCAAGAATTCCGCAGTGTGCATGGTGACCGCCCAGCTTCCTGCATCTTTCCGCTCGGGGGATTCCATCGATGTCACCGTTTCTTCCGCAGGGGATGCCACCAGCCTTCAGGGAGGTATCCTGGTGTTTGCAACTCTGATGGGGCCTGACGGAAAAGTTTATGCGTCGGCCCAGGGGCCAGTTTCTGTGGGAGCCGGCGAAGGAAGCCGGGACAAGACCCTGGTGGGACGGATTCCCAACGGGGGGATAATCGCCCGGAATATGGATGCGGACCTGGTCCGGGGGGGAAATATGACCTGGGTTCTCAACAATCCCGACTTTGAAACGGCAACCCGCATCGCCAAGGCCATCAACACCGCTTTCCGCAGAGATATCGCCTCTCCCATGGGAGATCGCTTCGTGGTGGTGGATGCCGACGGAGCCGGGCTGGATCCCTCCAACCTGGCAGCCCGCATCGGAGAGATGGGAGTCCTCCCGGACGCCAGAGCCAGAGTGGTAGTCAATGAACGCACTGTGACCGTGGTTATGGGGGGCAATGTAAAAATTCTTCCCGTGGCCATATCCCATGGCAATCTGACTCTGAAAGTGGAAACTCCCCGGCCCGCTACTGCAGGAGAAGACCAGAATCAAAACCTCATGGGCGGGGTGGAAACTTTCCGCCGGGATAATATCGTTATGATGGGAGGCAACGCCACAGTGCGGGATGTTATTGATGTTTTGAACCAGATTGGAGCGAAACCCGCGGATCTTATCACCATACTTCAAGCCCTGAAAAATGCCGGCGCACTCCAGGGAGAGCTGGAGATAATCTGATGGGGATTGTTGACGGCTTATTATGACGGCTTTTGGGATGGGATCTTTAAAGTGAACGTTGCATTTTACTCTTTCAGCCACATTCCGTCCAATCCAGACTTACATTCTCCGGTTTTAGTCGAAATGGCGGTATTTCTAATTTGCAAAAATATTTTAAACAGGACTTAAATTTCCTGGGGAGCATGTCGATGATTTAACTGGAGGTGAGAATAAGAATTTATTCGGCCCTAATCAGTCGGGGTCATGGCAGGCAGGCAAGGACGCCTCCTGCGCCGGTAAGCCCGGCAGAAAATTAATACAAATTCAAGGAGGAATTTGATATGTCAATGGTAGTGTACAAAAACCTCAGCGCGATGAATGCGCACCGTTATCTCAAGCTCAACGAAGGCAACTTCACCAAGTCCGTGGAACGGCTCTCATCGGGACTCCGCATCAACCGGGCTGCGGACGACCCTGCAGGTCTGGTTATTTCAGAACAGTTCCGCAGTCAGGTTGAAGGCCTCAACCAGGCCATCCGCAACGCCAACGACGGTGTTTCTCTTGTGCAGACCGCAGAAGCGGCCCTGGACGAGGTAACCACTGTTCTTCGTACTATGAGGAATCTGGCCCTGCATGCATCCAACACCGGTGCATCCGACGAAGCAGCAATCCTGGCGGATCAAGAACAGATAGATGCTTCGATTGAAACCCTCAACCGGATTGCCAACACCACTGCTTTCGGCACCCGCCGTCTTCTCAACGGTTCTTCCGGTGTAACGGGTACCTCTGATCAGCAGAGCATCTCCTTCATCGAAGGTTCTGTCAACACTGTAGGGGGCACCTATGATGTGAACAACCTGACGGCATCGGTGAAGGGCGAACACAGGAGCGAAGCCAGAACTGCCATCGACGGTGCTACATACGGCATAAGCGGTGATGCTAGTGAGCTGATTCAAGCCGACTCAACTCTTACTATTTCTGGCACAGCAGTATATGGTCAGACCATTGAGGTGAATGTTGAAGCAGGTGATGATGATGCTGCGGTGAAATTAGCCATCGAAACTGCTTTTACTGAAGCAGGCTTCACTGAAGTTACTGCAACTGTTGATCTGTCAGTAGGTGGAGATATTGTAATCGATGGCCTCAATGTTCTGGGAGCCGATCACGATGACGCTCTGCTGATAACCGGTACTGATGATTTTGCCGGTGGCACGTTAACAAGGGATATGGCATCATCAACCGACAGCACCACTCTCCTTGGTCAGAATGAAACCATCATCATCAAGAACGGCCAGGGATCTCATGTCAATGTTGCCCTGAAGCAGGGGGACTCCATTGGTGATGCTGTGGCCCGGATCAACAGCGCTCTTTCTGATGCGGAGTTCAATGTGAAGGTCAGCTACAATGACACTGCAGAACAGTTCGTGGTGGAGAACCTGGAATACGGCGCATCCGACGTCATCAAATACTCCATCTCCTCCAGTGTGATTGACGGCAACAGTGCATCAGGCACCGGAATTGCCCTGGGAGTCAAGGGAGCGGACCAGTTCATCGCCGACGGCGGAGGCACCAACGGCGTGGAAGGCGCCAATGTCACCGGTGACATCGGCGGATACACCGCCACCAGTGTCGGCGGGGTTTACCTGGTCGGCGCGGCAGGCACCGATGCAGAAGGCATCAAGGTCCGCATAGACGGCGGAGCCACCGACGAAGGCAAAATCTCCGTGGAGCAGAACGCCCTTCAGTTCCAGGTGGGTGCTTTCTCCAACCAGACGGTGAAGGTGGCCCTGGGCGATATGAGAGCAGGCCAACTGGGAGCCACTGCCACAGGAGTAACCTCCATGAGTTCCATCGATGTTGCGTCCATCGATGTGACCAGCTTCGAAGGAGCCCAGGATGCCCTGAGGATCATCGATGCCGCCATGGACGAGGTCAACTCCATGCGGTCCTCGATGGGTTCATTCCAGAAGGACATTCTTGAGTCCTCAGTGAGGAACCTCCGGGTTGCTGCCCAGAACATGGCAGCTTCAGAATCGGTCATCCGGGATGCGGATATGGCCCAGGAGATGCTGGACTTCTCCAAGGCCCAGATCCTCCAGTCCACGGGTATGGCCATGCTGGCTCAGGCAAACCAGGCGCCTCAGTCCATCATGAGGTTGTTCGGCTAAGGATAAACCAAGGGAAGCCCTCCGCCGGGGGGCTTCCCTTGCCTGTTTTTATAGATCCCTCAGTTGAAAGGAGGAGCGGACATGTCCATAATAGGTGATTCTCATTTCCGGGTAGGAGGCCTTGTTTCAGGTATTGACACGGAACAGATTGTTCAGCAGTATATGGAGATTGAACGCAAGCCTCTGGAACGGCTGGAATCCAGGAAGAATCAGATAAATACCAAGCTGACGGCATGGAGGGATCTTAACACCAGAACCCTGGCCCTGCAGGTGCGGGCCAACCGCCTTAAATCAGAATCCACCTTTACCGCCAGAGAAGCCATATCATCCAACAGCGATGTTCTTACTGTTTCTGCCACTGCGGGAAAAAACACCTCGTCATACACCCTCAGAGTAATGGCCCTGGCCCAGAATCATCAGGTCACCACCGGGTCCTTGGCCTCCACCGGGGAATCCCTGGGGACCGGCACTGTTTCCATAACCTTGGAAGGCAAGACAACCACTCTGAATCTGAATGAAGACAACAACACTCTGGAAGACCTTAGAAAAGCCATAAACAACGAAAACATGGGAGTCAACGCAGAAATCGTTCAGGCGGGGGAGAAGGATTTTCGACTGGTCCTCACCAGCAGTGTCAGCGGTGTGAAGGGAGAGATTGAGATCGATGCGGAGCTGTCCGGGGGCCAGGAGCTGAACTACTCAACCATGCAGGAGGCCCAGGACGCTCATATCAGGCTTGGTTCCGGGGAAGGATCCATCGATGTTTTTCGCTCCGGCAACAATATCAACGATGTCATTGATGGAATCAACATCCGTCTTGTTTCTGCAGACCCCGACAATACCGTGACCATATCTCTTTCCAACAGAACCGCCCGGGCCAGGGAAGTTATCGACGATTTTATCAGTCAGTATAATGCCTTGGTGGATTACTTCGATCAGCAGTTTGCCTATGATCCTGACTCGGGGCAGTCAGGAACCCTGTTTTCTGAATCAGCCCTGATGACCATAAAAGAGGGCCTATACTCTTCCATCAACAACCCGGTTATCGGGGAGAGCATGTTCAACAACCTCACAAGCCTGGGGATAGGCTTCGGGGCCGGGGGGAAAATGTCGGTTCAGAGTGAAACCAGCCTGAACACTGCCCTGGAAAACAATATGGATGATGTAATTAAATTTTTCACCGACAAGGAAACAGGGCTGGGAGTAAGGGTGGCTGATTATCTTGGGGGGATTCTGGACCCGGAAAAAGGCATAATATATACCACCGAGGATCATTACCTGTCGGAGATAACAGATCTTAACGAGAACATTGCCCGCCGGGAAGAATACTACCGTCAGGTTGAATCAAGGTATTACAGGAAATTTGGGGACCTGGAGGTTGCCATGGCAAAACTTCAGTCCCAGAGCCAATACCTGAATCACCAGATTGAAGCCATGTCCGGGTCCCGGCGATCCGCCACCGACTTCAGATAAAACTGACATCGAAAGGATGAGGGAATTGTCTTCCAAGATGCGAAGCCTCAACGGCTATAAGAAAGTTCAGGTCAACACCTCCTCACCGGAGAAGCTGTTGCTGATGGTTTATGGCGGAGCCATAAAGTTCCTTAAAAAAGCCCGGCTTCTGGCAAAAAAAGATCTACGTCACAAGGCCAATGTTTATATTCTCAAGGCCATCGCCGCGCTGGTGGAGCTTATTGCAACCCTCAACCACGATGAAAGCCCTGAAATTGCCGGGGCATTGAAAAAACTGTATGTATATGCCATGGAACAACTGCGCCAGTCCATAAACGAAGACAATATCGAAGGAATCGACGAGGCCATTAATATCCTGTCCCAGCTCAAGTCCTCCTGGGAAGAAGCCTTCTCCAGCCAGGACAGTTCAACTCTGCAGATGACCGGATAACCGGGAGAATAACATTGAACAGCGATACCTCAACTAAAATGCAGGATAACACATGCCTTGCATGGTGCCGGGAATATGCCGGCATGACCGAAGGGATACTTGAATGCCTCAAAAACGGCGCCACCGGAGCCATCAGCGAACTTCTTGCCCGGCGGGAAGCTCTATTGAAGGAACTGCCCCGGCACAGACTGCCCCCAGAAGGAAGCCGGGAAAGAAAAGAATTTGACAGCCAGCTGGTAAAAATCCGAAAGATGGAAGAAACAGTCCGGCAAACCATTCACACTCAGAAGGAACAGGCCTTCAGAGATATGGCACAGGCCCGCAGAGCAGGGAAGGGAGAAAAAAACTCTTATAACAACAACACCTTATCTGCATCCAGATTCATTGATGTAAGAAAGTAACATACAGGTGACAACCGATGTGACTTAAGATTTCATCGGCGAAAGACGGTGAAAGGCACATATTACTTCTTGCAGGGCTCCCCTTTGGGGGGCCTTTTTTTTTCAAGGAAAAAATTGTGCCCTTGTAAATACCGACTCTGGAGGGATTTGAAATGACCACTGGACAGGCGACCCAAATCGGGTCTGAAATGCTTACTCTGGCCCTGTATCTGGCAGGCCCTGTGGTGGTGGTGGGTATGGTGGTGGGCCTTTTTATCAGCATTGTTCAGGCCATCACCCAGATCCAGGAGCAGTCCGTCAGTTTTGTCATGAAAATCATTGCATCGGGGGCAGCCCTGATGTTTTTCTCTCCCTGGATGCTTCGCAAGGTCCTGGACTTTGCCACCCATCATCTGGGGGATCTCACCCGCTACCTGAGGTGATTGTACTTGAGCCAGCTGTTCAGACCGGCTACAATCGTTTCGTTTATCCTGGTGTTCTCCAGGATATCGGGTTTTTTTGTGGCCTCGCCGATAATCGGCGCCAGAACACTTCCTGCCATGTTCAAGGCTCTCATAGTTCTGGTTTTAACCCTGCTGTTGTTTCCTCCTCTGGACAAGATATCTGCCATCCCCGCAACCATGGGGGATTTTATCATCCTTGTAGCAGGACAGGCGGTCATCGGCCTGCTTCTGGGAATGGCGGTGAGCATAGTCTTTGAAGCCATCCAGTCCGGTGGATCTCTGATAGACTTGCAAATCGGGTTTTCCATGTCCAGCCTGGTGGATCCTCATTCCGGGGTCATGTCCACTGTCAATGCCCGATGGTTTTACATGATTGCCACTATGATCTTCCTGGGCCTTGACGGCCATCACTGGCTTGTGCTGGGTCTTATCAACAGTTTCCGGGCACTGCCTCTGGACAGCTTCCGGGTAGGGCCGGGATATGTCACCCTGATGATTCGCAGTTTTTCTGACATCATCAGAGTTGCCTTTGTCACCGCAGCCCCGGTGCTAATCGGTGTCATACTGGTGGATGTGACCGCGGGGTTCATCGCTCGGACTGCCCCCAAGCTGAACATACTCCTCATCAGCTTTCCCTTCAAGATATTCCTGGGCCTGTTTATCCTGATGGCAACCTTTGGAAATATCATGATGGGCTTTTCCAGGTATTTTAGCCAGTTGCAACAGCAAATCATCCGGGCCTTCTACATCTAATCCCATCTCTCCGGCAGGGCCTTGAAAGGCGGTGATTCCTTGGCCGACGAGAAAACCGAACAACCGACTCCCCATCGATTGATGGAAGCCAGAAAAAAAGGACAGGTGGCCAAGTCCAACGACCTGGCAGGGGCCGTGGTTTTTGTCGGGGTTTTCATACTCTTTTCCATTGCCGGATCAGGGATGATGACAACCATGCTGGAATGGCTCAAAGGCCGGCTCATGGGACTGGGGGCCAGGGACATAACCGTGGCAAACTACATGGGAGATATTCTCAACGCTTGGCAGAAGCCCATGATAATCCTGATACAGGTATTCGGAGTGGTTTCTGTGGTGGGAGTCGCCGGCCATGTCTTCCAGACAGGTCTTCTGGCTTCAGGGGAAGCGATAAAACCAAAACTGGAAAAAATTAACCCTGTGGAGGGAGCAAAAAAACTCTTCTCCCAGAAAAGCCTTCTGGAAACATTCAAGGTGATTCTCAGAACCTTGCTGATTATTATTGTATTTCAAAACTTCCTCTCAAAGAATCTGCCGGCTATCCAGGGAGTCCCCCGAATGAAAGCCCATGACATCACCAGTCTTTATGGCAGAACAGCCATGAGCCTGTTTTACCATATGATGATCTTAATTTTTGTCACGGGGATTCTGGATTATTTCCTGCAGTATTTTATGTTCCGGAAGCAAATGATGATGACCCACCAGGAAGTAAAAGAATAACACAAATCCATCGAAGGAGATCCCTTTGTCAAGAGCAGGATTCGAAGCAAACAGAAACAACTGGCCCGGGCGAGGATGCTCAATGATGTGAAAACCTCAAAGGTGGTGGTGACCAACCCCACCCACTTTGCCGTAGCCCTGCGGTTCGACGAGGTGAAAGACAACGCCCCGGTGGTGGTGGCCAGGGGACAGGATCATCTGGCCATGCAGATCAAAAAAATTGCCCAGGAACATGAAGTGCAACTCTTTGAAAACAAGCCCCTGGCCCGGGCCCTTTACCACGGAGTGAAGTTAGGAGAGGAGATTCCTCCCGACATGTACCAGGCAGTGGCAGAAGTTATCGCCTTTGTGGAACGACTTGAGATGGGTCTTGATGTGGAAGGAGAAGGTCAATGAGCATGTCCAAATCAAAAAAGGAAATGTTCAAAAATGCCGACATCCTGCTGGTGCTGGGGATGGTGGCCATGATTGTGTTTATGGTTTTGCCTCTGCCTCCCTTCCTGCTGGATTTCCTCCATGCCTTCAACATCACCTTGAGCCTCATGATCATGCTGGTGGCCATGTACACCCTGGAGCCTCTGAACTTCTCTGTCTTCCCGTCGCTTCTGCTGGTGGTCACTCTCCTGCGGTTATCTCTCAATATCGGCGGTACCCGGCTGATTCTCCTGACAGGTTTTGCCGGCCAGCTCATCGGCGCATTCGGCGATTTCGTGGTGGGGGGAAATTATGTCGTTGGTCTGGTGATATTTCTGATACTGGTGGTTGTTCAATTTGTGGTTATCACCAGCGGTGCCCAGCGGGTTGCAGAAGTGGCAGCCCGGTTCACTCTGGACGCTATGCCCGGCAAACAGATGTCCATCGACGCTGACCTGTCATCGGGAATGATCTCTCAGGAAGACGCCAGAGCACGACGGCACAAGATTGAACGGGAAGCGGATTTCTATGGAGCCATGGACGGAGCGGGAAAATTCATCAAGGGGGATGCCATCGCCTCGGTGGTCATCATCATCATTAATATTCTGGGGGGCATAGTGGTGGGAAGCACCCAGCAGGGGATGACCATTGTGGAAGCCATGAAACGGTTCACTCTGCTGACGGTGGGCGAGGGGCTTATCACCCAGATCCCGGCACTTTTGATTTCCACAGGCATGGGAATCATAGTCACCAGGGCTGCTTCAGAATCAAACCTGGGGGTTGATGTCACTGAGCAGATCCTTCAGCAACCCCGGATACTGCAGATCCTGGCAGGTCTTCTGGCAGCCTTTGCCCTGGTGCCGGGACTCCCCAGGATGCCTTTCATAGTCCTCTCCATCGGGGTTTTTGTTCTTTCTCGAAAAATATCCGCGGAAGCAGAAAAGGAAAAAGTAGAAGAAGCCCGGCAACAGCAAGCCCAGGTGCAGGAAGAAAAAGCCCGGCAGACGGGAAGGGAGCCGGAAATTGCCATACCCGTGCTGGACCTGGAGCCCCTGGAAGTGGAAATCGGCTATAGTCTTGTATCCCTGGTGGATGAAAAACAGGGAGGGGATCTGTTGAATCGGGTTCTGATGGTGCGCAAGACCTGTGCCCAGGAACTTGGCATAGTAGTGCCCCCGGTGCGGATCAGGGACAATATACAGCTTAATCCCCGGCAGTACCGGATTAAAATATTCGGCGAAACCATGGCCCAGTATGAAATGATGAGCGGGCGTCTTTTGGCCATGGGAGGAGAAGCCTCCGAGGATCTCCTTGATGAGGATCTGGAAGGCATCGACACCCGGGAACCGGTGTTCGGACTTCCAGCCCTGTGGATCCGGGAAGAGGATCGGGACGAGGCGGAAATCCTGGGCTATACTGTTATTGACGGATCCTCGATTGTTGCCACTCATCTTTCGGAGATCATCAAATCTCGGGCCCCCCTGCTGTTGGGACGGCAGGAAACCCAGGATCTTGTTTCCAGAGTGGGAGAAAAATATCCCACCCTCATCAAGGAGCTTACTCCGTCATTGCTGTCGGTGGGGGATATCCAGAAGATACTCCAGAACCTCCTGTCCGAGGGAATCCCAGTGAAAAACATGCGCCAGATCCTGGAAGTGCTGGCAGATTTTGCTACCCGCACCAAAGACATTTATTATCTCACCGAACAGGTTCGAGTTGCCCTGGCCCGGACCATCTGTCGAAAATACCAGCTGGAAGACGGCACCATTCCTGTAATAACCCTGGGGATGGAAATCGAGAACCTGATCCGGGAAGCCGTGGCCCAGGATAGAAATCAGCCCCTGGCAGCCATCGATCCCTACAACCTGAAACGGTTCTATGAAGCCCTGCTGGATTCCATCCGAAAGGTCACCCTCCTGGGACACCAACCCATCATCCTGTGCTCCCAGACTATTCGGATATATGTCAAGAAGCTCTCGGAGAAAGTAGCCCCGGAACTTGTGGTTCTTTCATACAATGAAATCCTCCGGGAAGCCTCCATTGAAACCATTGACATCATGAAGCTGTCTGATACCGCCGAAAGAACAGTCCCTGGAGGAATGTCTAATACAAAGGTATAGTTCTTCAATTTTTTTAAGTGTTTTCATGAATGTTTGTAAATACAGTAATGGGTGATAAGAATGGGAGCAGTTATGAGAAAAACCACAGAAAGGCTGGATGAGAACAAAAAAGAACTCATCCGCCAGAACCTTCACCTGGTTAAAATGATAGCCAGCAAGATGGCTATATTCCTGCCCCGCCACATCGACACCGATGATCTGGTTCATGATGGAATCATGGGGCTTATGGATGCTGCGGTCAAGTTTGATGAAAAATACGGCATGAAGTTCTCAACATATGCTTCCATCAGGATCAAGGGATCGATTCTGGATTCCCTGCGATCCATGGACTGGGTTCCCCGGCGGATTCGCAAGATGTCTAAAAAGATCGATCGGGCCAGAGAAGAACTGCAACAGGCATTGAAAAGAGAACCCTCCCCCGAGGAGATTTCCACCCATATGGAGCTTCCCAGAAACAAGCTGAGCCAGATAATCAACGCGGTGGAGCAATCCCACATGTTGTCCTTTGAAGACCTTCAGACCTTTTCCAACCGCTACTTTTACTCGGGGGAAAGACAGAACCACCTCAACCGCTTCCGGGAACACAACGAGTTTGAACGAATAGAGATAAAGGAACAGCTCAGAAAAGCCCTCTCGGAGTTGACTCACAAGGAAAAACTGGTGCTGTCACTTTATTATCTTGAGGATCTCACCCTCAAGGAAATCAAGTGCATCATGCATATCTCCGAGGCCAGAATCAGCCAGATCCATACCACCGCCCTGCGAAAACTGAGGGCAAAAATAACCCGGAGCAACCAGGTCATGGCAGGCCGGGCCAGCTGAAAGGTATAAATCGACGAATAGACATTAGATCAAAGGAATCCCTGCGGTCTATTTTTTTTTGAACTTTCTGGAAATCTCCTGTAAATCCCCGTCCCCGGCAGAACCCGATGAAATATTCTCCCGCCGGATGGCTTCCCAAAGCTCCGAGCGGTAAATCTTGATCCCCGGGGGAGCAGATATGCCGATACTCACCTGGTCACCCCGGACATCAACCACAGTAATACGGATCTGGTTGTCAATCATTATCGACTCATTCAGCTTCCTGCTAAGAACCAACATTTTCCTGCTCCCTCGAAAAGTATTCCCACAGAAATAATATTGCTCCTGGCTTCCATACTTCCTTTATTTCTAAACTCCATTCCCGTCACTCAAGCTTTTCCATGCGAAAAACCGTATATCCGCCTGTCCCGGAACCAAAACTACTAAAAGGCTCCAGTCGGAAATTCTCAAGGATCATCTCCGAGGGTGATTCTGTGGAAAAGAGAAACAACCCGCACTCGCCGGGGTCAAGGGAATTCACATCATCGGCGGTTTTTATGAGAAAAGCCGGCTTGTCCAGGGCAAAACGAAGCATGAGAGCAGCCTCGGGGCTTTCCGCCATCACCAGAGCATCCCCCGGAAGCATTTTTGAAAGCTGTCGGGTTGCCTGGTAAAAATTCTGGTGAGGATGCCTTGTCCCCAGATAATCCAACGCCCTAAAAGGGGAAAACAATATAATCAGAACCGTCAGGGTCAGGGCCAGACGGCGGAGAGCAGTCCCGGCAAAAAGACTGATAAATCTGTGGAAACCATACGAAGCAGTAAAAATAAGGGGAAAATACAGGTGAATGGAAAACCGGGAAGCGTCATAAGAATTTTGGCCGGCAAAGTCCCCAAAGGGAAACATCGACAATATCAGGTAAATGACAAGGCCCCATATCCCCATCAGATAACCCCTGGGGGGACAGTCCCCGGCAAGGATCATCCTATACAATCCAAAAGCCCCGGCCAAGGTCAGAACCACGGGATGAATCCCCCAGAATCCCAGAAGAAAAAGCAGGTTATTCCATAAATTTGCAAGGGCATTTTGCACCGGCCCCGGAAAGGCCTCCCGGGGGATTATTGTGAACACATGCGCCCTTTCAGGATCCGGCAGTCCCGAGGCCATAATCAGAAAGGCCCCGGCCAGGGACAGCCCCAAGATAAAACCCCCGGTCCACAGGACATCCCTGGGGATTTTTTTTATCTTCGGGACAAGAAAGACCCCGGCAATCAGCAAATAAAACAGGTTTTCTGGCCGGGAGTTTATCATCAGCCCCCCTGTTGAGGCCATCAGCAGGAAGGCCGGTTTTGAAGGGTGCCGGTGATAAAGAAACAATGCCCCCAGAAACAGGGAAATAAAAAAGGCCGATGCCGGCTCCATGGCGGCAGACCCGGTGAATTTGATTAACACCGGCAGACAGGCCCAGCACAAAGCCCCTGCCAGACCGCATTTAGGGCCGGAATAACGCCGGGCCGATGGATTGGGGCCAAGATCCTGCATAAGAAAACAGCCGGCAAAAAAAATCCACAAAGGAACAAGACAAGACAGAACAAAGCTGAACCGGGATGCCACGGCAAAACTGCACCGGCGAACCACTCGAAAAATTATGGATAAAACCCCGGGCCAGGCATGGGGATAAGGCGGATTGAAGTGATATGTTCGGCCATCGCCCGGCGGATAACCCCTGAGAATAAGAGGAGTGATTACATTGTTGACCGCAGTGTTTTCCCCTGCGGACAGATAATAAAACTCGTCATGAAACACCTGGGGCTTCATGGGGGAAAAACCCCACCGGAACAGGATTCCCAGAATCATTATAACCATTAGCCATTCCCAGTGGGATTTCTTTATGTCCCGGAAATCACCCCGGCGGAACATTGCAATCCAGGCCATGGATGCCAAAGTGATGATCACCAGAATATATATCCAGTGATGATAAGTATGGGCCAGAAATTTTTCCAAAAACACCCCCGCCAGTTAAAAGATACCCTATAGCCCTGTCAGCAGGCGGAATCCTGCCCGGGCCTTGCGGAGAGCCTCTCCCGGAGAAGTAAGCCCCCCCAGGGCCGAGATCAGATAGCCGGGACTAAAATAAAACTCACGGTATGCCCGGCCCAGGAGTTTTTCCAGCTCCTCCCCGGTGAAGTTCTCCTCCCAGTAAGGAACCCGGAAGTCAGGGGACGGATTCCGGGCGAATCCCCTCCAGGAGTCCCCGGAGATAATCCCCATATCCATAGCCTCCTGATAAAGGGGAGTGCCGGGAAGAGGCATGGTTATGGAAAAATGGACATAATCAGGTCTTGTTCTTCGGGCAAATAGAAAGGTTTCCTCCATATCCTCCAGAGTTTCACCAGGATTGCCAATCATAAAATCAGCATAAGCTGCGATGCCAGCCTTCCGGGTTGCCATAATGGCGTTCTCGGCGGTATCAGGATCAAATCCTTTCCCCAGGCGATCCAACACCTTTGCACTGCCCGATTCCACCCCGTATTGAATCCGACGGCACCCGGCCCTGACCATCCATCCCAAAAGCTCTTCATCAACCAGATCAACCCGGCACCGGGCATCCCATATCACTTCCCGTCCGCCGTCAATCAACCGCCGGCATATGTCAATCACCCGATCCCGGTGGACGGTGAAGGTTTCATCAAAAAAGAAAAATTCCCGGATCCCCATATCCAGGCATTGATTTACCTCCTTCACGACTTTCTCCGGAGAACGGGGGCGAAAAACCTTGCCACCGGCGGTATGACAGAATGTGCAACAAAAAGGACAGCCCCGACTGCTCATGATGGTGGTGGAAGGAGGATGACTGCTCACCACGGTATGATATTTTTCAAAGGAAGTCAGATGCCTGGCAGGAGGAGGCAGAGAGTCCAGATCCTTATGGATGAAAGGGGTTTTTGGGCCGGTGGAGGGAGTCATCACCCCGTCAATCTCACCGGGATCACCGCCGGACTCCAGCATGTCCAGAAGTCTTGCCACCGGCTCTTCACCTTCACCGGCAACAGCAAAATCCACACCGGCATAACCCACAGACTCACCAGGAAACACCGATACATGGGGGCCTCCCAGAAGAACCCCTGCCGATGGATCCGCCGTCCTGACGGCATCCACCATATCCAGCACATCCAGCAGGGCCAGGGTGATGGCGTGAATCCCCACCACATCGGGCTTTTCCTCTTTGACTATCTCTCCCACCTGATGGGGAGTCAGATCCCCGGTAAGGGCGTCAACCACTCTTACCCGGTGGGAGGTATTCTCCAGCAGGTATCCTGCAATGGAAAGAAGCCCCAGGGGAGGCAGATGACCAATACATTCCTGAATGGTCTTCATATATCCCGGCGACAGAATCCGCCGGTGATTCGGGGCAACAAGGAGAATTTTCATAAGAAGATTATAGCAGGCCCTTTACAGGGAAACAAGGCAAAACTGACCGGTCAGGGAACCTTGAGGATGCTGGTGACGGGAACCCCGCGACGCATAAGGACGATGACCATGGCCGCCAACTGTTCAATGTGATGATCCGCCATCCTGATGCAGCCGTGAGTCAGCTTCTGGGGATAACCACCGCCATGGATCAACAGCTCCCGATCCCAGGCAGCCCTATCAGCGGTTCCCTCCGGAGCATGGGGACTGCCCAGGGCAAAGCGGACAGGCCCCATCTCGTGAACCAGAAACTCCCCCCATCCTTCCACCAGGGATTCACCCAACCCCGGGCCTGGCCCAAAGATGAACCTGCGATAAAACTCCCGGCGGTAATCATGACTGATGAAATCCGGCAGGGAAAGACAAAGAAAACCAAAAGGAGCAGGAGCGTTGGAGCCAGTCACCATGGGATCCCCGTGGGGGTTGACGGTGTTGTTGTGAGCCGGCAGACAGAACAACCTTTGTTCCCTGTTGCAATCCTCAAGGAATATGGAGTTTTCATTCATGGAAAAAATCAGCCGTGGAAGGTGAAACATCACAGCTCCATGGAGTTATCTCTTCTCATCAGATCCGCATAATGGGACTGGCGCTTGTCCCGCTGGCGGTTCAGAATGAAAGCCTTGTTGAGATATGCCATCCCCTGTTTTATCGAGTCCAGTCCTTCATCAAGATATTTCTGATTCTGCTCGTCAAGGAACTGGGCCATAATTTCAATCCCCTCGTTGACAAGTTCAATACCGGTAAAGCCTGCTTCCAGTTCTTCTTCGAAATCCTCCATGATATCCTCGGATATTTCAGTGTCCCGGATTTCCTGCTCCATGCCCTTCTGCTTGTCATTCTGCTTGACAAGGAAATCTTCAAACTCATCCAGGGATATCTGGCCGGTGGATACCAGGGCTGCGGCATCGGCAAACTTTTCATACAGGTCCATGATCACCTCTCCCGACCCCATGTCCATGGTATAGGCCAGCTTGGGAAGGGTTGCCCCGCACCCCAGGCAGTAGTTTTCCTTTGGATCATTCCCATGACCGCAACGAAAACAGACTAACATATTATCCTCCATATTTCATGCTTATCTGCCAATTCCATATATGCCTCCTATAATCCTTCATCAGCTGTCTTCCGGGGAATTGCCGGGAGAGTCCTCCCCTTCCGACTCTTTTTTAATGCTGGCCTGCCGGAACATGACCCAGCCGATAATCCAGAAGAAAACTACCCCGCCGATGACCTTGTATAAATAAACCGCCGGGCTTTTCACGTCCTGGGGGGGGATAATGGAAAGACCCATGGCCATTATTGTTGTGATGATCCCCACAATGCCAAGCCACCAGGGATAATTCATGGCAGTTCTCTCTCCCATGTTCAGTTTCTTCCAGCGGATAAAAGCTGCAAAAAGATATACATAGGGAATAAAATAAAGAATTAAGGTTCCCACCACCAGCAGTTGATAAGCCTCCTTCACCGTGGCCCCGGCAGTTCCCATCAACACGAAAAGGGTGGATATGATCCCCATGGTGATGATGGCGTTTGCCGGTGTACCCCACCGGGGATGAATCCGGGCCAGCCATGGGGGCAGGTATTTATCGATGCCTACCACAAAGGGGATCCGGGCAGTGCCCGACATCCATGCCCCGATACCTCCAAGACCTCCCAGGGTTATGAGAAGGGCCAGGGCCATCCCCAGCCAGGGGGCGTTGATTCGATGGGACACCTCATAAATCACCTGCACAACACCGCTGACAATGTTTATCCGGTCTGACGGGAGAGTCACCAGCAGAGCGCCGGTGCTTATCACATATACTCCGGCAATCATCACACCGCTGATTAACACGGCCCGGGGAATATTCCGGACAGGATCCCGGATCTCCTCACCCATGCAGGACTGAAGCTCCATGCCTGCAAAACCGAAGCAAAGGCTGGCAAATATGGAAAGAGTATGAATATTGCTGAATTCCGGCATCAGGTTTCCCTGAAAAACATTGGCAGGCCCGAATCGAATCCATGAAATTATCCCCGCCACAAGAAGGGCCAGGGCGGGAATCCATGTGCCGAAGGCTCCCAGATTCTGAAGCCATTTTCCCCGTTTCACGCCGATGGTGTTTATGATGATGGCAAACCAGAGCACTGTCAGGGAAAATATGGCAGTGTAGGTGGTGTTCTCTTCCAGGTGCAAAAAACGCACTCCAAAGGTGAACAAAAAAGTACTGCCCAGGTATATGAGCAGGTTGGGGTAATAGACAAGGTTGTTCACCCAGTAAAAGAAACCGCATATGAAGCCGTGGTATTCTCCGAATGCCTCCCGGGTCCAGACATATATGCCCCCTTCCCGGGGACAGCGGGCAGAAAGCTCGGTGACTGTTAGGGCCGATGGAATAAAGAACAACAGCATCGCCCCCAGCCACAGCACCAGAGAAGATGGCCCGATTCCCGCCGCCACCGATGCCCAGCGAAGCCCTACAATGGCCACTACATTGAACAATACCAAATCGAAAAGACCCATTCCCCGGGTCAGTTTTGCATTTTCATTGTTGTTTTCCATACCTGTTTTTTCGCCGGATTTCATTCTATCTCCCGGTGATAGAAATAATTTTTTCAGATTTTTTTGCCATGCCCTTAAATATCTCCCCCATGATCCGATAACGTTCATGGGAAGGAATATTTATTTGTCGGAAGGCAGGTGATTGACTTGCTGTCCAATGTCACACCCCAGAATCAACCTCCCAGAGAGCCGGTGCCGGTACCGCCTCCACCTCCGCCGGTGGTGAAGGTGATGCCCCCGGAAAAGGCCATTAGTGAAATGGATCTGGCCTTGTCCAACGATTACAAGAGTCTGCGCTACCTGGAGCAGATGATTAAAACCAGTCCGGAAAAGGTAATCCCCCCTGGAGATGCGCCCCGCCTGTTGCAACAGGTGTCTTCCCGCATCCGGGAAATGGGCGGAGGTGAAGCCTCAAGGCTTATCCGATCCGATAAACTCCATCGCCGGGTGATGTTCCTGCTGGATCAGGGACATATTGACAACACCCTGGAAGAGATTGCCTCCTGAAGACAAAATGCCGGCTTCATCATACTGAAGAAATACCCGCCCCGGCATGTTTTGCCCATGAATCATTGAAGTCAACGGGGCAGTAATAATAAACCAGACAATGCAGGTAATCTCCCTGTTTCCAGAAATCACTACTCGCAGGGGATCACAACCAAATATACGATTAGAATACACCGGGCGGCAATACCGCCTGTTTTTATTTGCCTGACATCATCATCCAGTCATAATGTCGGTTTTTTTCGCCGGAGGAATCCTACTTTGTATGTCAGAACACTACAGATATAATCGTTTTTCTCTGCCCGACAGGAGGAGCCTTGAAATTTCGACACAGCCTGCAGGAACTGAAGGAAGGCGCAAAATGGCACAACCACATAGTTGAAGGTCAAAAAATCAAGACCGATCCCAAAGTGGACTTCTACTGCAGATATATTCTGCTGATGATAGCCTTCATCATTGCCGGGATTTGCGGGTTTGTGATGCTGAAACACCAGCACTGGCATAACACAAGCCTTGCCAACAACATTATCAAGATACTTCAGTTTCTAATGATCTTTATTCTTATCGAGTTTTGTATATTGCTAAAAATAAAAGTAGAACGCGATATCCCCAAAGTTGAACCCTCCAGGGAAATATTGGCAGAAATTGGACATATCATTGAATATGTTTCCCTCGACAATTCCCAGGCAGAAGATGAAAGAGATGAAATCATCAGTTTTGTCACCTCAAAATTTCTGGCATTAGGCAACAGAATGATTACAACAAAATGGAAGGCAATTATGGCCGACCGGGGGGTTGCTCTTTGCAATGAAGGCGGTTATATATTCATTGTTCCCTGGAATGAATTCGAGATAATCCCTGGCGGGCAGGCAGGAGAAGGCTATCGTCTGATGACGGTGAAAAAGCCCGACGGCAATATATCGGGAAAAATCTCCCAGACCAGCTTTGAGAAATATAAAAACAGGGCCGGGGCCTCCGGGACAACATACAGGATTGATGCCGGCGAGGGGATATGAGCCGGCGACAACAGCCACTCTCCGGGGTTGATTCTACTGCCGGTTAATCACCATAAGTTTCAGTTCCGTCATTTCTTCGATAGAATACCGGACTCCCTCCCGTCCAAAGCCCGACTCCTTCACCCCTCCATAAGGCATGGGATCAATACGGAATGTGGGCACATCGTTTATCATGACACCACCGGCTTCAATCGTGTCAAAGGCTTTCAGAGCGCCCTCCAGGTCCCTGGTGAATACCCCTGACTGCAGGCCGAAACGGGAATCGTTAATCCTGTCAATCCCGTCATCAAGGGAATCCGCCTGCTCCAGCACAATAACCGGGCCGAAGGCTTCTTCCCGATAAATTTTTGCATCCCGGGGAACTTTTTCCATTATAGTGGGACTCATGCAGGAGCCGTTGCGATCTCCTCCCGCAAGAAGAACTCCGCCGGCATCCAGGGCTTCTTTTATCCACGATTCCACCCGGCGGGCTTCTTCTTCCCGGATCATTGCCGAAAGGGTCCCGGCAGGATCCAAGGGATCCGACAGTTTCACCTGCCGGGGAAGCTCACAGAGAAGAAGATCCCGGAACTGGCTGTAAATATCCCGGTGAATAATCACCCTCTGCACAGATATGCAAACCTGACCGGCATAGGCAAAACCTCCCATAAGCACCCGGCTCACGGCATAATCTGTGTCACAGTCCCGGTCAATGACAACTCCGCCGTTGCCTCCCAACTCCAGGGCCACCTTCTTCCGTCGGGAGCGATCCTTGAGGGCCCATCCCACCCGGGGCGACCCAGTGAAGGAGATCATCTTTATCTCATGGCTGTTCACCAGAGGCTCCAGGGATGCCGGCGATGCGGGAATCACCTGCAAGGCTCCCGCTGGTGCGCCGGCCTTCCGGGCCAGGTTTCCCAGCCACAGGGCCGAGATGGGATCCGATGAAGAAGGCTTGATGATGATGGAGTTCCCCGCGGCCAGGGCTGGCCCCACCTTGTGAGCTGCAAGGTTCAGAGGAAAATTGAAGGGAGATATGCCCAGGATCGGCCCCATGGGAAAACGCCGGGTGAAACCAGTGCGTCCCTTTGCTGACTCGGCCCAGTCCAGGGCCATAACCTCGCCGTTAATCCGTTTTGCTTCCTCCGCAGAAGTCTGCAGGGTCAGAGCACAGCGGGTTGCCTCACCCCGGGCAAACTTTATGGGCTTTCCTGCCTCCCGGGCAATAATCCCGGCAATCTCTTCCAGGTTTTCCCGCACTCCCCGGGCCATTTCCTCCAGAATCCGGGCCTTCTCATATACCGGCAGGGATCTCATGGCCTGGTAACCTTCAACGGCTTTTTCGACAACCTTATCCATCATATCAGGCCCGGCAAAATGAACCCGGCCCACCAGGGATGAATCATAAGGGTTTCTTATCTCCCGGATGTCGCCGGTTTTTACAAATTCACCGCCGATGATGGGGCAGTATTCCTGGGATTTGTTTGACATATTGAATCACCTCAAGGAAAATATTCATTAAACAGGATGGAAGAAAAGGGGGAAGGATCCCCGACAAAGCAAACACGGGGCAAAAAATGCCCCGCGATGTCAATGAGAATAATTCGGAATTTACTCCATGGGTTTGCAGCCCAGACAAGGCCGGTAACCGGAGTGTTTAGCTCCGATGGGAGAATCGAAGAAGACTCCCTTTGACTTGTCCGGGGCAAGCCGGCAATTCATCCGATGATATACTTTAGTTTTTGGATCCCCGATAAAATTATAAGTTCTGGGTATGGGCACATTGGGCTTCGGCTCCAGGCCGTCACCACGACAGCCGGACACACCGAACACCACTACCCCGGCAAGGGCCGTAACCCCCAGTTTCATAAAATCCCACCGGGACATGAGTTTTTCTTTCTCTTGCGGTTTATTCACCGAAAACCCTCCCTGACTTGTTTTTCTGAGTATTCTATGGATATTAAAAATATCCTGCCCAAGATATGCATGGAGGGCAATGACTGGGAAAAACCTCGGAATCATCCATGACTGGAGGATAATATATCCGTGTTCGGCTAATGCCAGAAACCCCGGCCCGACAGCGCAACAACGGAGGCATATTGCTTAAACGAACACCAATGGAGGATAGTCAGGAGTTACTCAAAGTTGAGCTTAGATAGATTAGCGTTTTTAACGAACCCAAATATCATCGAAAAAATATCTGATCACAAATAGAATGGAAACAACGGTCTTCTTCTATGAAAGTTTAACAGATCAAATAAAAATTGCGTAAGTCCTGGATAATATTATTCACGTATCCTGTAAAAGGAAATCCGGGATTGGAGGATAAATAAAACCCTGAAAGGTGGTGTTCAGTTTGAGATTAAAACATCGACTGCTGATGGCGGTTGCAGTGGTTGCCTTGGGAATGTCATTTATTGCAGGATGCATATCCCCGGCAACCCAGTCGAAGCCCGCCAGCATTCAACCCCTGGACACCTCCAAAACTGCCGCAGTGAAAGCGGGACTCCAGCAGGTGGAGGATCTGGCCACAGCAGGACTGAAGGTGACGGTGGTAAACAGAGAATGTACCCTGGAGGGAACTGTTTCCACCGACAAACTCAAGAATGAAGCCGGCGAAATCGCCCTGGGAGTTGAAGGTGTTGACCGGGTGGTCAACAGGATCCAAGTGAAGCCATAGCCTTCACTTTTTTTTTAACTGTCAGAAAAATACCGGGAGGATTGAATGAATAAGATACTGGCCATCGGAATAGCGGGAGGTTCCGGATCGGGGAAAACCACCGTGGCGGAAATGATTGCAGAGGACCTGGGCAAGGAACGAGTGGTGCTCATTGTTCAGGATAATTATTACAAGGACTTGTCCCACCTGCCCCCGGCAGAGAGAGCAAAAGTTAACTTTGACCATCCCGATTCCTTTGATGCACAGCTCATGGCGGAACACCTGCACACTCTCAAGGCGGGGAAACCCATCGAAATGCCCATATACGACTTCGTCACCCACACAAGACAGAAAGAAACCACCACCGTAGAGCCAAAACAGGTGCTCATCGTTGAGGGGATCCTGGTGCTGGACAGCCCCCGGTTGCGGGATGGCATGGATGTGAAGATATATATCGACACCGATGACGATGTCCGCTTCATCCGACGACTGAAACGGGATATTCAGGTGCGGGGCCGGGACCTGGAATCGGTTATAAATCAATATCTCACCACGGTTCGACCCATGCATTTCGAATTTGTTGACAAAAGCAAACGTTACGCCGACATCATTCTTCCCTGGCGGGGTTTCAATGCCGCCGCGGTGAGTATGGTCAAGAACATGGTTCGGGGTTTTCTGGACCTGGATTAAAACCTCAGACAAGAATATCATTACTGTCATCGGGGATGAACGACAGGGCAATGAGAAATCCCCTGGCCCTCTCTGCCATGGGGTATTTATCCAGAAGCTGGTAAAATGCCCGGGAATGGTTGCCATGGACAAGATGGGCCATCTCGTGGATAAGGACATAATCCAGAACCCAACCCGGAGCATTTTCCAGCCGGTGGGATATGCGGATCTTCCCTGTCCCCACACTGCAGGAGCCGAAACAGCTGTTCTGGTTGGTGACAAATTGAACCGACTCCACAGGAGGATCAACCCCGAGGTATTTCCGGCAGAGGCTCCGGGCCCTGTCCGTCAGGGAATGCTCCCGGTTGAGCTTCTCCCGGTGTTGCCGTTTCAGGATTCTTTCCGTGAGTTCCTTCACTGCCTTTTTTTCCTGCTCCTGACTCATGCGCCGGGGAATGCGGACAATTATCACATCATCCTTCAACTGCGCCGAACAGGTCTTCCGACGGCGACTGTTCCTTATCACCTCAATCTTTATGGACAAGTCCCCTCCTGATTTTTCCTGCAATTTTTCCCTTGAGCCTCCGGAGAAAGTCACCATAGGACAGCTGGCCGTTCATTATTCTGACGGCGTCGTCAACAACCCGGGTCATCCCGTGATAAGCCATCCCCGGGAAGGCATAAGCCAGCACCGAGAACAGCCCCGCCATTTTCATCTCCCTGCCGATCATCTGTCGCACCTTCTGTTCATAAGGGGCAAAATTACCGGCCTTTCCCGATAACAGCTGAATCAGCTCTTCTGCGGCGATATGTCCCGAATCCACCGCCGGTTTTATGCCTTCCCCCGAGATGGGGTTCACCAGCCCCCCGGCTTCACCTATCAAAAGAACCCGGCCCCGGTGAAGGGGGATCCTGTCATCATACAGGGGAATCCTCAGTCCTGTGAATTTTTCCGTGGCCACCGGCAACCCCAGAAGGCTGATAAATTCATCGGTGGCCATCTCAAGCTCCCCAAGGTTGCATCTTTGGGCAGTGTAAGCACCAACCCAGAGATGATCCCCCTTGGGGATAACCCCTGCAACTCCGCCATCAATGAAGTTAAAATCGAGATGAACCATATCCCTGTTCGATACAGCGGAATCTGCCTGGAAGGGAACCCGGTAATACCCGCATATGCCCATGGGCCTTTTTTTGGGGTGAATCTTCCGGGCAACCCGGGAAAAGCCTCCATCAGCCCCTGCAAGATACCTGCACCGGAGCTGATAATCCCCCGCGGTCACTTCCAGGTGATCCTTGTGGATTGCATAATCGCTGAAGGGAGTGTTCTGAAGAACCCCGGCCCCGGCATTTCGGGCCATAAGAAACAGATGATAATCAAAGGCTGCGCGATCCACCCAGAAGATCCCCTCCCGAGGCAGGGATCCCGATGCGGGGTTTTCTCCCCGGCTGGTGAACCGGTAACGGGTTATTTCTCCGGCATGGGGCTTGAATTCCCTGATGTTCGGCTCATGAAAGAGAACCCCGGGGATACCCCCGGCGCAGGGTTTATCCCGGGGATGTTCTTTCTTTTCTATAACCAGCACATCCGCCCCCGCCGAGGCCAGGTGAAATGCACAGGTGCTTCCCCCGGGGCCGGAGCCTGCAATTATCACATCAAAATCAGTCTTCATGATGAATGACAACCTCAACAGGGGATCAGTCCGGGGATTTCCTTCCTTCAGAAAGGCTGTCCAGGTAGTCCAGACTTTCCTGCTGTTTTTCCGGGCTTCCCATCTCAATGGTATATGTGGGGCGAACATCAAACCGGGCAAGACTGGCAAATACTTCTTTAAAATCCACAATACCCGAGCCCAGGGGCAAATGCTCATCCACCATCCCATGGTTGTCGGAAAGATGGACATGGCGGATATATGGCGCCATCATTCGAATCCAGCGGGAATATTCTCCCTTGCCGTAAACCCCCACATGACCCACATCCAGAGTGATTCCCACCCGGGGGGAATCCACAGCCTTCATCAGCTCCACCATCAGGTCCGGGGAGTCTTCGAACATGTTCTCCACATAAATGTCAAGGCCCTCACAGACAGGATCCTGTGTCATCTCCACAAGGAAGCGGGCTGTTCCCACCAGCCATTCCCGGATGTATGACCCAAGGCGAAGGAGAGGATTATACTGGGTGTGAAATGTGATGGCCTCGGCCCCAAGTTCTCTGGCACACCGGATGCTCTGAAGGTATCTGGCGCGGGAAATGGCCGCGATGCCGGGATCCGAGGATACGATATTCAGATCGATGAATGGGCCGTGAACAAGGATCCGGCAGGAGGGCAACTCTGAGAGATTTCTTTTATATTCCGCCAGGTGGGCATCAGAGTCATCAAGATACTGGGGCTTGGAAAAAGTGGTCACCTCCAGGTTCAAACCCTTGGAAACCAACATCTCTTTCATCTGCTCCAAGCCACCGCCATCGGATAGAAACAACCGGCTCTTTTCAGGATACATCAGCAATAAACCCCGCAATGACAAGATAACTCAATGTTCGACTGAGCCAGCGGAAAAACCTCTGCTTTTCTCTCAATGCCACATGACAGCAACCAGGGAAACTTCAATGAGAAAGGCCATATACAACTTCATATCCACGGGCAACCCATGGAAAATCAATCAGATCATCCATATTGATGCAATGGAGGGAATTGCCCCGGCAAAAAGAAATCTATACCGGATAAACTTTAATCCCCTCACCAAGGAGTCCCATTGATATGGTCGCATGCCCATACTGCAATATGGAAAACCGCCAGACAGCCCGATACTGCCTTGGCTGTGGCAAGTTCATAAACCCCGCCCCCACAGCCGATGACGGAGTGTTCCTGGCAACGGGAACCCTCCCCAAGGGAGCCGTTCTGCAGGATCGTTATGTAATCAGAAGTCTTCTGAGCGCCGGGGGGATGGGGTATGTCTATCGCGCCCATGATAATCCCACCGGGCAGGATGTGGCCATCAAAGAAATGATTGACCGGTTCACCACCTCTGATGCCCGAAGGGCTGCCATGGAGTTTTTCCGCCGGGAGGTTGATCTTCTGGCGACCCTGCGACACCGGGCCATCCCCAGAGTTCACCGGCACTTCTGGGAAAACCAGAGATCCTACATTGTCATGGATCTGGTGGAAGGGATCGACCTGCGAAGGATGCTTACCCGTCTGCAGGAAACCGGGAAGACCCTGCCTCTGGAAATGGCCCTGCAATGGGCGTTGGAAATCTGTGATGTCCTCAATTATCTCCACTCCCACAATCCTCCGGTAATTTACCGGGACATGAAACCATCCAATATAATGGTGACACCCCGGGGAAGTATCCGGCTGGTGGATTTCGGAATTGCCCGGTTCTTTGCCCCCAAAATCCGGGGAACCATGGTGGGAACCCAGGGTTATTCACCCCCGGAACAATATCGGGGACATGCGGAACCCCGCTCTGATGTTTACTCTCTGGGAGCAACCCTTCATCATCTCCTTACCGGCAGAGATCCCCAGCTGGAAGCACCCTTCGATTTCCCACCCATCCGGGAGTTCAACCCGGACTTCCCCCCGGAGCTGGAAGCGATTGTCAACAGGGCACTGCACCTGAACCCGGATCAACGCTATCCTGGAATCACAAACATGAAAAACGCCCTGGAACGGCTAATCAGCGCCAGGGATCTGCTGAGCGATCTCAACCGGCAGATTGATTCCATACAGGATCACCTGGAACAGCTCCGACGGCGGAGAACCAGCATTCTGGCCCCCTATGGCGAACTTCTGGAAGGGCCGGGTTCGCAACCATCCCATATTCCCGAAGCACCCCAGGAGATTAAAAAAGGATGGCGTCAGTTCAAAGGAAACCCATACAGAACCGGTCATTCTCCGGTTTCCGCCAGCCTGCAGGGACGCCTGAAATGGTCCCGGAAGGTGGGAGCCGGAGTTACCTCATCGGTGATTATCGATGAAAATGAAAACCTTTACTTCGGTTGCGCAAATGAATTCTGCTGTTACAGCAAACGGGGAAAAATCCAGTGGTCATACCGGGCATCGGGGATTGTTTCCTCCACTCCCGCCATGGATAACCAGGGAAACTTTTACCTTGCTGATGAAAAAGGAGGCATCCATTCCCTTGGCCCTGATGGAAGCCGACGATGGTTGCGACAGGTGGAAAATCCTGTCAAGGCAGCTATTCTGCTCCACAGAAACCGGCTTTATGTGGCAGATATCGACGGCGGAGTCAAATGCTTCGACCCCAACGGGGATATCCTGTGGATGGCCCAGGCGGAAGGGCCTGTTGTGGCTTCTCCTACCGCAGGGAGAACCGATAATATATTCATCGGAATAATCCCGGGCATCCTTCGCTCTGTGAGCCTCGACGGAGATATGCACTGGAGCGCAAAACTGCCGGGGATGATCACCTCGGCCCCTGTCAGCGATGAAGAAGGCTTTGTTTATCTGGGCTGTGAAGACAACCATCTCTACGCCCTGGACAACAGCGGAGGACTTCAATGGAAATTCCGCACCAATGGATGGATCCGTTCCTCACCAGCCATTTCCCGGGAAGGCACCATATACTTCGGCTCCAGCGACAGCAAATTATATGCTCTGGACAGCCAGGGAATGGAAAAATGGCGGTTCGATGCCTCCGATGTAATCTCAACAGCAGTGGGAGTTTCCGACGATGGCGGGGTTTACTTCGCCACTCAGAAAGGCTTCCTGTTTGCACTGCACCCCTACGGGAAATCAAGATGGTGGTTCAACCTGAATGCACCCGTGGAAACATCGCCAGCCATCGCCCCCAGCGGAGATATCTATATCGGAACCACCGAAGGATACCTGTTCTCCATAACCTGATCCCCATTTGGAATGAGGAAACATGGATCGGGATTGTCAAGGGATAACTTGTTTTTCCAAAAAAGCAGGGTTTTGCCTTGACGGAAACTCTGCTCGAAAAAGTTCTCCGGGAAAGGGAAACTTCTCTGAATCCACGGCCAAATTTCCAGAGTCAGAATCACTTGAAATCCATAACTGCCGTAGAATAAGACAGGATATTGAGATGCCTTCTGTAGAATAATGAAACCCCCGGTTGAGTTTCTGCCGGGGAGTTTGGGAGGTTAATCAATGTCGGGAAAAAGACGGTTTCTGTTGTCCCTGCTTCATGTATTCTTTCTTCTTTCCGGGATGACAGGTCTGATATACCAGATTTTATGGAGCCGGAGGCTTTCCATCATATTCGGCCATACTGTTTTTGCCATCAGCAGTATTCTGGCAGCATTCATGGGGGGGCTTGCCCTGGGAAGCTACCTTGCCGGCAAGACAGCAGACCAACTGGACCTGACCGATGACAAAAAGCCGGGGATCCTGCTGGCCCTGACTGCCGGGTCCTTCTCGCCCCATATGCGTCTTTACGGTTTACTCTCTCTGGGCATCGGCATTTATGCCTTTTTCACTCCTTTTCTTATTGATGTGGTGGGGATGATTTATACCCGCCTCATGGGAGCCTTTTCCCTTTCTCTTTACCCTATGAGTATCATCACTTTTATTCTCTCGGTGATGATTTTTATTCTGCCCACCATGGCCATGGGAGCCACCCTGCCCATTGTGCTCAAGTTTGTAATCAGGACTTATGGCGAGCTTATGGCAAAAACCGCCCGGCTTTATTCCATCAACACCTTCGGCGCAGTCATCGGTTCTTTTCTGGCAGGATTCATCCTGTTTCCCGCCCTGGGACTGCAGGTCACCCTGGTGACGGCAGGCTTGATTAATGTGGTTATCGGTCTTGTTACTATAATGGCGGACCGCATGATGGCGGGAGGCGAAGAACCTGACAGCAATGTTGACAGTGTTGAAGAATCCCCCCTGGATCCGGAGCCGGCCAGTGAACCGGAGATAGAATCCAATATTGACGAGAAAAACAAACACCGCTTGATTCTGCTGGTTTTCTTCATGTCCGGGTTCACCTCCATGGTTTACGAAGTGGGATGGAGCCGTGCCCTGGCCCTTTCCATCGGTTCATCGGTTTATTCTTTTTCCACCATTCTTGTCACATTTTTATTCGGCATTGCCCTGGGGAGTTATATTTTTTCCAACACCCGTCTGTTCAACCAGGAGAAAATCACCATCAAATCCCTGGCCAATGTGGAGCTGACCATCGGAATCATGAGCCTGCTGATCCTGCCAGCCCTGGGATTTCTTCCATATTTATTCCTGCGGTTGTTTCCGATTCTAAAAGGTTCGTATTTTCTCGTGGTGGCGGGGAATTTCATTATCAGTTTCCTGGTGATGCTACCTCCCACCATAATGTTCGGGCTGACCTTTCCCCTGGTGGTGAAGATATATACCCGGAATTTGAAAAATTTAGGTGCAAAAATCGGCGTGGTTTATGCATCCAACACCGCAGGCAACATCACCGGTTCTTTTATGGCGGGATTTCTGCTGATCCCCATCATCGGGGTGGAAAACTCCCTGAAACTTGCCACGGGAATAAATATGCTGGGAGCTTTGCTGATTTATATTTATCTGTTTAAAAAAGAACAGAGCGAGAAAATCTCCGGATACTTCCGCTTTGCCCTCATCGGAGTGCTGGCAATGGTTCTGATGTTTTCCCAGGTCTGGCGAAAATCCGCCATGTCCCTGGGGGTTTCTGTTTATGCGCAGTTTTACGATCAGGTGAGCAGTATCCGGCAGTTCAACCGATTGCTGGATAGAGAAGCAAAGAACATCGTTTTTTACCGGGATGGCATTTCCAGCACCGTTACCATTGTTAAATCCGGGGATATGGTATCCCTGAAAGTCAACGGAAAGACCGATGCATCCTTCAGCCCTGAAGGAACCGGCGATCTTCACACCCAGTGGCTTCAGGGCTTCATCCCTGCAGTTCTTCATCCCAATCCCCGGAGAGTATGCATCATCGGTTTCGGCAGTGGCATCACCGATGCTGCGGTAAGCCAGTTTGACGAAGTGGAGAGGATCGACAGCATCGAAATTGAGCCGGTGGTTATGGAAGCGGCCAGGTATTTCCATGAAGGAAACTTAGGCGTGACTGAGGATCCCCGGTTTCACAGCCATATTGCCGACGGGCGGAATTTTATTCTGGCAGCGGGGGAAAAATATGACATTATAATATCCGAACCCTCAAACCCATGGATTGCCGGGATAGGAAATCTGTTTTCCATCGACTTTTACAAGGTTTGTCTGGATAAACTCAAGGAGGACGGCATCTACTGCCAGTGGATCCACACCTACGGCATGGATCCCGCCACGGTGAAGATGGTGATGAACACCTTTTATTCGGTTTTCCCACATGGCGACTTGTGGATTACCCAGAGGGGAGATCTGATGCTGATTGGATCCCGGCAACCCATCCGTCTTGATTATGAAAGACTTTTATCAGTGGTGGAGAGGAATCAAAACATTCAAAGATACCTTGAGCTTATCGACTGCGAAAATCCCCGGAAACTTCTGGGCAACTACATCACCAGCGCAAAAAGAGTTCGGGCCTTCGCCGGCGATGGCCGTATAAACAGCGATGACCGGCCTCTTCTGGAGTTTGACGCTCCTAAAAATATTTATGGCGACATTGACAGAATGTTGGTAATTCGAGAAGTGGCCCGCTATGCCGATGAAGTTTCTCAACTGGACTGGGTAACCAACCTGAATCCTGAAATAAAAACCGATGGAGAGCTTTTCCGGGACATGGCCTCGGTGCATACCCGGCTTGAACTCTGGGATCAGGCCCGCAAAGCCTTCCGCCATTCCATTCGCCTCAACCCGGAGGATCCCCAGACATATATCAAGTATGCCCGGATGGAACTGCACAATGAAAACCGTCTGAGAGCCCTGTCAATACTCAAGGATGCAAACAGGGCATCTCCCGAAAGCCTGGTGCCTTATCTTGAAGCTATAAATATCTACAAATCCACCGGTGCTGTAACCGCGGGGATTGACTACTGCCGGAATGCCATGAAAACCTTTCCCGGCAACCGGGCACTGCTTCACCAGCTGGTGATCCTGCTCTTGATGGATGAACAGTATGAAACTGCCCTGCCCCATGCCATGGAACTGCTGGCCCAGGGCCCCCAGGTGATTCCATATCACCTTTATCTGGGGCGGATATACATGGAAACCGGCCAACTGGATAAGGCCGGCGAAGTTTTCCGCCGGATCCTCGAAGCCCAGCCCGACAACTTTATTGCCCAATCTTACATGGGAGATTTATACCAGAAGAAGAATCTTCTCGACGATGCGGTAAAAGCCTATGGTCAGGCCATCCGAATTAACCCGGAAGACCTGAGAATCCCTCTGAAAATGGGCAATATACTGGAAAAACTGGACAAACCCCACGAAGCAATGTCGGTATATGAGTATGTTCTGACAAAGGATTCCGATAATGTGGATGCGAGAATCGGCGCAGTCAGGACTCGTCAGCAGGATTCTCCAGGGACGCATCCATAATATAACCGGCAGTCTTTATCACCTTTTCCCGGCAGGAAAAATTCTTCTCCAGAAGCCGAATCCCGCCGGCCCTCCGGCACAGGTTTACCCGGCTGGTGCTGGTGATGTTGGCGGTAAACAAAACAGGAATCCCCTCCCGGTGATCCCGGGTTCCCTGCAGGAACTCCTGCCCCGGAGGGGTGCTGTGGCTTGCCAGATCCGCCACCGCCACATCAAAAACCCCTCTTTGAAGTTTCTCCAGGGCCACAATATAACAGTCAACCGGGGTAAGAAGAAACCAGCGGTAAAAAAGAGAGTCAAAAAGCTCCAGAAAATCCCTGTCCCCATCTACAACAAGAACCTTGGGTTTACGATGCATCAGAAGTTTTGCCATAAAACACCTTGAATAATTTTGCCTATTTATATATTTTTATCAAATAGACTTTCTGTCAGTTTACATTTGCATCAAAATTATTATACACTTCTTAAAGAAAGAATCTCCACCCTGTCTATAATTATTATTTTTCTGAATATTCTGCCCGGCATTCCGGCGACTCCCATACCGTCACCTTGTAAAGGCAGGCTTTTGGGGGCAGTGTGTCGGGAGTCATCTTGTCTTTCATCTGATGATATATGTAGCCGGCAATATTCTCTGCGGTGGGATTTATCGTGTCAAAGGGAGAAATCTCTGACAGATTCTGATGATCCAGAGGTTCTGCCACTTCCCGGAGTAGTTTTTTCAGGATGGAAAAGTCTATCAGCATCCCCAGGGGATTCAGCTCCTCACCCCGGATTTCTGCTTCCACCTCCCACCGGTGGCCATGGAGCCGGCTGCACTTGCCCTGGTATCCCCTCAGGTAATGAGCCGAGTCAAAATGATGCCCTGCCACAACACGATACATCAAAGCACCTCATTTTCGTTAATGTCCATCCGTATTCGATTAAGATTAAAATCCTTGTTCCATCAATACCTCAGCTGTCAGGGTTGGGTTTCGAAGCGTATTATTCTACTGCCGGTGGTGCGACAGGAAACCCCATCCTGACGGCGCAACCACTGGGACATATTGCTTAGCCGAACACCAAGAATTAATATCCCAAGGCCGCCCCAAAAGGGACGGCCTTGTTTGAAACAATCACTTTCGGGATTCCTCAGACCGCGGCTTTAGCTGAATCGGCAATGGCGGATCCATGGCCTGCTGAACCCAGCACTTCTTCGTTTTTCCGCATAATCATCTTGACAAGCTCTTCCCGGGCAGGCCCCAGGTATTTCCGGGGATCAAACTGCTTGGGCTGTTCCGCCAGCACCTTGCGAATAATGGCGGTGACTACCAGTCGTCCGTCGCTGTCGATGTTCACCTTGCAAACCGCGCTTTTGGCAGCTTTCCTAAGCTGATGCTCTGGCACTCCCACTGCGTTTTCCATGTTTCCGCCAAACTTGTTGATGATTTCTACAAATTCCGGAAGCACCGATGAGGAGCCGTGGAGAACAATGGGAAAACCGGGGATTCTGCGTTCGATCTCATCGAGAATATCAAAACGAAGGGGCGGGGGTTCTTCGCCGGGCTTCACCTTGAACTTATATGCCCCATGGGATGTGCCGATGGAAATGGCCAGACTGTCAACCCCGGTGCGGGATACAAACTCTTCTACTTCTTCAGGCTGGGTATAGTGGGATTTCTCGTGGGATACATCATCCTCGATCCCGGCCAGCACTCCCAATTCGCCTTCCACAGTGACATCCCTGGGATGGGCATATGCCACCACCTTTTTGGTCAGGGCGATGTTGTCCTCGAAGGAATGAGCCGAGCCATCAATCATCACCGATGAGAAACCGGAGTCGATGCAGGACTTGCAAATCTCAAAGCTGTCGCCATGATCCAGATGAAGCACCACGGGGATCCTGCTGTTGTAGTCTTTTTTCACCATCTCCACAGCCCCCATGGCCATGTATCGGAGCAGGGTTTCGTTGGCATATTCCCTGGCGCCTTTGGACACCTGAAGAATAACCGGGGAATCGGTCCGGGCGCAACCGGTCATAATCGCCTGCAACTGCTCCATATTGTTGAAATTATATCCGGGAACTGCAAAGCCTTTTTTCATGGCATGCTTGAACATCTCCCGGCTGTTGACCAGTCCCAGATCCTTGTAATTGACTGTTGTTGACATATAAATCCTCCTTATAACTGATATTGTCAAATTTCCTGGTTACCAGTTAGATTAAAACCCGCCGGGCAAATTCCTCCAGAACAGGTGTAATTAGTGGAGGGATGTTTTCTTCTGGGCAGAAGTTTCAATTAAGGGAGTCGGCATTGTTTTTCATTTGGGTAATATATCACAGGCTTTGCGCCGATCATTAGAATGCGATAACTCTCACCGACACTTAACCCAGAACCCAATGACATCCCGACTCATACTGGGTACTTCTAAAGTGCCCCACGGCCCGGTGATTTGGCCAACTGGTGGTGATAATCCCGACTTATTTTCCCCCATTTAAAATCGGGGGTTGGGAGTTTTTATGGATCTTATTTCGATTGTAGTGCCGATACATAACGAGGAAAAGAACCTTGAGATTCTCTGTGAACGGCTGGTGAAGGCAGTGGAAGCCTCGGGAGGGCTGGATTATGAGATTATCCTGGTGGATGACGGCTCCACCGACGGCTCTCTTGATGTAATTCTGGATCTGGCCAGAAAAGACCCCCGGATTAAGATGATCTCCTTTTCAAGGAATTTCGGCCACGAAGCTGCCACCACTGCAGGGCTGGATCGGGCACAGGGAGATTGCACGGTGATCATCGACGGGGATCTTCAGGATCCGCCGGAGGTTATCGTCCAGCTGGTGGAAAAATGGCGGGAAGGCTTTCAGGTGGTCTATGCCCGAAGGGAGAAACGTCCCGGTGAGAATTTTTTCAAGAAATTCACATCATTTTTATTTTACCGGGTATTCAATGCCATCTCCCCGATAAAAATGCCCCCGGATACCGGGGATTTCCGGCTGGTGGATCGCCGGGTCCTGCTGGCATTCCGCCGGATGGGAGATTACAACCGCTTAATCCGGGGCATGTTCTCATGGCTGGGTTTTCGCCAGACCGGGGTAACCTACAGCCGGGAAGCCCGTCACCAAGGCACCACCAATTACGGCTTCCTGAAACTGCTGTGGCTTTCTTTTGATGCCATGACCGGCTTTTCCATCATGCCCCTGCGGGTATCAACCTGGATCGGTTTTTTTGTCACCCTGGTGAGCCTGATGGCAGGTCTGGCGGTTTTAATCGACAAGGTGTTCTGGGGGCTGAACATTCCCGGCTATGCCCTTTTAGCGGTGGGGATGTTTTTTATGGGAGGGATTCAGCTGTTCATTCTGGGTATTATCGGGGAATATATCGGCAAGATTTACCAGCAGTGCCTTGGCCGTCCCCTGTATGTGATTGACCGGGAAGAAGGATTCAAGGGTATCAGGGAGGATACTCCGGATGGAAGCTGAGCTTTACCGGGATATGTTCTCCAACGAGGAAAAGTTCTGGTGGTTTGCCGCCCGACGGCGGATCGTGCTGGAGCTGATTCGTCGCTATGCTCCCGATGCCCGTCAGCTGGCAGACCTGGGATGTGGCTCTGGATATACCCTCCATGCCTTCGCGCCATTCTTTCAGCAGGTCACGGGACTTGACTCCTCCCCTGAAGCCATCGAGTTTGCAAAACAAAGAGGAATTGAGGTTGTGAAAGGCTCCCTCCCCGGTGAAGTTCCTCTGAAGCCTGACACCTTTGATGTGGTCCTGATGATGGATGTGCTGGAGCATCTCGAAGAGGACAAGGCTGGAGCTATGGCCGGGGTCAACCTTGTTTCCCCGGGGGGAATAATAATTGCCACAGTGCCGGCTCATCAATGGATGTGGACCTGCCGGGATGAAAGACACCATCACAAGCGAAGGTACTCCAAAGCTCAGCTGGGGAAACTGTTCCATGGCCTGCCCCTGGAGAAGGTCCTCCTGTCATACTTCAACAGCATTCTTTTTCCCCTCATGGCCCTGGATCGAATGATATCCCGGATCACCGGGAGGGGGGAAGTGGGATCCGACACAGTTCCCCCTGCCGGGATAATAAACCGGGCCATGGAAGAAGCCTTTGCCTTGGATCGTTATATGCTGGGGCGGATTCCCATCATCTGGGGAGGCTCTGTAATTGCCGTATATAGGAAAAAACAGCAACCCACAACAAGAAAACCAACCCCAGCAGTGTTATAACAGCTCCTGTCTTTAACGACCAAGGTCGAAAGACCATGTCCAGCTGGCCAGAACCGGCAGGAACAGGCACAGCCCGGAAGACATGATTGGCCCGGAGAACCGGCAGGGACTTGTCGTCAAATGATGCCTTCCAGCCGGGATAATACACCTCCGAGAGAAAAAGCCAGCAGGGCCGTTGGGTGTTCACTAAAAGACGAATCCGATCCGGGCTGTATTCTAAAAGTCGAATCTCTTCAATCCCCCCGGTATCAGGGTTCTCTTTATTTTTGTCATGGGGCTTCCGGGACAGGTCAAAGCCGGGATCCTCCGACAAATACAGAACCTTCCGGGGATCATGATCCTTTGAACTTAGGATTCTCAGCATCTCTTCGCCATCGGGGACAACTTCCGCCCTGTCTGCCAGAAAAAATCGGGGAAGACTTCCGGGAACCTGCCGGGCTGAAATGCCGTATCCCCGATCAATCTTATGGAAGCGGTAATCCAGTGAAGGATTCAAAAGCCGTATCATAGGGCCGTCGGGGTTTTCCAGACCGAATATGTTGCCATTTCTGGTGAGGCTTCGAATAATCTCCCGATCCAGGGGCCGGCCCAGTTCACTGAACACCAGGTATTCCAGATAATGGGACAGGGCAAGGGGGTTGTATCCCTGCAGGTTGGAAACCTTCCGGGTGGAGGGCAGGTTCAGGGTGTCCTTCATTTCTACCGGGGGATAATAATGAACCCGCACCGGGGGAATCCGCTCTGCCACAGGATGAAAGGGCCTTGATCGGGTTGCAAAGTAATCGCCGGGAACTGTAGGATTCCAGAGAATCGATGCAGGGATGGGAGTAATCACCAGGATGATCAGGGCAGTAATCCGGGCCGGCAGTGCGGGAATCTTGCCCAGAAAGCCCAAAATCAGCAGGGCCAGACCAGCAGATCCCCCAAGGGCAAAAAAGAGAAAGCCGGTCCTGATGGATGCCACATCCCGCCGGATGAAGAATATCAGCAGGCCCAGGAAAACCGCCACCGAGAATGCCAGGCAAATGCCCAGCCATCGCCGGGCGGGTTTTTCCAGCCGTTTAAAAGCCCCGGGGAACTGATCCAGGGTCAGAGTCAGAAAATATGCAAGGGCGGTGATGGTCAGCACTATATAACGGGCAGGTATCCGAAAGGATCCCATTACAGGGACTTTATGGATCAGCATATACAGGGGAGTATTTCCCCCCAGGGACAGAAGAACTCCCAGAAAACCCGTCAGCAGAAAAATCCCCACCCGGCGTTTTTCTCCGGCAGGGGAGATGGCAGGCCCCAGAAAAGCCCCCAGCAGGGGAAATATGCCGATAAACACGCATATCTCCCAGAAGGCATGATGGCCCCGGTATGTGCCCTTCAGGGGATTCCCCCGGTATTCAGGGATCAGGGACATCAGAAAATCCGCTGGCCTGAGGGAGCCCGCAGTGGCATCCTGAAATGTCAGGCCGGAACCTCTTGGGGTGTTGAAATAAAGCTCCCCTGTGGGAATCAGTTGAATGGAGGCAAGGGTTATTCCCAGTATCAAGGCCAGAATGAACAGCCCCGAAAGCCGAAGCTGATCCCGGCGGAAAAACCCCTTCAAGTCCAGATGACCGCCAAAGTAAAGGGCAATAATAAGCCCCGCCATCATGGCAAGCTGAAAACTGCCGTTGAAAAGGAGAAGGGCAAAGTAAAGACCCAGCAGGGAAACCGACACAAGAGAACCTCTCTCTATAAGCCTCCGGGTCAGATAAAGCCCCCATGGAATCAGGGCATAAGCCCCGAGGATCCCCAAGTGCATCATATGGAGCAGGGCAAACCCTGACAGGGAAAAAAACAAGGCACCGCCCAGAGAGGAAAAAGGTTCAAAATGATGAGCCCGCAAAAAGAGATAACTCCCCCCGGAGGCCAGAATAAAATGAAAGAAGATGAACCATACAATGGCCCGTCCCGTGGGTACAAGGAAAAAAATCCAGTTGGGAGGATAGAACATGGCCGACTGGGGATCTGCCAGATAAGGAGTGCCGGAAAAGATATAAGGATTCCACAAGAAAATCTGCCGGGCCTGCCCCATCTGGTATTTTAAACTATGTATCGGATAAAAAGCTCCCTCAATGTCTTCGACAAACCAGGCCCGGCCTGTCAGCAGGGGATCCCGGAAAAATATCACCATCACTGCCGTCATAATGACAAGGCAGATAATGTCGCTTTTTCTTTCTTCAGTAAGCCTCAGGGCAAATCACCCTCTTCTGCCGGGTCCAGAAGACCTCCCTGCCGGAGGATTTCATCCTGGATTTTGCTTATATCAATCTCCCGGGGAGGTTTTTTCTCCTGAATACATATGGCAGAAGCAACGCCGGCACCCTGCCCCATGGCCATGGAAGTCGCCTGAACCCGAGCCGAGGCATGAGCTGTGAAGTCCCCGGAGAAACACTTCCCCGCCATCAGGAGATTGTCAATACCTTTTGGGATGAGGCATCTGTATGGAATGCCGTAATATCCCCTCCCACCCAGAGGGGCCGACTCGATGCCCGAACCCTGGGGGGAATGAATATCCACGGGAAAACCGCCCAGGGCCACCCGATCTTCAAAAACAGTCCCCATGGCCGTATCCCCGGCAGTCAGGACATATTCACCTTCAACCCGGCGGACTTCCCGGACTCCCAGAAAAGGCGCCACTGAGGCCAGATGACAGCAGGAAAAGCCGGGAATCTTCTCCCGGAGAAATCTGGTAATTGCCTGCACCTGCCGTCGGCCTTCCCGGTAAGCTTTGGTGACTGAAAGGGGATCTTCAGGGTCAAAAGGAGTTATCCGGGTTGAATTAATCCCAACGCGACCGGGAATGACCGATGAATAGAAAAGCAGGCGATCCCTGGGAACCGGAAGCCGGGCATCCCTCCACAAGTCAAAGAAACCAGAAAACCCCGGTGCCGGGGACTTTTTCAGGTGATCAAAAAGGGTTTCATGATGAAACTGATCCCGGTGGGAAAGGGCATAATCCATTACCTGGTCCATGTCCACCGGTTCCACTTCAAACATTAATGTGGCAGGCATCACCACCCCGTCCCTGCCCTGCCGGAAAGAAGCTCCCGCATCGGCAGAAAGCCGGCCCGAACCTGTGCAGTCCACAAAAACTCTGCCCTCTGCCGTAAAACTGCCTCCCGGATGAACCCCATGGATGGATTTTATCCTGGGGCCGTCCATGGTGCAACCAAGGTAACTGGCCTCCAGAAGAAGGTGAACTCCTTCCCGGTGAAGCATATCCTGAAGCACCAGGGGAAGAATATCAGGATCCACAGGGGTCACCGAATGAGCAACTCCCACGGTGTCCCGCAGATGACCGGGACTCCCTCCGGCTGCTTTCATATGATCAATAATCTCACCGGCTATTCCGCCGATAATCCGCTGTCCATACCTGCCATGAAACGTAAGGGTGGAATGAACCCTGGCTCCGGCAGGGACTCCCCCCACCATGGGCGCTCTCTCCAGCAGAAGGACCCCGGCCCCACTCCGGCAGGCGGAAAGGGCACAACAGACTCCTGCAGGGCCGGCCCCTACGACTATGATATCAGCCTCATATCGGCTCATATGCTCTCCAATAATTATAGCTTCAAAACACAGATTCCGCCTGTTGTAAAAAAAGCCTCCATCGTCAGGGTACTTGCCTTTATTTCAACTTTCCATTAAAATGGTCTTATGGAGCAGGACGGACAAAACCCCAGACAAGACAAATCAAAGGATTATCGCCGGATATTGGCGGTTTTTGCTGTAATACTCGGTTTTGTTCTATACCTTCTGGCTCCGCCCCAGGCACAGCTTTATCTGAGGGAACTCATAAATCCGAACCGCAAAACCTCGGCGGTAAATTCCACCGATACCGCATCGGCAGAACCCATGCCTGACATCACATACCTGCCCAGGACGAGGGCAGAAGATGATTTCGAAATTGACGACTCCGTCAGGCCTCCTGATGAATACAGCTATTACCATCAATACCTGACGGGGCAGGCTCCCCTGGACTTCAATCCGACACTGCGCCTTTGCCAGTCTGTGCTGGGGAGGATTCAATCGGACTATGTGGATGAGATTTCCACCTCAACCCTGATGGAAGGCGCCCGCAACGAGATTGCAATGATCCTCGAAGAGAGCGGATTTTCCAGGGATTCTCTTGATGATATGGCCTCCGACGAAAGTTTTTTCAAGGGAGTGGCGGATGCTTACTCCCACAGGATTGATCAGAGGATCCTCTTTTATGCCTGCATCCGGGGAATGATTGAAGGACTGCAGGACAACCACTGCGAGTTTCTTTCCCCCGCCGAGTATGAAGAGTTTTTGGAGCGCACCCATCAGAGCAAGTATTTTGGCATCGGCATCAGGATTGTCAAAGATAGAAACACGGAACATGTGAAGATAATGGAAGTCTTCAAGGAAGGCCCTGCCCAGAAGGCAGGTCTTCTGGAAGAGGATCTCATCACTGATATTGATGGCAAACCGGTAAAAGGAGAAAGCCTGGAACAGGTTTCCAACCGGATCAAGGGAGAGGAGAACACCCCGGTAACCCTTTCTATATTGCGGGGAGATGAAGCCCTGACGGTTAAAATTATCCGGGGGCGGATCGTGGTTCATTCTGTCCACGAAAAAGTTATCGGCAACAGGATCGGATATATCCGGATCGACAGCTTCAAGGAAGAATTAGACGAAGAATTCCGTCGGGCTTATTCCAGCCTTGAAGGCAAGGAGATTTCCGCTCTGGTGCTGGATTTGCGAAACAATCCCGGAGGACTGGTCAGTTCTGCCCAGCAACTTTGCGGGGCTTTCCTCCCCAGGGGGTCCCTGATTGCCACCTTCCGGCACAGGGACGACAAAGAAAGGCGGATTCATGTCCGGGGACGCCGGGTGGTTTTCATACCCGTGGTAGTTCTGGTGAACGAACATACCGCATCATCATCGGAAATCGCCGCAGGATCCCTCAAGGATCATGGCATTGCCGTCATCATCGGCACCAGAACCCGGGGGAAAGGTTCTGTCCAGCGAACATGGCGGCTGGCAGAAGGGGCGGGCATCAAGTTGACTATAGAAAAAATCTATACTCCCAAAGGGTTTTCCATCAACAATAACGGGATCCTCCCCGACATTGCCGAAGGATCCCCCCCGGGGTTCAACTTTGAAGATGAAGATGCCCAGTTAGACAGGGCTTTGAGTTATCTCAGGTCAAAGGGTTACAACTGACAACGGCAGGAGAAATGCAATGAAAACAATGGCCCCCGTCACATCCACAGACACAGTATGGACAGGTCTTGACATCCTGGAGGCAGAAGATTTTGATTTCATCCGGAGTGCCAGAGTGGGCCTGCTGGTAAATCAGGCATCAGTCAACAGGAAGATGATTCATGCCGTGGACCTGTTGCGCCGTCACCCCGGGGTTGAATTATGCGCTCTCTTCGGCCCTCAGCATGGGTTGTGGGGGACTACTCAGGATAATATGATTGAATGGCAGAGCTTCCGGGATTCACGGCTGGGACTGCCGGCCCATTCTCTCTATGGTCAGCATCGCAAACCCACACCGGAAATGCTTCGGGATATTGATCACCTGATAATCGATTTGCCTGACATTGGGAGCCGTTATTATACCTTTGCCTGGACTGCCCGCCTCTGCCTCGAGGCATGCGCCGGCCAGAACATCCCGGTGACGGTGCTGGATCGGCCCAACCCCATCGGGGGCCATATGATGGAAGGCCCCACCCTGAGCCGGGAATTCCGATCCTTTGTGGGCCTGTATGAAACTCCCATCCGCCACGCTATGACTATGGGAGAGCTTCTGAGCATGATCAACACCGAAGAAGAGATTGGTTGCCGGTTGCAGGTGGTTCCCTGCCGGGGATGGCTTCGATCCTCCTGGTTTGATGAAACCGGTCTGCCCTGGGTTTTGCCTTCTCCCAACATGCCCACCCTTGACACTGCAACGGTTTATCCCGGCGGTTGTCTGTTAGAGGCCACCAACATCAGCGAGGGACGGGGAACCACCCGGCCCTTTGAGCTGGTGGGCGCTCCATTCATTGAATCATACCGCCTGGCGGATCATCTCAACAACATGGCCCTGCCGGGAGTTTATTTCCGGCCCGCCAGCTTCGAGCCAACCTTTCACAAGTTCTCAGGAGTTACATGTGGCGGTGTTCAGGTTGCCGTCACCTGCCGGGATGAATTCCTGCCGGTTCAAACCTACGCTTGTCTTATCTATGCCATCGGGGAGCTTTACCCCGAATCCTTCCGGTGGAAGGAGCCTCCTTATGAATACGAATATGAAAAGATGCCCATCGACATCCTGTGGGGAGATGATTCCCTGCGGATGGCGGTGGAAAAACAGACTGGGCTTTCCCTTCTGTCTGAAAAGATGGAATCGGACATCCGGGCCTTCCGCCCCCTTCGAGAAAAGTATCTACTATACCGGGATTCATAGATGGGCATAAAACCCCATATGCACTGCCAGAAAAGCGGGAATCAGGCGGGATCTCCCCATGTGGGGATTATCCTTTCCCAGGGATCGGGATGAAAGGGATCCATCGGTTGGGATCTAAGCTGGAAATGGTGTTCTATGGCATCGGCGATACGCACTGCGGCTCTGCCGTCGCCATAGGGGTTTGCCATTTTAGCCATGGCCTTGTAAATTTCTGGGTTCTTCAGGAGTTCGCCTCCAAGGCGGTATATGTCAGCCTCCTTTACCCCTGCCAGTTTTGCAGTTCCAGCTTCGATTCCTTCGGGACGTTCGGTGGTGCGACGCATGACCAGCACAGGTCTTGCCAGGGATGGGGCTTCTTCCTGAATCCCTCCAGAATCGGTCAGAATCATGTATGACTCCTTCATCAGATACACCAGTGCCGGGTAATCCACCGGCTCCAAAAGACTGATGCGGTCGTGATCCTTCAGGATGGAAAAAACCGTTTCCCGCACTCTGGGGTTTCGATGTACCGGGAATATAATGTATGTGTCAGGATAATCCTCCACCAGCCCCAGCAAAGCACGGCAGATATTTTCCATAGGTTCGCCAAGGTTCTCCCGGCGGTGGGCCTCCACCAGAAGCATCCTCATACCGGGGCGGATCAGCCTCCGGATTTCTCCGGGTGCGCTATCTGCTCTCTTTTCCACAATATGCATCAGGGCATCGATTACGGTGTTTCCTGTCAGAAAAACAGTGTCCCGGGAAACCCCGAAACGGAGCAGGTTTTCCACCGACAGGGGAGTCGGGGCAAAGTTGAGGCTGGCAATGGTGGAAATCATCCGGCGGTTCATTTCTTCTGGAAAGGGGTCATATATGGTATCGGTTCGAAGCCCTGCTTCCACGTGTCCCACGGGGATTTTCTGATAAAAGGCCGCCAGGGATGCAGTAAAGGCAGTGGTGGTATCACCCTGAGTCAGGACCAAGTCCGGGGGATCTTCAGAGAACAGGGTTTCCAGCCCTGTCAGGGCTTTTGTGGTGATCCTGGTCAGAGTCTGGCCCGGTTCCATTATGTCCAGGTCTTTATCGGGGATTATATCAAAGAGGGACAAAACCTGGTCCAGCATTTCCCGGTGCTGGGCGGTTACTATTACCTGGGTTGTGATGCATTTCCGCTTCTGAAGCTCCAGAACCACCGGCGCCATCTTGACCCCTTCGGGTCTGGTGCCGAAAATCAAGGCCACCTTGCGAAGGGGTTTATCGGGTCTGTTCATGAATTACTGCCTTTCTGCCGGCCCAAAATGGGCAGATTATTAAAATTTCCCCAAACCTTCTCCCGGCTTTGATATTCTCCTTCTCCCGGGATCGCCGGGACAGCCTTTCAAGATGCAGTGAAGGGTTATCCCGGTGCAGGGGGAATTAATATGTGAAAATTATAACGAAAGGAGGTGAATGATACGTGAAGATACCAGTGAAGCTGACTCTTCTGATTGGGGTAATTTTTATTGCATTGATGATAATGCCAGCCGGGGCCGATAACTCCGGTTGCGTCAGCAGTGCAAAGGGGCCGGTGGTTAACAGCCAGCAGAACACCCCTGCAGGGAGCAATCCTGCCCCTGTAACACAGAATGTTGCCCGGATTGGCCAGGTTGCTCCGGATTTCGAAGCAGGAGCATATCACCAGGGAGGTTTCAAAAACCTGAAACTCTCGGATTTCCGGGGAAAGTGGGTTCTTTTATGCTTCTATCCCGGTGACTTCACCTTTGTCTGACCAACGGAATTGACGGCAGTTGCCGTCAAGATGAATGAACTTGACAAGCTCAATGTTCAGGTCCTGTCAATGAGTACCGACAGCCGGTTTGCTCACAAGATATGGCAGGAAACCGAATTGTCGAAGATGATCCCCGGCGGAGTTCCATACCCCATGCTCAGTGATGCAGGGGGGAAAATCGGCCGAGTTTACGGAGTCTATGATGATCAGGCAGGGGTTAATGTCCGGGGGCGGTTCATCATCGATCCCGACGGGGTAATTCAGGCCATGGAAATTCTCACACCCTCCGTTGGACGCAAGATCGAAGAAACCATCCGACAGGTCAAAGCTTTCCAGCATGTACGGAAAACCGGAGAAGTTTTGCCCGCAGGCTGGGAGCCGGGAAAGAAAACCCTCAAGCCCAGGCCGGACCTGGCAGGAAAGGTCTGGAAGGAATGGGATCCCCAGAAGGATCATTAAATTCCATCAGGACTTGCGCAATTTATGCGTTTTCGGTGGAACCTTTACAAGGTTCCACCGACCCTTCTTCAATAAGCTTCAACTCACGTAATGACAACCATTTGCAATTCTTGTTATTACTTTTTTTTGTTGTGTGTTCTATTAGGTTTTCATAAAAGAAGACTGCTTCTTCCCTTTTTTTTGTATGGCCAGATATTTTCTCGATGATACTTGGGTTTGCTAAAAAATCTTCCATCCACTTTTTGCTTTGAGCAACTCCATTTCCATTTATTCCAGTGATTTAGACAGGGCGGTCCCCGATGACTGTTGTGGTATATTATGACAGAAAAGAGCAGGAAGGATTCGATGTATCAGGGATGAATAACTGTTGGAGTGTATCATGAGAAGAGATGTTCCGTCTTTTGCGCCAGTGATTAAATATTACTGCAATTCTGACAGGACAGGGAGTGATTAGTTTGAAAAAAACAACAGTAATTATTCTGGCGGTGGCTTTTGTTCTGACGGTTTGCCCCATGGCATGGGGTTCCAGCCAGTTTGAACACGAACAGCTTCTCCGGCGCTATGGTTCCGTGGATGAAACCATGTGGGACAACGTGACCAAAGCCAACAGCCGTATTGTTGACCAGGAATTTTATGAGCATGTCCGGGGAATCTTTCTGAAGATTCTTATGGAAGCAGAAACCGAGGCCAAGAAAAGCGGTCGGCCCAGGGATATTCCCCAGGTGGCATTCTTCTATGCCAGCCTTGCGGATCATGTGGGATATGCCATTAAACAGCCTGCGGACATGCGGGCGCAACTGGCAAAGGCTTATATACTGGATCGCCGTTTTGACACTGCACTGCAGATCCTCAATATAGTCGCCCAGCAGGAACCCAAAAACATCCTGGTTCGGGAAGAAATGGCGGATTTGTTCATCCACCTGCAAATGAACAAGGAAGCCATGAACACTTATGAGGACATATTAAAAATCGACAGCCGTAACAAGACATCACTATACCGGCTGGGATTGCTTTACAACACTCTGGGGCGCCATCAGATGGCGGAAAAAATGTTCAAGGACCTTTTGAGGGTGGACCCGGAAAACGATGTGGCCAGAAGGTTTGTTGATTTGTATGAAGGCCGGCTGAAGACCTCCGGAGCCCAGAGAATAAACGAAAAGGCCATCCACCATTTCATCAACGGCGAACGGCTTTTTGCGGCAGAGGATTACCAGGCTGCGGCGGAAGAATATGCAAAGGCGGTGGAAGCGGATCCAAGGTTTGCCCGGGCATATGTGTATCTGGGAGAAAGCCTGACCCAGTTGAAGAAATACAGTGAGGCGATTAATATTCTGCGTCACTCCATCGAGGTGGACCCCAGGGACCCGGAAGGCTATTATCATCTGGGGCTGACCCTGGAGAAGCAGTATAACTTCAGCCAGAACAGAACTCATCTTCAGGAAGCCCTTTCCAACTACCAGAAGGCTCACGAGATGGCCCCTGACAACGAAAAGTTCAAGGAAGACCTGGAAAGAGCCCGCAGGAGAATCGGCGCTGTTTCTGGTTGATGGGGAATGATATGGCTCTCCGGCAGGATTTGATGATCCCATATTGAAAACTGGTTTTGATATATTTCTCCTAAAATACAACAGGGAGGGTAAAATGCAGCTGACTGTAAAAGGCAAGAATTTTCAGGTAACCGATGCTCTGAAGAGTTACGCGGAAAAAAGAATCGACAAGATTGTCCGGTTCATGGATACTATTATTTCTGCGGAAGTCACTATGTCCACAGAGCGTAACTGGCACATTGTGGAAGTCACCGTGTATGGCAACGGCTTTGTCCTGCGGGGCGAAGAGAGAAACAACGATATGTACACATCCATTGACAAGGTGCTGGACAAGCTGGAAATTCAGGTTAAAAAAGAAAAAGGCAAGCACAAGAGCCGTGCCGCCAAGGCGAGAAAACACGTGGACGAGGAATTCTTCCAGGTGGAAAGCCCCCGGGGAGAGGATTCGGAAGTCAAGGAAGAACACATTATCATGGAAGAACCCCTGGTGATCCGGGTCCCCATGATAAACTCCAAGATGATGACCATCGAAGAAGCCATCAAGGAAATGGAAGCCCTGGATTTCTCATTCTTTGTTTTCAACAACGGCCAGACAGATACCATCAATGTGATATACCGCAGGAAAGATGGATTCGGCGTTATCGATCCCACCTACGGCGGATAGGCAACTACTCAGGAAAAACCAATAGAGGGGCGGTCTGGCACCGCTCCTTTTAATTATTTTATGCATCGCCTGCCAAGGAGTATCAACCGCCGGGGAAGAAAAACAAGAAAACCGATTCCGGAGGCATAAAATGCAAGGACCTGTGATAAAAAGGGTGGAGGTTTATTCCTTCAGCCACGGGACAGGCGGAGATTCACCCATCATTGAGAACATCATGGTGCGGGTGGCGGCCCGGGCAGGGGAAGACATTATCGAAGGCTGGGGGGAAGGCCCCACAGGGGATCCCGCCGTGACCGGCCAGACCCGGGAGATTGCCGACGACGACATGATGCGGAGGGTTGCCCCGGCAATTATGGGGAGAAGTTTTTTTACCGCTGACGATATCATTGACCTGACCGGTGAAGCCTCGTCACTCCGTCATGGGATGGGTTCCGCCATATGTGCCCTGGACTCGGCCCTCTTTGATCTTTTGGGGCGGTTCCTGAATCTACCGGTTTGCTCCTTGATGCGTGAGTACCTGTGGCTTGCGCCTCTGAAAGAATTCTCCCCGGCAGATGAGCCTTATCCTGTGACCACCGGGGAACAAATCCTCGGGGGTGAAGTGGAATGCACTGATGATACGGTGATAATCGATGGCAGGGGCCTCTTCGACTCCCCGGATCAGTTCATGATAAGCTGTGCCAATATGCTGGATAAAACTTCTGCAGTCATCCAGCCCTTTCACCGGGATCATTTCTCCATGACCCGAAAGCTGAAAAAAGCCCTCCGGGATGAAGGAATCTCCTGCCCCGTCTTGTTTGACGGGTTTTCTGCCAGCCGGGAGATGGCCCGGGAGTTGCTCTCGTGCCGAGCCTTTGACGGCATTGTGTTCAGGCCGGGACGGGATGGAGGCATGGCAAACCTCTTGGGGATATGTGATCTCCTGAAAAATTACAAAGATTTCATTCTGGCCCTCCGGGGAGAACCTTCCACCGGCTGGGGTGCAACAGCCCTCCATCATATGTTCCAGGGAGCAATGGAATTTTTCCATCCTCGAATGTTGTTCATACCGGCTCCCTTGGCTGTTGAATCCATGGGAGGGCTTAAGCTTTCCGGCAGGGACTCTGATGCGACCTTTGCCAGGCCGGGATTCGGCAGGGAGTTGGATCGGGACTTTTTGGAAAGCAGCTCCCTTACGGGGTCTGTCGCTGCCATCAAGGATGGTGAGATGATAATCCAGTCCTTTCCATATCTCCGGGGAAAGCCCGATTTCCGCCGGGTGAACAGGTATCGGCCTGAACCAGTAGCCCCGGGAAAATAAGATTAAGTCACAACAGCAAATCGACTTTGCAAACAGAATATAGTCCAAAAAAATGTTGGAGGAATTGATGAAAATCGGCGACCGGGTAAAGAGCTTGAAAAAATCAAACCCGCCTCTGGACGTGGTTTTTATGAACCCCACCACTTTTTACAACCTAAAGAATCAATATTTTAATATGGGGCTTCTTTACATGGCGACCCTCCTGGATCGGGAAGGCTATAATGTTCGGTGTCTTGGGGGTTATCAGCTTTTTGAGATATCCACCGGAGATATGCGAAGAACATTCAGCCTGTCAAAACCAGTCTTTGCCGGGTTTTATACCATCTCCGATAACATTGAACAGGTAAGCCGTCTGGCCCGGCAGGTCCGCCGGTGGAGTCCCGGGACCATAATCATCGTGGGAGGCCCCCTGGCCACCAGTCTGGGAACGGAGATAATGGACTGCGGGGATTTTGACATGGCGGTGGTGGGAGAAGGGGAGGAAGCCATGCTGGCCCTGATGCGCTGGAAAAAAGAATCCACCGGCGCCCTGAGTGATATTCCCGGCCTGATATGGCGGGAGGGAGGCAGAGTCCGACAGAATCCCCCGGCTCCACCCATCGGGGATCTGGACAGTTTGCCCTTCCCCGATTACGATCTGGCAGGGGCTCAAGATTTCTTTCACCTGGTGTCGGGCCGGGGATGTCCCCACAACTGCATCTTTTGTTTTCAGGGAGTCCACGGCCTCAAGTTCCGCCTCAGAAGCGTTGATAACCTGATGGATGAGATAGTCCACAACATCGAGAAATACAACAGCCGTTACTTTGACATAATCGATGACACCTTCGTGTCGGATCACCGCCGGGTCATGGAATTTGCCAAGAGGCTGAAAAAATATCGGGAGGAATCGGGCCGGGACTTTCTTTTCTTCTGCCAGGGCCGGGTGGATCAGATTTCCCGGCATCCGGAGATGATCCCCGCCCTCAACGAGGCGGGTCTTGCCCGGCTGCAAATAGGCATCGAATCGGGGGATCCGGACATGCTCAAGGCTTACAGGAAGAAGATTACCATCGATCAGATAAAGAAAGTGACAAAATTAGTGGCGGACACCGGAGGAATGACCCTGGTGGGGAATATCATCCTGGGGGGGCCCGGCGAAAGCGAAGAAACCGTTCAGGCAAGCATAGATCTGGCCAAGGAGCTCATATCCCTGGCGCCGGGAGTGGTAGAGATAAACGCAGGGTTCCTGTGTCCATATCCCGGCACTCCCATCGAGAAAAGTCCCGAAAGATACGGCCTGACCCCCATCGAAGGGACTTTTGTCACGGGGCTTTCCGCATCGGATGTCCACATGACCACGGAACATCTGGATGTTAACACTCTTCGCAGGCTCCGGATAAAATTCTATGGCGAAGTCACTGATCACATGCGGAGAAGTTTAAAGAAAATCCCCCGGTTAATGCTGGCGACCCATTATCACTGGAGTTGGAATTACGGTGCGGGAAGCCTGTGGCATTCGGTGTTTCTGGCAACCCGGCGGGATCTTTCCAACTATTTCAAGTATCTCACCAGCGATCGCTTTGAAATCTTCGATGGAATCCATCCCGATGACCTGATGGACTACACTGTGATGCGGGTTCAGGAAGTCCGCTATTACTCCTCCGACGGCAGTAAGATTATTCTCCCCCCCACCGTGGCCAGATACCACCTGAGGAAGGAACATGAAAAACTGATATACGAGCTTTCATCGGGAAAAATTACTGTCGGGGAGATGGTGGATCAGTTCATCCTTCGCACCGGCACCGACCTTGACAGGGATACGGTGATAAAAAAGTATTTCATCCCCGCCCTCCGGAAACTGGACAGGACATATCAGGTACTTTTCTTCAAAATGTAAAGGGGGATCCTTTGAATAAATTCAACAGAATCAACCAACGGCCCCAGGTGATTCTTCTCCACCTGGATTCCGCATTCAACATTGAATACAGTTATTACAACATGGGTCTGCTGTCCATGGCCACAGTTCTCCGGGATGGGGGTTACCGGGTGAAATGCCTGGGAATTCATCAGCTCTACCATATGACACATCATGAGATTCGAAAGGTTTTTCTGATGGATCGTCCAGCCATTGCCGGCTTTTATACCGTGTCCGACAATCACCGGCAGGTTTGCCACATGGCAGGGGAAATCAAGCACTGGGCCCCAGGAATCCTGACAGTGGTGGGGGGGCCTCTGGCCACCAGTCTGGGAGCCGGCATGCTGGAAGATCCCGCCATTGATGCCTGCGTGGTGGGAGAAGGGGAAGAAGCCATCATGGGCCTGGCGGATTGCAGGATAAACAAAAAGGGGGATTACTCCCAAATTCCCGGCCTGATATACCGGAAGGGCGACAAAATAATCACAAACCCCCCGGCAGAACCCATAAAGGATCTGGATATCCTCCCCTTTCCGGATCATTCCCTGGCGGGGATTCAGAAGATATTCCACGTGGTGTCGGGGCGGGGCTGTCCCTATAACTGCCTTTTCTGCTTTCAGGGAGTCCACGGCCTCAAATACCGTCACCGGAGTCCACACAAGGTGACTGAAGAGATCATATCCAACCTGGAGTCCCATCCATACCGGGCCTTTGATATAATCGACGACACCTTTATTTCCAACCCCAAAAGAGTCCAGCAGATTGCCCGGGAGCTGGTGGATTACCGCCGAGATTTCAACCGGGACTTTATTTTCTTCTGTCAGGGCAGGGTTGACATTATGGACAGGCACCCGGAAATGATTCCCGCCCTGGCAGGAGCCGGGCTGGCCCGGCTTCAGGTGGGGCTTGAATCAGGACACCAGAAGATCCTGGACATATACGGCAAACAGATAAACCATGACATGACCCGCCGGGTTGTTGAGCAGGTATGGAAAACCCGGGGAATGTGCCTCATCGGGAACTTCATCCTGGGAGGCCCATTTGAGGACGAGGAAACATACCGGGCCACCGAGGATCTGGCAGAAGAGCTTCTGTCCGCTGCGCCGGGATGCGTCGAGGTGAACGCCTTTTACATGGGGCCTTATCCCGGCACCGCCATTGCCAAAGATCCCGGCAGATATGGCCTGAATGTGGTGGACGACCGCTTTGTCAAGGGACTGACTTTGTCTGATGTCCACATGACCACGGAAACCTTCAGCATTAACGGCATTCGGGACCTGCAACGGCGATTCTTCGGGCGGGTGGAGTCGGTCATGGAGAGCCTTGTCCCAAAAATCCCCATCGACATGCTGGGGATTCATTTCCAATGGGCCTGGCATTATGGACTGTCCAGCCTCTGGTATCTTCACTTCCTGAGCAAGAGAGAAGCCCTGACGGCATTCTTTCGTTATCTTGAATCTCCCCGTTACCGGATGTTCAGTGAAATCCCCCTTGAAGGCCTTTCCCGGTGGTATGCCCAGCGGGTGCATGAACCCAGGGAGTATTCTTCCGACGGGACATCCCTGATCCTTCCCCGGACTACTGTGGATGCAGTTCTTTCCCAGCCCGAGGAGATCCTGACATACGAGCTGTCCTCGGGAAAACTGACGGTGGCTCAGATGGCGGAAGAATTCAAAAGGGAGAGAAATGACGAGAGAACCCCGGATGAGATTATCCGTCAGGTGTTCATTCCCATATTCAAAAAACTGGGGGACATGTATCAGTTAGTGTTCTACCGTTAATCTCAACGGGGCGACACTGGCCAGGGCAGGTTTTTATACCCGCGCCGGCAAATTATAATCATGCAGGAAACGGAAAAAATGACCGGTTGAATGATACCGGATTTATGCATTGGCGGTGAAGGGATATATGGACAGCAAGGTTTTTGCATATGGAAAGGCAGCGGTAATCGTGGCAGTGGCCCTGATTGTAATGTCCGCTGGCTGGTCCAATTACGAGCATTCCAACATCCGACGGCCTCTGGAGGAGATCCGGGAAAAAGAAGAAAAGTTCAAGGAAATCAGCGCCGAGGCTTCTTATGGCGGGTTTATGCAGACAGGAACCCTGGTGTTCAACCTCAAGAAAATTGACCGCCCCGACGAGCTGACCCCCCTTTACTTCTTCTTTGAATATGCCCGGGCCTTGAACCGGCAGAAATTCGACAGGGTATTAATCCAGTACCGGGGCAACACAAAATATTTGCTGGATGGAGTTAACTTTACCCGAGTCGGCACTCAGATTCAGGTGCATGAGCCGGCCCAGGTGGCCCTGGAGTTCCCTCCCCTGTTGAAGAACCTCGACGGGAATCAGGTTTTCGAAGAACCTTTCGGGGATCCCCAGTGGGTTTCACAAAAACAGGTCAACAATCTCCGGGATGTTATCCTCCAGTGGTATGCCCAGGACTGGGTCGCAGAACAGGGCGGGAAACAGACTGAAAAGACCAGCGACAGCAAGGGCAGGGTGACCGGGGATCCTGATACGCCGGAGCCATCCACCACCCACGATGATTTTATCATCCCCGATCCCGATGATGAGGGAACCCCGGAGCCGGAGCCTTCCTATGATTTTGACATACCGGAAATCGAGCCTGAAGAGATTTGATCTGATTTGAAACATCCAGTCAAAAGGACAGTCCCCATCATTATCCTGACTGCCGGTATTGCTCTTTTCCTCCTGTTTATGTCAGGCTGTCCCGGTTTCCGCCAAACAGGGCCAACCCCCAGGGATTCTTTTCGCCTGGAAACCCGGCCTCCCGTAAGTATCAATCCTCAAAGGACAGCGGTGACAACCCTTGCCATATCTCCCGGGGGAAAACTCTTTGCCGGCGGACATCGAAACGGGAATATCATCATCGGTAACACTGAAGGCGAGGTTCTTCTTACCCTGCAGGGACACCGGGGGGCGGTGCTGTCGGTGGCTTTCTCCCCCGACGGGAAGATTCTGGCCTCGGGGGGCGAGGATACCACCGTGAGGATATGGGATGCAAAAACCGGCAGTCTGCTGGGAGTTCTGGAAGGATCCCTGTTTGAGGTGTTCTCAGTGGCCTTCTCCCCCGACGGGAAGATTCTGGCTTCCGGCGGGGGGGATGATTTCATCCGGCTCTGGGATTACCGGGAAATGAAACCCATCCAGATCCTCCGGGGCCATATATACGCCATTCATTCCATCGCCTTTTCTCCCGACGGCCGGTTTCTGGCAGCGGGATGTTATGATGACACCATCAGCCTCTGGGATGCAGAATCATTTGGGCGGATAGAAGTTCTCACCCAGCATCAGGATCAAGCCTGGCAGGTGGCCTTTTCTCCTGATTCCCACCTGCTGGTGGCGGGCTGTGAAGAAGGCGGGGTATTTATGTGGGACACCTCCGGGGACAGGGCCATACCTGCCGGGGTGATTCCTCCGGGGCCATGGGGTCAGGCATTGCAGGTGGTTTTTACCGGAAATCGAACCCTGGGGATCATCGGCAATAAAAAAGAATCATTCTTTCACAAAGTGCCGGAAGGGGACAAGCTTTATTCCTACCAGACAAAAGAATTCATTGAGTCGTCAGCTGTTGACCATGCCAGGGGATTGATGCTTTTGGGGATGCGGGACGGATCCATACACTTTTTCAACATCTCGGATCCCCACGAATCCCCCCCGGGGGAACCCATCGTTAGGAAGCCCATCCCGTCAGGAGTTGTTCCCATCAGATCCCGGGATATAATCTCTCAGACCATAGCCCGGGGGAATATGTTTTTCCGGGATTATGACAATGCTCTAGAAGGCCACCGTCGCGCTCTGAATGACGGGAGCATCTCTCCCGACGGCAGTCTTGCGGTGACTGCCTCTGATGACGGCACTGCCCGGTTGTGGCAGGTGAATGATGGCCGTCTTTTGCATATTCTGAAGGGTCATCGGGGACAGGTGGTTTCATCGGTATTTGCCGGGAATATAGTTGTAACCGGGGGCATGGATGGCACCCTTAGAATGTGGGACCCTGCCCAAGGTTCCCTGAAAAGGACATTCTCTCTTCCCGGAGGCGATGGAATCGAGGTGAATGCCTTGGAGCCGGTAAAAGAAGGAAGCCTTGTGGCAGTGGCATCCAGCGGGGGCGAGATATTTATTCTGGATCCAAATATCGGGAGCCTGAAAAACAGGATCAGGCTTCAGGACTCTTACCCCACTGGCCTGAAGGCAGGGCCTGGCAATCTTCTGGCCTCAGGCACCAACATGGGCGAAGTGATAGTGCTAAATTATCAAAAAGGAAATATCCTCAAGACAATAAACGCATCCTCCCTGAGAATCCGGGCTGTGGCGATTTCACCCGATGGGGATATCATCGCCGGGGGAGGCGACGAGGCTTTCATCGGCATCTGGAGGGCCGGCGACGGGACTTTAATCCGGCGCATTCCAGTCCCTCTGGCGGTGACGGGGCTGGCCTTTTCAAAGGATGGCAGGTACCTGACCGCATCCACCCAGGATCGGCTGGTGCGGGTCTATGATATACAGAATGACTGGCAGGTGGGATACCTGGAATGGCACATATTCAATGTGAACCGCCTGAGATTTTCTCCCAGGGGGAATCAGCTGATAACTGTTTCCGGGGATTTGTGCGCCCGGCTGTGGGATTTTCCCCAATGCCTGCAGAAAGCCCGCAAAGAACCGCCCCATGACTGCACCCTGCCCCCTGGCCAGGGAAGCTTTCACAAGGTCGGCCCGATAATAAAAATCCCCACCGGCGCGCCCCTGTGGGTAGCAGTTTCTCCCGATGGAAATCTTGTGGCCACTGGGAGTGATGACGGCAGGGTATATGTCATGAAAACAACAGACCTCCAGTGGTTTGAACCTTTGGAGGGTCACCGGGACGAAGTGACCGCCGGGGCTTTCCTGAACAACAAGAGGCTGATTACCGGGTCTGCTGATGAAACCTTGAGAATATGGGATGCAGAAAATGGCCGTTGCGCCAAGGTGCTGGAGGGGAAAGCCGGATCTGTGACAGGTCTGGAGGTCATCCCCGGGAGGAACCTTGTGACTGCGGGCTATTCAACGGGAAAAGTGTTAACCTGGAACACAGAAACACCAGAAATCCACTGGACTATCAAGGATCACCGGGGCCGGATAACTGGAATTGCAACGGATCCCAAGGGGCGATACCTGGCCACCGGGGATGATGATGACAGGATATTCCTGTGGGATATTGAAAAAAGATCTCGAATCTCTTCTCTGGTTCAATACCGGGCCTTCGGGATTGTGCTGGATTTTTCCCCATGTGGTGAGTTTCTTTCATCTGGGGCGGGGTCCTGTGTCATAGAGGTTCTGAGCATCCCATCCCTGGCCCGGAAAACCAAGATTCTGGCATACAAATGGCGGGTTACCTCGGTGAGGTTTTCTCCCGACGGGAGTATTTTGGCCTCAGGCTCCTTTGACCGGAATATCAGCCTGTGGAACCCGAAAACCGGCGATTATATCGACGTACTCCGGGGGCATTCCAGCGAAATAACCGGGTTGGCCTTCCACCCCGAAGGAAAGTGGCTGGTATCATCCTCCGACGATGGGACCCTGCGGTTCTGGGAACTCTTGAGGGAAAACAAACAGCCACCGCAGGGCGAAAGGGATTGACTTTTGAACAGTTCAACAAACATACAAAAATGGTACGAGATGGAGATAACTGCCCGGCAGGATTTCCTGCCCCATCTCACGGGGCTTCTCCTGAGCCAGAAAATACAGTCCTGGGCAGAAGAAGAAGAAAACGGCCAGGTGAAGCTGATGGTTTATATCCCCCACATGGAGGGGATAGAAGAAAATGTTCGGCGACTGGAAGAGCTTCTTTCTGTGGATAAAACCCGGGTTGTCACCAGGGAAATTCAGGATCAGGACTGGGCGCATTCCTGGCAACAGTTCTTTCCGGTAACTCGTATAGGCCGTGGGATTGTCATCAAACCCCCCTGGAAAGATCATGAATTACCGCCGGAGCCGGGGGATATTGTCATAGAAATCGAACCCCGGATGGCTTTTGGGTCCGGCTATCATCCCACCACTGCGGGGACCCTTGAACTGGTCGAAGAATATATGCGGCCTGGTTGCCGTCTGCTGGATATGGGCTGTGGATCGGGGATTCTCAGCATTGTTGCATCCCGCATGGGGGCCGGGGAGATTCTGATGGCGGACTATGACCCCATATGTATCCGGGAGAGCCGGGAAAATTACACCACCGCCAGAAAAAAATACCATGACATGACCGGGCAGGTGGAATATATCGTCAGTGACGGCTTCGAAAAGATCCGGGGATCCTTCGACATAATCCTGGTTAATGTCCATACAGACTTCATTTTGTCAGTAATCCACCGGATAGGGGAGTCCCTGTCGCCGGGGGGACTATTTATAACCGGATCCATCGGCACCGACCGGGTGGAGGAGATGACCCGCCGGGGAGAGGATTTGGGAATGAAGCTTTTAAAGACCTCCCTGCGGGAAGGCTGGATGGGAATGGTCTTTGAATCCGGCCTGGGCAATCCCGGAAACTAAACATCCCAGGAGGGCCATTGCACAGGAATCGAATCGGGATGATCCTCCCCTTGTTTTTTTTTCTGCTGGGGGCTGGATCCACCATAACCCAGTCCATACTTTTCCGGGAGTTTACCGTAATATTTTACGGCAATGAACTGGTGCTGGGCTATCTTCTCTTTTCATGGCTTCTGTCCATTGCTCTGGGGGCATTGGTTTACTCCCTGATTTCAGGCCGCATCAGAGAACCCCACAGGGTTTTCTGCATCTCGGCCCTGACGGTGGCTGCAGCTCCCCTTGTGCTCATACCGGTGATCCGCATCAGCCGTCAGTTTACCGGAGTGGATTACGGCCTGCTGATTCCTTTTCACAAGATGGCTCTTTTAAGCTTAGGTTTGTTACTTCTGCCGGGTATGGCCTCGGGGTTCACCTTTCCCCTGGGATGCCGGATCAGAAACGGTGTCGGCGAGTTTCCACTTCTTTATGCCATGGAAGCTGCAGGTTCTCTGGGCGGGGGACTCCTGTTCAGCTTTCTCCTGGTGAGGATTCTGCCGGTATTTCACTGCGGGGTGATAATCTTTGCCTCCATGGCTCTGGGGGTCATGTGGGCCCGTCTTCACCGATGGACAAAAGGCATACCTGATGCCCTGAGCATGGGCCTGGTTCTATCGGTGTTTGTTCTTGTGGCCATGGCTCCCGGTGTGGAAGAGGCTTCCCGCAATGCCCGCTGGAAAACCCTTGTGAAGGGAATTCCTCTCCTGGCCCAGGCTGACTCCCCATATCAGAATCTCGCCATAGGAGAGCAGGAAGGACAGTATCCTGTTTACTTCAACGGTGTATTCGGCTATGCTTTCCCGGATCCTTACGGCGATGCTGCCAAGGCTCACCATATTCTTACCCAGTCGCCGGCTCCCCGGCAGGTACTTGTTCTGGGACAGGTGACACCGGGTTTCATCGGGGAAGTCTTGAAGCATCCGGTGGAAAAAATGACGGTAATACACATGGATCCAGCTCTGGACAAGCTGATTGACCCATATATGACCCCTGAAGAAAAAAAGATTATACAGGATCCCCGGGTTACGGTTCTTCACGGGGATCCCCGCCTGTTCCTTGTAGAATCACCAGGGCCGTGGGATATGGTATTCGTGGCTATGCCGGACCCCACCAGCGCCCTGACAAACCGTTATTACACTCTGGAGTTCTTCCGCCATGTCCGCAGGGTTCTGGCCCCCGGTGGAGTGCTGGCCCTGTCAGTGGCCTCGTCGGAATACTATCTGTCGGAAACCCTTCTTGAATACAATCGAACCATATTCAAGACCCTGAGGGAGGTTTTTCCCGTTCTGATTACCAGCCCCGGGCATCCCGCCTTTATATTTGCATCAACAGATCCCGCCTCTCCCACCGAGGATCCGCAAGTTCTCTTTCATCGCTTTCAGGCAAGGGAAATCAAAGAAACAACCTTTACTCCGTATCTTTTTGAAACCTTCTACGAAGGGGATCGGCTCCGGTTCTTCCAGGAAAGCCTGGGAGATCTCCGGGAGGCAAAATTCAACCGGGACCTTGAACCAGTGGCTTACCTCCAGGGGTTGAAACTGTGGGATGGATCCTCGGATTCCCGACTCTCACCGATTATCAACAAGTTGGAAAAAGGCGGATTCGCCTTCATCTACTGGGTTATTGCTGTTTTTGTCCTGGGGCTGTCTGTTGCAGTGATGGCACTTCCTGTCAAAAGAACACCCTTATCCCCGCCGGGGATGGTGTTTGCATCGGGATTCTGCGGGATGGGGGTTTCTCTTCTCCTGTTGTATTCATACCAGAATCTTTATGGTTACCTGTATGAACGAATAGGTTTTGTGGTGGGCCTTTATATGCTGGGGATATTTGCCGGAGGCCTTGGAGCGGGACATATCATAAAAAGGAAATCTCATCCCTGGTGGATGGTGGCAATACCTGCACTGTTTCTGGGGATCCTGTGCCTGGGCATATCTCCCCTGATTGACCTCCTGGGAGGAAAGGGCCGTGGATGGGTGGTTCTTCTGTATGGAGCCATGATTACCGCGGGGATCCTGTCGGGGCTTGTGGCCCCCCTGTGTGTGGAGTTAATCTCCCGGATGCATCGTGGAACAGAATCATCTTCCCCGGCGGTATCTCTGGTCTGGGGAGCAGATCACCTGGGAGGATGTCTGGGAGCACTTGTTCTGGGAGCATTTCTGGTTCCCCTGATGGGAACTGGCCCGGTATCATACCTGCTGGGGGCTTTCATGGGAGCATCCCTGATACCCCTGCTGGCAGAAGGCTACCGGTTCACTTCGTAACCCAACCCCGCTGAGATGAGAAGAACATTTCCGACAGACCGTAAACCGATGGCTTCGGCGCGCCGATGGTGTAGTTCTTGTCCTTGTCCTGCTGGTATTTATAAAAATCACCGGTAACAGGACAAACGGGCATGGTATTCAAGTATTTGGGGATCAGATCCTTGAGCTCTGCCGGGAAATTTCCGGCGTGATCCTTGGCGTAATACTCGATGGCTGTGGCGATGGCCTTGATGTTTTCAATGGAAATCATCTGGAGAAAACGTTGTTTGCGCTCTTCGGCAATCTCTGCAAAACCACCCCAAGGGACCTGAACAAACTCCAGTCGGGGGACCCCGTAACGGGAAGGATCCGGCGCCTTGAGGCTGTAGGACTTGCGATCCGGGGCCATTTTATAAACAAAGGGAGATCCCGTGGCCGGATCCTTGGGAATCTTTACATTTTCCATGTTCCGGGGAAGCAGGGAGTTTAAATCCGCCTCCAGTTGCTCCAGGCTTTCGGGATAATCCCCCGCCTCCATAAAATAAAATTCGATAAAAACCCTGGTCTGGGAAATAGCCTCAATGGCATCCATCAGGGATTTGCCTGATTCCGTCTGAGCTTCTGCCCTTGATGCCAATGCTGTCATGGCCAGAATAATAATACAAATCATTGTGACGATTCTTTTCATCAATCCACTCCTGCGTCCAAAGGCGTTATGTAAATAATATCTTTATTACCGGTAGCGTAAAACCTCTTGCTTATTCGGGATTTTTCCAAGGCCCCTCCCGGCAGATTCCCGGCCAGCTACAAAGAAACCCTTCCCGGCACTCATCAAGAAAAAATTCGTATTCATCCCGGATTAAATCCCTGGCCCGGTATATCAGTCGGGAAACATCCTCTACCGGGAGATTCTGGATCTGGTGGCGAACCCTCAGCACCCGGCAATAACTTGAAGCCAGGTCCTCGGGACTCCCTGAAGGCTGTAAAAAATCTATAAAACGGATCATCCCCTTCTTGAAAACCGATGGCTCCAAACTATAATACTCCCCCAGCATCCCCGAGATGGAATCGATTCCCCGGACATCATGCCTGGCATTTGATACCCATTCCTCAAGACGGGGTTCTTTTCGGGCCACCAGGGATTCAATCCCCATCTCGATGAAGTTATGGGCTTTCCAAGGCCCCATATGAGCAGGAATCCCGCAGACCCGGATCACATCTTCAATCAGGGGACGGGACTTGATATAGGCATAGCCGGGACTGCCGGGTTTGTATTCCTCATCGCCGTAATAATCCAGCCCCAGAGAATCAACCCCGTGGGTCATCAGCCCCAGAATGAAGCTTCTAACCGCCGGGTCTTTCTGGTTTTTTGCCCTGTTGAATAAATCCAGTGTCATCTTATGGGTACTGGCCCATTTCATACCTGTCAGCAGAGTGGTATCGGGAAAAACAGAACCCAGAACTCCTCCGTTGCTGACAGGGAAGATGGTTGAATAAAAATAAACATGAGTCAAGGGAAACAAGGTTATCCTCGATTATGCATGGTTATTGTCCCATCCAGTAATCCTTGAGCCATTTGGACCGGGCGGGATGCCGGAGTTTCCGCAGAGCCTTGGCTTCAATCTGGCGGATTCTCTCCCGGGTGACGCCGAATTCCCGGCCTACTTCCTCCAGGGTGCGGGATCGTCCGTCCTCCAGACCGAATCGGAGCTTGAGAACTTTCTTCTCCCGATCTGTCAGGTTGTGAAGGACATCTTCTAACTTTTCCTTGAGGAGAATTGACGAGGCCGCTTCTGCAGGGGCTATGGCGGCATCATCCTCGATGAAGTCCCCCAGGTGGGAATCTTCTTCTTCACCGATGGGGGTTTCCAGGGATATGGGTTCCTGAGCGATTTTTTGAATCTCCCGGACTTTTTCCTGGCAGACCTTTTCCCGCCGGCGAATCTCTTCCTGGATCAGCTCATGATCCATCTGCAAATCAAACCCCAGGCTTTTGGACAGGGTTTCCCGGATTTCCTCGGTATCGATGGGGAACATCTCCCGGGTAATCTCCTCCACAGTGGGATCCCTTCCCAGGTCCTGCAAAAGCTGGCGGGACACCTTGATGAGCCGGTTTATGGTTTCCACCATGTGAACGGGAATGCGGATGGTGCGGGCCTGGTCCGCCAGTGCCCTGGTTATGGCCTGTCGGATCCACCATGTGGCGTATGTGCTGAATTTGTATCCCTTGCGGAAATCGAACTTTTCCACCGCCCGGATAAGCCCCAGGTTCCCTTCCTGAATCAGGTCCAGAAACAGCATCCCTTTGGAGATATACTTCTTGGCGATACTCACTACCAACCTCAGGTTCGCCTCGGTGAGCTGTTTGATGGCTTCCTTGCCGGAGATGAGGTGACGGTCGATCACCTTGTATTCTTCCAGTTTCAGCAGGACGTTGTCCTGGTTGTTGAGGGTTTCAATGCAGGATTCCTTGAGAGATTTCAGCCGGCCTTCCTGTTTGGACAGAATTTCAAGATTCCGATCCACCTCTTCGATGAGTTTTCCCAGGCGGTTGCGGATTTTTGTAAAGATTGGGGATTCTTTGTTTGCCTCGTAAAAAGAATCGGGATCCTCTTCCAGCTGTTCAAGGGCTTTTCGGGCTTCCAGGCCATCCTGAATCTGCTTCCTGAGCTTTTTGAAATCACTGCCGTATTTGTTCTGAATCCGTTCCTGCAGGATCTGGAGATCATCATATTTTGCAATAATCTCCTGACGGCGAACCCTGGCCAGATCAACCCGGCTACTGCGATCAGTTTCTGATTCTCCCTCCACATCGCTGGATATGCGGTCGTCAAAAATGGTCATGTCCTCGGTGAGTTGTTTCAGACGTTCACCGAGGTTCATTGCCTGCAACAGCCTCCACCGGGCATGGTAACCCCTCCGGATTTTTTCCGTGAGAAGCTCCCGGGCCTTGTTTATGAGAAATGCCGGCTCGTTAATCCTCTCGCTGGCTATTTTGCCTTCCAGAATCTTTTCCTTGAGAAGTTTTTCTGATTCCTTCAGGTGGTTTTCCAGGGCGGATATGACCCGGGCATCTTTGATCTGCTCCCAGGAAGAATAAGGAAGAATCTGCTCCAGAATCTCTTCCCAGTATTTCCGCATCAGGTGGCATTTTTCAAGATAAACCTGAAATATCTGCTTGCCTTCATCAAAAAGAAGCTCTTCGAGGAGGTTGTCCCCTTCAACCAGAGATGTAACCTGTCCCCACCGGGTAAGGATCTGCTGAGAAACATCCTCATCACCGTTGATATCAAGACTGGAAATTTTGGTGTAAAGTTTTTTGACCTTGTTCTTCTTATCTCTGTCAAGCCTGTCTGACTCCAGTATGGCCTGCCACAGGGCGGGTTCCGCCAGCAAATGGTTGCGACAGAAAAGACCCTGTTCAATGCGGATGGCCAGATGGACTTCCTCGCTGGAAGTGAGCAGGGGAACCCGGCCTATCTCCTTGAGATACATCCTGACGGGATCATCCAGGGCCACTCCCTGGGGAAATAGGTCAACAGGGGATTCCTCCACATCGGGTTCTTCTTCTTTTTCCTCTGCCTCGTCGGGAAGTTCGTCAACAATCTCGATTCCCTCGCTGATAATGCTGTCAATGAGGGTTTCAATCTCCTGGGGATCCAGTCTGTCTTCTTTTTGAAGTACAGAGTTAATCTCCTCGGATGTCAAAAACTTCCGGGTCTTGCCCTGGGCTATCAACTGCCTTATTTCAAGGGAAAACTCCCCTTTTGACATGGTTTCCTCCCGGATATGCCATAAAACGAAAAACTTGCCAAGTCTTCTATTTGTTCAACTGGTTTTTATATACTTCAAGTTTTCCAATGATTTGCAAATATAACTAAATAACAATAAGCGGGAGAAACCTCACTGCCTGGGGCCTCGAATCTCCATCTGCAACCGGTTGAGCTCCACAAGATCCGCATCGCCGGGACTCATGTCCCCCTGCTGAATCTTCCGATTGATTCTCTCCTGAAGCTCCCGCAGGTTGCGTTTTTTTCCCACCATGTCGATTTCCCGCAAAATTGCCCGGATTTCTTCTTCACCCGGCGGGGGTAGTCCTTCAACCATGGACAGATCCACCGCCTTTTTTATGACTTCTTCGTCTTGGGACAGCCGGTAAATTTGTTCCGAGGTTATCACTTCAACCTCTGAAGGTTCCATTTTTAGCAATGCATGGTAGATGGCCAGCAGATGAGAGTCCATGTGACGATGATCAAAAAAGTCGTAACCACGGCATATTTCTATAAGCCCGGGAGAAGAAAAAAGATGGGCAATAAGCCTCTCGGCAGGCAAAAGACGCCGGGGCCGGATAACCGGGCTTACATCGATATTTGATCGGCGGATTTTTTCCCTGGTTACAGCCCGGTGAAGAAGATCCTCGCTGATGTCATATCCCTGAGAAATAAGCCGGATATATTCCATACGGCGGACATCCCCCCGAACCCGGCGGAGAATGGGAGAAATACGTTCCACAAACTGCTGTTTTCCTTCGGGAGAATCAACATCAACCTCTCGGGTGAGCTGGTGAATCTTGTAGTTGACAATCCCCTGGGCTTTGCCTGCCAGCTTCCGGAAATAATCGGCCCCCTTTTTCCTTATAATGGAATCAGGATCCTCACCGCCGGGCAAGGTTATAACCCGGACATTCAAACCCTCGGCTTCGAAAATTTCAATCCCCCGCAGAGTTGCCGCCTGACCAGCACTGTCAGCGTCATAGGCAAACAGCACCCGCCCTGCAAACCGGGCCGCACTTCGGGCCTGCTCCACAGAAAGAGAAGTTCCCATGGATGCGCAGGTGTTCTTGATGCCCGCACCATAAAGGGCAATGGCATCCATATATCCTTCAACGATGAATATCTCCTCCTGACGGCGGATCTCCCCCTTGGCCAGGTGAAGGCCGTAGAGAATGCTTCGTTTCTGGAATATGGATGTTTCCGGGGTGTTGAGATACTTGGGCTGGACTTCCGGGTCCATGCTTCGGCCCCCCATTCCCAGAGGCCGTCCCTGACCGTCAAATATGGGAAAAACAATCCGTCCCCGGAAATAATCCCACAGGTCATCCCCGGATCTCCGCACCAGCCCCGCTCGTTCCATTGCCCCATAATCAAATCTTCTGCTTCGAAGATGCCGGGCCAGGGCATTTCCCGATCCCGGCGCAAAACCCAGACGGAAGGCATCTATCACACCGGGGGAAAGCCCCCGTCCCCGGAGGTATCCCATGGCAACTCTTCCCGGAGAGCTTTTCAGTTGTTCCTGATAAAAAGCCACCGCGGTTTCCATCAGTCCCCGGAGAATCTCTCTTTCAGTGACCTGTCTTCTCTGGGCTGCGGTGGTGGGGAGGTTTACTCCGGCGCTTCGGGCCAGGGTTTTTACTGCATCGAGAAAATCCAGGGATTCAATTTTCATAAGAAACTGGATGGCTCCCCCGGCAACGCCACATCCGAAACACTTGAATATACCCTTGTCGGGAGTCACCACAAAGGACGGAGTCTTCTCGTTGTGAAAGGGACAAAGCCCTTTGAGATTCCTGCCTGTCTTCTTCAGGGTGACATACTGCCCCACCAGCCCCGCCAGGTCAGTTTTGGCCACCACTTCATCTATTACTTCCGGGGGAATCATTTAACCTGACCGCCCCCCTGCCCGAAGTCAACTTCCCAGGACCGGGGAAGAAACAGATGTTTGTAAAAAGCAATCACATAACGATCCGTCATCCCCGCAATAAAATCACACACGGCCCGGGACTGAACCGCCGGGTCATCCTTATCTCCGGACGATTCCCCGTCCCGGCCCCAACGGCGGATCTCATCGGGGATCAGCCGGGGGTTCTTCATCAAATATTCAAATACCTGACTTATCATGATGTCGGCTTTATGCTCTTCCGCTTTGGCGGGGGAGTCGGTATAGACCCTGGTAAACATGAAATCCTTCAGGCGGTTGACCCCCTGGAACATCTTTGGGCTCATGGTTATCTCCGGGGCTTCCCGGGATGATTCAACAATGTCCATAATCATGGTATGGATCCGGGGAGATATCCCCTCGCCGAAGAGTTCCCGCAGGTCCCCGGGGATGTCGTCGGGGGAGATTATCCTGGCCCGGATGGCATCGTCAATGTCGTGGTTGATATACGCCAGCCGATCGGCGAAACGAACCACTCCTGCCTCGAGAGTTTCCGGCTGGGCAAAAAGCCCCTTTGATTTCATGTCCCCTCGGCCCTTGGTATGGGCCAGAATGCCGTTACGCACCTCATATGTGAGGTTAAGCCCCCCCTGTTTCTCCAGGCAGTCCACCACCCGCAAACTCTGAAGGCTGTGATGAAATCCCTGGCCGGCAAACTTCTCCATCAGGCGGTTCAGGGCCGACTCCCCGGCGTGGCCAAAGGGCGCATGCCCCAGATCATGGCCCAGGGCAATGGCCTCGGTGAGGTCTTCGTTTAACTGAAGGGCTCGGGCAATGGTGCGGGCAATTTGGGAAACCTCGATGGTATGGGTCAGGCGTGTGCGGTAATGATCCCCTTCGGGAGCGATGAAAACCTGAGTTTTGTGCATCAACCGCCGGAAAGCCTTGGAATAGATGATCCTGTCCCGATCCCGCTGATAGCAGGTGCGGATAGGGCAGGGATCCTCGGGATACTGCCGTCCCCGGCTGTGAACAGACTTCTGTGCCCTGGCCCCAAGACTCAGTTCTTCTGTTTCCTGTTGCATCTCCCGGATTGTCTTCATCCTGCCGGTCATTATAAAACCTCCCCATGGGGTTCCTTGAGAATTCCGATTATGCTCTGGGCCAGAAGATTCGAATCGTGACGGACAAGATCCGTGGTGGATATGAGGGGGGTCTGAATTGGCTTTATCCCCATTTTCTCGATGTTTTCCAGATCAACCTCCACTGCGGACTGGTCCTCCCGACGATATTTTTCCAAAAGTTCCATAGGGGGCATTTGGTTGTTAACTAAGCAATAGTCAATCTTGAGATCCGGCACCGACTTCAACAGGGCCTTCAAGTGATCCGACGCAGTGAAGCCGTCGGTTTCTCCCGGCTGGGTCATCACATTGCACACATAAACCACCGACGCCCGGGATCGGTTGATGGCCTCCACCATTCCCCGAACTCGAAGGTTGGGAAGAACGCTGGTAAAAAGACTGCCAGGCCCCAGCACCACCAGATTACAATCAGCTATGGCTTCGATGACTTCATCGGGGGGGCGGCAATCCCCAGGCTCCAGATAAACCCGGTCTATGCTCCGGCGGTCATGGGTTATGGCGGACTCTCCCTTTATCATTTCTCCCGACTTGGTGACTGCGCACAGAGTCACCGGGGACAGGGTGGAGGGTATGACCCGGCCCCGGATGGCCAGGATTTTGCTGGATTTCTTGATGGCCTGGTCAAAATCCCCGGCAACTGCAGTCATGGCCACCAGAAAAAGATTCCCGAAGGAATGCCCCTCCAAAGATTCACCATCACTGAAGCGGTATTGGAAAAGCTCCCCCATGAGGCTCTCCTGATCTGCCAGGGCCACAAGACAGTTGCGTATATCCCCGGGGGGCAACACTCCCATCTCCTTGCGGAGCCTCCCCGATGAACCGCCGTCATCAGCCACGGTGACCACTGCAGTCAGGTTTGATGTATGGGTCTTGAGTCCCCGGAGCAGACTGGAAAGGCCGGTTCCTCCGCCCAGGGCTGTTATTTTCAGACCGTAATCCAGCTGACGTTTCTCGAAGATAACATCCACAAGACTTTTCTTTTCGTGGGGAACCACCGCCATATAAATGGAAACAAACCACTGACGGATTCCCACCAATAGAAGAATAAGCCCGATAAAAATCATAAGAAGATCCACAGTGCGGGTATCCACCCCCAGGATTTCCGCAAGGCGAACTTCCATGGGGATATATGACTTTATGTCCATCAGCAGGATCAGGCCGATACTGAAAATGGAAAGGCCGATCCAGGACAGAAAGATCCACCGCTTGATCTTCATGCCCGGCAAAAACCACTTGTATAACCTGTTGAATGCTTTCACTTTCCTCTTCCCGATAACTAATTCTCCCGGCAGGATTCTCCCCTGACAGGCTCCCGTTCACTTTGCCGGCATATATCCCGGTGATCTTGAGAAACCCGGTAATTCCGGCCTTTTAGAAACCCCGTTATCCTGTCGGCCACCGCCACCGACCGATGATGCCCGCCGGTACACCCGATGCCGATGGTGAGATGGGATTTGCCCGATGAAATGTAGCGGGGAATTAGAAAACCCACAAGCTCCAGGAGTTTATCCAGAAAGATCCTGCTTTCCTCGTCAATAAAAACAAAGTCTTGAATTTCTCTGCTTTGGCCATCCAAGGGGCGAAGATGGGGATCATAAAAAGGATTGGGCAGGATCCTGGCATCAAAGAGAAGGTCCAGATCCCGGGGTATTCCGTATTTGAAGCCGAAAGATATGACGGTGATGGATATGGGATGTTCCCCACCGTATCGGTTGAAATACTGCCGGGTAATCTCTTCTTTCAGTTTTGCCGGGGTCATGTCCCCGGTGTCGATGATCCTTCCGCAACGGCTCCGGATTTCCACCAGAAGGCTCCGCTCCTTGCTTATGGCATCGATGATGCTCCCTTCCCTGAAGGCCAGGGGATGCCTGTGATAACTCTCGGAAAAACGTCGCACCAGCACTTCATCGGGAGCATCAAAGAAAACCATATGGGGATGAAAATCAAAAGTTTCCAGATCCTTGAGGTTTTTTTCGATCTCCTGCACAAAATCATCCCCGGAATCATTCACCGCCACAGCAACCCGTTCAAAACCCGATGATTCTGCCAACTGGGCAAACTTGGAAATCAATGCCGGGGGAAGGTTGTCCACACAGAAAAAACCCAGGTCTTCAAGATTCCTCAAGGCGCTGGTTTTTCCCGAACCGGACATCCCTGTTACAATAATAAAATCCTTCCTGTCCAAATCTCCAACCTCCAGCTTTGAAGCTTCATCGAAAGGGCCTATTTCCCTTTTGCCCGGCCAGCATCCCCAATCTGTCATGTGATCAGAACATATCCCTCATCCAGGGGGCAGGTCCCGAAAAAGCCTGGCCCAATAGATCCAGCTGATCAGGATCCCCTTCCAGGGGGTCTGTCAGGGATAATTCTTCCGGGGAGGTAAATGAAGTGAACAGACTCCCCAACTGCTCCACCGACAGAGTCACCAGCCCTTTTCCTCCGGGAGTCACCCGGGCCCGGCCCTGATTGAACTCCACCTGAAGGCAGGTATTGTTTTCAGGAATGAGGCCATCGGTAATCTTCAGGTGAAGAGTGCCGGCAAGTCCCCTGGGATAACCCCTCTGTTCCAGGGCCAGGGCGGGGTTCACCATTCGAATCATCCAGAAGTGCATATCAGAAACCTTGAACCCGGCATTGGGGAGATATTTTAACAACTGATCCCCGGGGCCTCCGCTCCAGAAAAGACTTGCGGTGATGGTCCCATGTCCCCGGAAAAACTCCAGGATCCCCAGGGCAGTTTCCCGGCTCAGGGCGCATACATCCAGCAATTTTATCGACTCTCCCTGGCATCCCTGGGTATATATCACATAACCTGTGGCCTTGCCCCTGTCCAACACCTGATACCTGAAAACCTCCTTGTCGTAAGGGTTCATAAACCACTCCCACAGGAAGGAGCTTCTATCCAGGTTGCCGTTGACACACCGAGCCTGGATATTATAAATCTCCCGGTACAATTCAAGATTCTCGATGACATCAGGCGCGGGAATCATTTTCAGGGAACTTTTTGCCGGGGGTATCATGGGGAGGCACATCTCATAGGCGAACTGGTGTCCAGCTATCACATATCCAAATTTTTGATAAAAAGCCACCGTGGAGGGATAAAGCACTGATATGGGGACATTTTTCTCCCGCAACTCCAACAGAGCCTTTTTCATCAGGACAGCCCCCACACCCCGGCCCCGGAGTTGAGGAGGTATCCCCACGGCAACCACTCCGGCAGTTTCCACGGAATTACCCCCAAAAAACTGCCCCATGGAAAGGAACCCCAACCCTCCCACAGGACGGTTGTCCCGGACAAGGCAACGGTAGTTCTCCCGGCCCAGCTTCTCCATGGCTTTGCGGCACTTGAGCCGGGGGAAATGAAGGGACTGGGATATGAGGTGAATCAACTGTTCAAACTGCCTTCTGTCGGGAATCTGATATTCTAAATCCTGATATTCAGTCATTATTGTCAGTCCTTTCCGGGAAGGAATCTTCTTCGATGGCATAAAGCCGGGAGTCATCGCTTCCCACATATATTGTGAACTTCCCGCTGACGGGATTTTTAACACCGCAGGGGGATGAAAACACCGCCCCCCCGGTGGGAACCTTCCATATCAGTTCACCGGTGGAATCCAGGCAGTAGATATTCCCGTCCTGGGAGGGTATCACCTGTCGGCCCCGGGAGTCAATCAGAGGGGAAGGGAAAACTTCATCCCCGGTTTCAAACCGCCATTGCACTTCCCCGCCTTGGGCCACCCGGTAGAGAAAACCATTAACAGAACCAAATACCGCCCCACCATCGGCAGTAATCCCCGGAGTGGATCCGATTCCCCCCAGGGGCTGTGTCTTCCAGATGAGTTCTCCGGAAAGGTTCATGCAATAAAGCCTCCCATCGTCAGAACCAAAGTATATCAGCCCGTCCCTCAATGATGGCGATGAGAAAATCTCCCCGGAAGTTTCATATTTCCACAGGAGTTTTCCATTGACAGTCAGGGCATGAATAAAGCGATCCTTCGATGTTGCCAGCACCTTCACATTCCGGGGATTCTCCGGGCCGTCGGGAATCACCAGGGGCGAAGAGTATATAGCATTGTCTGTCGCATAAGACCAGGCAAGCCCCCCATTATGATTCACACAGTAAAGCTTTCCATCAATGGAGCCGAAGTAAACCCGGCCCCCGCTGTCCAGAGTCGGCGAAGAAAAAACCTCGTTGGGAGCTTCAAATTTCCACAGAAGCTCTCCTTCCAGAGTGAGGCACAGGAGGTTTCCCTGATCTGTCCCCACATAGACCCTGCCATCGGCGGATATGGCCGGTGAAGACAGAACACGACTGCCGGCATTATATTTCCAGCGGAGGATTCCCCCGGGAGTGATGCTGTAGAGGTGGTGATCTCCGGAGCCGAAGTATATGTTGCCGTGGGGATCCACCGCCGGGGAGGACTGGATGTCGTGCCCCGTGGAAAAAGTCCAGGCGACTTTGACTTTATCGGGAATTGAGTGGGGAGTGAGGCGGTTCAATCCCCCCGGCCCGTGAAATGAAGGCCATCCATTGGGTGAAAGCCCCCTGTGGTTTTTGTCCGGTGATATAAAAAACTGCTTCCCGCCGATAAGAACAACCGTCAGAAGCAACATCAGAATAAGAATCAATCCTGCCAGAACCGGGGCATGACCCAAACCCCGGGGAGGCTTTTCTCTTTTTTTTTGTTTTATCAATAAAGATCCTCGTATTCCCATTCCCGCATCAGGTCCAGGTATTTTTCCTCGTCATCTTTCTCTTGTTGGATTTCCAGGTAGTCTGTCAGACGTTTGGTATATTTCTTTTTTGCCTCCAGCTTTTTAATGAGCCTGGACAACTGCCCCGAACCTTCCTTGTAAAGCTTTTTCTCCTTGATAAATGTAAAAAGCCGGTGCAGAAGTTCCTGATATTGCTTTAAATCCTGGATATTGGGGTTTTCCACCTTCTGAATATACCATCTGCCAAGGAAACTGTCGATATAACCGGCATAAACCGTGTCCAGAGTCAGGATTCCCCCGTCAAGATTTTCCGGGTCTTCTTCTATTTCCGATTCAAAATCGATAAGGTAGTCGATGGAAAAAACCCGCAGTTTGTCCATGGAATTCGAGTTGATACGGCTTTCTTCGGCAAACCGGTTTATTATGTCCAAATTGTAATCAATCCAGCGTTTTCGAATCTGCTCAAGATCCATCTTAATCCCCCGTATGATGTGTATTTTATCAAAGTTTCTCCCCGCCATGATAGACTCCTTCCGGGGTAGTTAAAAAGTCGCATCAACAAGTATGTGAATTAATTAACAAACCTCGGTTGAGCCTCTGTCCTCTGGACTTTTCCCCGGTTGGATGCTATGATTATGCTCAATGGAGGAACCCCATGAACGTCCTGCTTTTCAGTCCCCGGGGACAGGATCGGAATCAGAGCAATGATCTGTTGTTTGACATTTATCAGGACCTGGAAGATAACCTGGCTTTGATGATGGACGACATCGAGTTTATTCCCAATCTGGCCCTGCTGGTTCTTGCGTCATATATGCCCCGCAAATGGAACATTCAATACGTGGAGGAAGACTACATCACCCCTGCCCAATCCCGGAGGATCCTCACGGAAATCCCATGGGATCTGGCTCTTGTTTCCACAGTTAACTACAACGCCCGCCGGGGTTATGAAGTAGCAGATATTCTGAGGGGGCAGGGAACATACACGGTCATTGGCGGGCTTCATGCATCGGCCCTTCCCGGGGAGGCCCAGTGTCACTGCGACACCCTGATCACCGGCGAGGGAGAAGAGTCCTTCTGCCGGTTTCTTGAGGACTTTTTGGCCGACAAAGCCAAACCCTTGTATCAAGCCGGGGAGCCAGTGGATCTTACACAGATCCCGCCACCAAGGTATGATCTTATATCCAATCCCAAAAGATACAACAAGATGCCCATCTTCGCCACCAGGGGATGCCCCCGCAAATGTGAGTTCTGCATCTTTCCCGTGACATACGGCAGAAGACACCGCCACAAAACCATCAGCCAGGTGATTGATGAGATACACAGGATTAAATCCATCAAGCCCCGGCCATATCTGCATTTCTGCGATGAGAACCTGTTGTGCCACAGGGACTGGGCCCGGCAACTGGTTCAGGCCCTCACAGATGAGGATGTGGAATGGGAATGTTTCTGCGATATTGCCGTGGCCGACGACCCGGTTCTTCTGAATTTGCTGGCCCAGTCCCGGTGCCGGGGGCTTCTCATCGGCCTGGAAACGGTGGATCCTGAAGCGATGATGGAAGTGGATCCCTGGAAGAGAGAGATGCTTCAGGATTATCCCCGGAGGATTCGTCAAATCCAGAAAATGGGAGCGCCGGTGACGGGACTGTTCATGTTCGGTTTTGACGGCGACCGGAGGGATGTTTTTCGAAGAACCCTCGATTTTATTGCAAAGTCCGGGTTGCGGGATTTTGACTTTGCCGTGCTGACGCCAATGCCGGGGACTCCCCTTTATGAGAGGCTTTCCCGGGAAGGGCGGATATTCTGTCGGGACTGGAGCCGATACACCTGGACCAGGGTTAATTTTCAGCCCCTGCACATGTGCCCCCGGGAGTTGGAGGAAGGACTTTTATGGTTGTTTAAAGAATTCGCCAGCGGTGCAATGCTGAAGCGGAGGGAATCAAACCCCTATTTTGCCCCGGTCAGAGGGAAAACCCCCGGCCCCTGATGGGCAACCTTCACCACTTAAAGATCGGAGAAAATATCGCAATGGATCGACTAAGACCCGGGAGCATCCCCATGGCGGTGGGCAGTTTCCCCCACCAACAACCCGACGAGGCCATGGAAATGATAATGAAATATTTCTCCGGGGTTCCCTTGTGGCCTCAGCTTCCCATGACCCACCCCGGCGAGCAGATGTACATCCAGTTCTGTGACGGCATCCCCGGCATAACCCTTGACGCTGAAAAGGAAAAGCTCACCGCTGCCCCGGTGGATGATGATTTTTTTGAAGCCATGGCAGAAGCCATGGAACAGGTGATGAATGGCAACCTTGAGCACTTTGCCCTTCCCCGGGACAAGGCCAGGGGGTTTTATCATTTTCTTGAATCCTCGTCAAGGGTGGCGGGGGAGAAGCCTCTTCTTGTGAAGGGTCAGGTGACAGGCCCTGTCAGCTTCTGCCTGATGGTCACCGACTCACAGTTAAAGCCCATATTGTATGATGAATCCTACCGGGAATCGGTGGTGGAGGTTTTGGCCATGAAAGGGGCCTGGCAGTTGGAAACCCTGAGGAAAATCCACGGGGATGTTATAATCTTCATCGATGAGCCTTATCTTGCCAGCATCGGGTCATCCATGGTAGCCATGGAAGCAGAAGAAGGGGTGGAGATGATCAAAAGGGTTATGGCAGGAATCCGGGATCGGGGCGGTTACACGGGGATTCACTGTTGCGGAAATACCGACTGGGGAATTCTTATGGGGGCCCGGTGTGATGTTCTCAGCTTCGATGCCTACGGCTACGGTGATAACCTGCTCCTGTATCCCGGTGAAATCAAATCTTTCCTGAGTGATGGCGGGGTTCTGGCCTGGGGGATTGTTCCCACCTCCGACGATGTTGAAGAAGAAACCCCGGAATCGCTGAGTACCCGATTGAGAGAACTGCTGAAGAAACTCACAAACCGGGGGATCCCCTATGACACCCTGGTGGAGCAGGCTTTCATCACTCCTTCATGCGGGCTGGGGAATCTTAGCGTTCAGCGGGCAGAGAAAGTTGCACAGCTCACCCAAGAAGTGTCCCGGATAATCCGGGAAGAACCATAGCCCACGGCATCAAAGGAAGCAGTCGATATCCTCCACGGGTTCTATGGTTTCAACATCCCCACTGTTGCGGATCAGCTCGTCAATCCAGCAGTTGGCATGATGATAGAAACACCCAACTTCCCGGCATTCTTCTGTTGCGTTGAAGCAGTCGATGGATTTTTCCAGAGTTTTAAAAGTTTCCTGAATCTCCCTTTCGTTTTGATAGCCGGTGACATCGCCGATTCTGGCTTTTTCCACCCCCCGGAATGCAGGACAGTGAAAAATCCCGCCGGAAGTCAGCACTGATCTGAAAAACTGCATATGGCAGACTCCGGGCTGGGTTTTGAGCTGTTCCACCTGGTCCATTATAAGGGCTTTCAAGTTGACGCTTTCCAGTATCCTGAAGGTGTCGTCGTTGAGCTTCTTTGCTTCCTCCAGCTGTCCGGCGATTTCCCCCCGGATATTGTCCCTGGCATCCCGGTCAACCCCGTGCATGAAGGATTCCTTCTTGGAGCCGTCCAGCCTCACAAGGCAGGGCTTGAAGGAGATATAATCAAAGCGGTGCTCTTTTGCCAGTCTGGCCGCCGGGGTCATCTGGGATACATTGGAAGGCATGGAGTAGCCGTTGAAGGTGATGGAATCCCAGAATATCACAAAGGAAAACCCCAGGGACACTGACGGGTTGAGCTGTTTGATCCTCTCAGCCTTATTCAGGATCTCCTGAAAGTCGATCTTCACCTTGGGCAGGTGGGCTTCTTCATATGTCTTCTGGGTCGCGGAGTCCAGGGATATGCGCACCCAATCGCCGGCACTCAGCAAAGGCGCAATGGAAACAACCTTGTCCAGACGGCTTCCGTTGGTGACAATCCCCACCTGAAGCCCCTTCTCCTTGAAATATGCTGTCAGTTCTTCGAAGTCCCGGTGCAGAGCCGGTTCGCCTCCACCGATGATGATAACCGACCGGAGGCCGTAATCCACAAGGGTATCGATGCTTTCCTTCACATTCCCGGTCCTGATGAAATCTCCGGTGTTGATGATCTCCGAGTCCACGCAGAATGGGCACGCCAGGTTGCAGGCACTGGTCAGATCAAGATTGATGGACAGGGGGCCAAGCCGGGGCATTTTTGATTGCCCGCCCCGGGAGATTTCCTGCCTCCACCGGACATAATCTTTGAGGTGATGAATCACCGAGGATTGGCAAAGTTTCGCCCCGAAGTCATGTTTTTTGCTTTCCGCCATTTTATTCACACTTTCTGTTTATTGATGATCTGTTTGTTTTGATGCCGTTAAAAAGCTCCTTTAGGGACTGGTGGTTGTGAATTATCATTTTTCTTCCGGCGACGGGTTCCCTGTTGTTTATTACAGCATCAATGAAATCCGCCACGGAAAGTTTCAGGGGATCTTCGATGGGGATCACCCTCTCGCCGTTGCTAAAATATATCAAATATCCGGGCATCCGGATCTCCCGGCTGGCCATTTTGCCGTCAAAACCGAAACTCATGGGCCGGGGCTGGGTTTCATAGGGAGAAAGCTCCACCCTTACGGCAATTTCCCTATCCTCAAGCTGATAACAAAACTCCACTATCCAGGATCTGCCCATTGCCCCTGCTGTAACATCCCGGATTTTCCCCGGGCCGAGGGCAGTATATAGCAGGCTCAGGACATGGGGCATAGAATCAGGAATCATATCCTCCAGCTCCGTTACCCCTGGAGAAAGCCTGGCGGTAAAGGAAGACACCTTCCGGGGATTGATTTTTCCCCACAGGTTTTCATAATGGGGCAGGGCATGAACCCACTGGGTATTTATGGCGAGAACTTTTCCGGGGTTGCCTGCAAGAACTTCATCCGTCACTTCTGTCATATCACCAGGAGGCCATATGAAGGGCTTCTCGCAGAATATATGAACCCCTCTGGCGGAGCATCTTGATAAATACTCCCGGTGAGTTTCCTGGGGCGATGCGATTGCAACAACATCGGGGGTTTCCCGGTCCATCATCCGGTCAAAATCATCATAGGGGACAGCATTGATGCGGTATTTTTTGAGATTATCCGAGGCATCTTTTGCGCTTTTTGTGGTTCTCCCAAGAAGGGCAACCAGGCAAGATCCCTGCTGATGAAAAAATTTTGCGATATATTCTCCAGTGCCGTTCTTTCTTCTTGTGGCTCCAATCACAGCGACCTTCATTATCAAACCTTCTTCCGGGGATTAAATACACTATTCATCATCAGCCTGCATATTCTAATGTTATTTCCAGGATCCCTGCCCGACAGCACCGGCACCGGGGGACAAACCATCAGTAAGGAGTCCGCCGGTAAAAATACACATTGTCATATCCCCAGGTGAAGCCGTAAACCCCTTGATGAAACAGCTCAAATTCCAGCCCCTCTAACTTCCAGTGAACCATGACGATGATGGATCCCGGGGGGGTTTCCTTCAGCTTTCTTTCCAGTTCTTCCAGAAGATTGTCTTCAAAGGATGTGGTAGCGGAATAATAAATGGCGGGGCGGGAATAATCAAAATCCACTGCATCTTTCTGCTGGATCTCAATTTTATCCACTCTCAGGAATCTTTTCAGCTTTCGGCTCCGGGAACAATGAGTGGGAAGAATCTCGATGCCGATGCACCTGATGTCATAGAGAAAATACATACTGAACACCGCCAGTCCCCGCCCGCTTCCGATGTCTATGAACAGCCCGTAATCCTCCGGCCTGATGGGATCAAACATGGCCTTCAGGGTGGAAGGAGGTGTTTCGCCGTAACCGAAGTTTTCAAAGGTATATTCCTTGATCAGCTGAGAATCCCGTCGTGCGACCCGGTAACAGGAATCCAGGCAGTAGAGCATCCCCCCGTAAATATGATACTTCCACCACCAGAGCCGGTGTCCGAATTGAAACAGCTCCTGAAACTTGATTTTAAGGACAAACAGGACATTCAGAATGACAAGGTATATATAGTTTAATTTGCCGGATTTCTTCACTGGTGTTGTTTTCTAAACCTGCCGGGGGAAACCTTTTTCCATAAGAAAATTGGACTCATCAACTGCCCAGTTTTTTCCTCAGCCGATCCAGCCGGCGGGAAAGCTCCTGAAACTCCCGGTGGTCATTGCCGGCCCCAGCTATTTTTTTCCTGTTTTTCAGCATATCCATTGCCCGGAGGGAATGGCGAAGGGCCATGGGATAATCCCTGACCTGATGTTCATAATACTTGGCCAGCTCAACTGAGGCAAATATGGAAACCCGGGCTTTTCTGTCCATTTCCATCCACAAATCCAAGGCCCTGTCCCACTGTTTTTCCTTCTTGTATATCAGGGACAAATTCCGCCGGACCATATCCAGATTATCCCCCCCGGGACATTTCAGGGCCTTTTCGTAATATGACGCAGCCTTCATCCACTCCCCCCGGTTCTGATGAATCCGGCCCAGGCTCTGATAATCCCCCGCTTCTTCCAGATTGAAGCACTGGCCCATCTCCACGTGCTCCCACATCCTCACCGCCAGCGCCGCCATACTCACAATATCATGAAGGTTATGCTCCAGAACCTTTTCCATCATATCGAAACGCCGGTTCCTGATATAACGGAAATAAATCTCGGGAATCTCACTGCCGGGGATGTCGTCATAACGGCGGAATCCGAGGACCTGCCTTTCCAGGGCGGTAAGATTGCAGGATCCGTAAGTGGCCTTCCACAGTCGCCGGGCAGGATGGAGCAAATCCAGGTGGGGAAGCTCATTGCGGTCACAGCGAAGGCGGTTCATGATCATCCGGGTGTTGATGATGGGCATATCGAAGGTTTTTCCGTTGAAGGTCACAAGAGAAAAATGCCCATCCATCAGACCTTTTAGATGTTCCAGCATTGGAGCTTCCTGGTGATAGTCGGGCATAAAATACTGCCGGACAACAAAAGAACCTTCCCGGAAAAACCCCGCCCCCACTAAGAAAGCCACAGTGCCGGTGCCTCCCGCAAGGCCGGTGGTTTCAGTATCGATAAAAACAGCGTCCTTCAAACACACCGATTCCAGTTCGGGATCCTGCCCCAGAAAACAAAGAATAATGCCGGGGACATCCACCGCCTCCCGTATGAAGACATTGCCATGACGATGATTGACGGGAAAAACCGTATCCCGATAATATGCAGGGCCGGCGGAGGTTTCTTTTGTGATAAAACCGGGAAACTCCATGGGCTTTGTTTTGTTTTTAACAGCAGGACTTGCGACGGCGTGCCTCTGGTTGACCCGGTCAACGGTCTTTTTCAGCAATGCTAATTTTTCTTTGATGTTCATAGTTAACTCCGGGGTTGATCAATGTAACAATATAAGACTGCAGTAAACAATGCCTGTGTTGTATCAGGGCCTGTCTTCAAGGTTGATTATACTGTTTCTTCTGTTCCTGGTCACTGGGATTTTGCTCCATGACGACGTAGAAGTCCTGCCATTTCATTGTGACCATTTTTTATTGCGAAATATAAAGGTGTTTCTCCTTCCCTGGTTTTCGCATTCACATGGGCCCCTTTTTCTATCAACAGTTTCGCAGTTCTAAGACAGTTGAATGCAGAAGCAGTGTGAAGTGGCGTATCACCGTCATCAGCCTTGAAGTTCACATTGCTCCCCTTCTCTATCAACAGTTTGGCGGTTTCCAGATGATCCTTTGATATCGCACTGTGTAAAGGTATTATGCCATCACTGCCCTTTATGTTCACATCGGCACCCTTGTCTATGAGAAGCCTCACAGTATCTTTCCTCCCCAGAAGAGCACCGTAATGAAGAGGCGCATTGTTGTATTGATCCTTGCCATCAACATTGGCGCCGGCATTTACAAGGATCTCCGCAATGTCCGTATATCCATGATATACTGCCATGTGAAGGGGAGTCCATCCGTCGGTCCTGTCCCAGGCATTCAGATCCGCCCCGGTTTTTATCAGGAGTCTGACAGTTTCAATGTCCCTTTTCTTGACGGCTTCATGAAGTGAATCAGCCTGAACCCCGACTGTCAGGGCCATAATCAGCAAAAAGACCAGAGTCATCCTATAGATTCCCATTATGATGCCTCCCTGCAAAAAACATAAACTCTGTTGTTGCCAGAATTCTAAATGATTATACTGTTTTTTTAATTCATTAACCATTGCAGGGCTTCCTCCAAGGCTTTTTGGGAGGGCTTTGCCGGGGCTTCTTCTGTTGGCCGACTTTCTCCTGGAAAAGAAAACCCCCTTTTTGGAAAACCAGGGGGAGGGGAGATTTCGGACAAGTTTTTTTCCTTGTATTTAAAACAAAACCCTGAGGAAAAATAAACAGCAGAAATACAACATATCGTATTAAATCGTTATTGGTTCAGTTTTTATTTAAAACTCGAAAAAATCGCTACTAAAAGTAAGCCATTAAAAAGCTCAGGCAACAATTAAAGTGGCAGACGGCATCAGGTTATTCTGAATCCGGCGGTGAAGCAAAGGGATTCTGGAAGGAGAAATCAGGTATCTCCACAGTATCATAACCCTTGCGTGGTTTCTTTCGTTTCTTCCGTGGCTTCTTTTCTTCTTCAGCCTTCCGGCGGGCTTCTTCT